>DAORGN010000005.1:0-59727 GCA_035340095.1 Pseudomonadota bacterium | reverse complement strand
GCGGAGAATACCGCAAAGCGACGGCGGCGCGACTGGTGATAGCATCGGGGCAGGACTTCCCCTCTATGAATGCCGCCCCGCGTCTCGTCTGCATCCACGGCCACTTCTACCAGCCGCCGCGTGAAAACCCGTGGCTCGATACCATCGAAGTGCAGGACTCGGCGTTTCCGTATCACGACTGGAACGAGCGGATCTGCGCCGAGTGCTACGAGCCCAACGCTTATGCACGCATCCTCGACGACAAGGGCAAAATCACCAGCATCGTCAGCAATTACGAACGGGTCAGCTTCAACTTTGGCCCGACGCTGCTGTCCTGGATGTCGGTGCATGCGCGACGGGTCTATGATCTGATTTTGCTGGCGGACAAGCAGAGCATGCTGCGCTTTTCGGGGCACGGCTCGGCGCTGGCCCAGGTGTATAACCACGCGATCCTGCCGCTGTGCAGCCCGCGCGATCAGCGGACGCAGGTGGTGTGGGGCGTGCGTGACTTTGCGTTCCGCTTTGGTCGTCTGCCGGAAGGAATGTGGCTCGCGGAAACGGCGGTCGACGTGGCCAGCCTCGAAGCGCTCGCGAAAGAGGGGATTCGATTTACCATCTTGGCGCCGCATCAAGCCAAAGGCGTGCGGCGACGCGGTGAGTCGAGCTATCGCGACGTAAGCGGCGGGCAAGTCGACACCTCGATGCCGTATGACGTGGTGCTGCCGTCGGGGCGGCGGATTGCGGTGTTTTTTTACGACGGACAGACCTCGCGGGCGGTGGCATTCGAACACCTGCTAAACCAAGGCGACAAGCTGGCGGAGCGGCTTCTGCGTGGCTTTCGGAACGGCCAGGACAGAGCGCAGCTTGTACACATTGCGACCGACGGAGAAACCTACGGGCATCACCACAAATATGGCGAAATGGCGCTGGCTTTTGCGCTGCGCACGATCGAACGCACCGACGGGGTTCGCCTGACCAATTACGGGGAATTTCTCGCCCAATATCCACCGACCCATGAAGTCGAAATTTGCGAGCGAACCGCGTGGAGCTGCGCACACGGCATCGAGCGCTGGGCATCGGATTGTGGTTGTAACAGCGGTGGCAGTCCGGGCTGGCACCAGCGCTGGCGGACACCTCTGCGGACGGCACTCGATCTGTTGCGCGATCGGTTGGCACCGCTTTACGAACAGGCGACAGCGACGCTGTTGTCTGATCCGTGGCGGGCGCGAGATGCCTATATCGACGTGACCATCGACGGACGACCCGAGGTGCGCGAGCGCTTTTTGCGCAACCAAGCCAAGCGTCCGCTGACCCCCGACGAGACGGCGCGGGTGTTTCAGCTGCTCGAAATGCAGCGGCACCTGCTTCTGATGTACACCAGCTGCGGGTGGTTTTTCGACGACATCTCCGGCGTTGAGCCACTGCAAAACTTGCTCTACGCGGCGCGGGCGATTCAGCTGGCCCAGACCGCGCTGAAAGTCGATCTGGAACCGGTTTTTCTCGACGTGCTGGCGACTGCGGAAAGCAATGTTGCAGCGGTGGGCAACGGGCGGCAACTGTACGAAAGCCAGGTCAGGCCGCGGAAAGTCGATCTGGCCAAAGCATTTGCCCACTACGCGATCACGTCGCTGTTCCAGCGCTACGAAGATCCGATCAGCATCTATGGCTATCAGATCGAGCCGCGTCAGCAGCACCTGCATCGCTCGGGGCGACTTTCCCTTCAGCTTGGGCGGGCGCGGGTGGCGACCCCCGTGACGCAAGAGTCGGCGGATCTAAGCTTTGCGGTGCTGCACTTTGGCGATCACAACCTCGTCGGCGGTGTTGTCGAGACGCGCAGCGAGGACTTTCTGGGTGAGCTGCGCAAAAACCTCGTCGAGCCCTTTGAACGAGCCGATTTGCCGACGGTGCTGCGAATGATCGATCGCTATTTTGGGCAGGCGACCTATTCGCTGCGCGAGCTCTTTCGCGACGATCAGCGGCGAATTCTCGACGAGCTGTTGCGCAATACGCGGGCGGAAGTCGACGACGAGCTGCGGAAAATCTATGACACCCACGCGCCGCTCTTGCGCTTTTTGACGGACCTGCACGCGCCGCTGCCACCGGCGCTGAAGACGGCGGCGGAACAGTCGCTTCAAACGGCAATTTTGGCTCAGCTTGGCGCCGCAAGTCCCGATTTTGGCGAAATTCGGCGGCTGCTCGACGAAGTGCAGCGCAGCGGTGTGCGGCTGGACCAAGCGGCGGTCAGTTTTGCGCTTCAGGGCTTGCTGCAGCGACTGTCCGACAAGCTGCGCGAGCTGCCCGATTCGACCAAGGTGTTGCAAGCGCTGCTCGACGCGGTGGTTCTTTCGACAACACCGCCGTACACCGTCGATCTGTGGCGGACCCAGAACGCTTTTTATGAACTCCAGCAGACGCTGTATCGCGAAAAAGTGCAGCGCTCGCAGCAGAGCAGCAGCGAGTCCCAGCGGACGTTTACATGGCTGCGGCTGTTTGCCCAGCTTGGCGACCGGCTGTCCATTCGGCTCCCACCGTCGACAAACAAGTAACGCTTTCGCGTTCCACCGGCGCGGCTTTTTGCCTATAGTGCGCGCCGATGACGACCCCCCGCTATCCTTGCCAAAATGCCTCCGACACTGCGGCTCCGTCGGGAAGTGATGACGCCCAGCGCCGCACCGTGCTGACCCGTCGCGTCGACGAAGTGGAATCGCTCGACGAGCTGTTTTTGCACTGCCTGCCAGCGTTTGGTGGCGCCTATCTGCGGCGAATTTATACGCTGCTCGACGCGGCGATCGGTGCCGGTTGTCCCCTGACGGTGGCGATCGCTGGTCCTGTGACGGTGTCGGGACAGCACCAGACGTGGCTCAATCCGCTTTTGGAAACCGGCTGGGTTGCCTATTTGTCGACGACAGATGCGGTCTGTTATCACGATGGACACCGCTCGCTCGACGGGCATCGCAATCCGGTCCATGAAGTTCCGATCTTTGGCGACGACGGTGCGCTGCGCGATGAAGGGACGATTCGCGTCACCGACATGGCGTTTGATGAACAAGTGCTGCTCGATCAGGATCGATTTTTGACGGCGGTGCTGCTGCGGCCCGAATTTCAGAAAAAAATGACCGGCACCGAGCTGCGGTTTCTCCTTGGGCAGTATTACGGGCAGCAGGAACAAAAAAACGGGATCTCGTCGGGGCTATTGTCGACCTGTCATCGACTGGCGATTCCGATCCTCGTCGGTGCACCGGGCGATGGCAGCGTGTTTTTGAACGCGATGAAGCTGTGGGCGATGAAGCAGGCCGGGCTGATTGCCGAGTTTGGCTTCGATCTCGACGTGCAGGCTGAAGTCTTCGAGTCGTGCGCGTACCACTATCACTGTCTGTTCCAAGTCGAGCCGGGCGCGCTGGCGACGCTGATCTTGGGCGGCGGCGTGCCCAAAAACTACAACCTGCAACCAGAGCCGGGGCTTTCGCAGGTGCTTGGTCTGTCGGAAGTGCGCGGCTATACGTTCGACGTACAGATCGTGAGCGCGCCGGTGACAGACGGTTCGCTGTCGTCGTGTCCACCGGCGGAAGCGGTGACGTGGGGCAAGGTCGACAAGGACGTGTATCAGCGCACCACCGAGAGCATGCAGGCGGATTACTCGATGGTGATGCCGTTTGTCGTCAAGGCGCTGCTCGACAACCGGGCTCGCTACGCGCGCTGGGCCGAAAAAATGGGCGAAGCGGCGCTGTTTGAAAAGCATCCCAAAGCGCGTGGCTATCTGCGCAGCCGCGACGGATATCGACTGTTTGACAAGCGACCCGCCGTCTACGAGCAGCTGCTTTCTGCGGTGCGCAAAAATGCCGACTGGCTGAAACAGACGCTCTCTTATCCGATCGCCGCACCGACGGCAAAGTAGGCTCGATTGAAGCTGGTCGTCTTGGCGGTCGGTAAGCTGCGCGATCCGTGGGTGCTCGCTGGCTGTGCCGAATATGAAAAGCGTCTGCGCCCGCGCCTGCCCGTCGAAGTGATCGAGGTCAAAGACGAAGAGCAGCTTCTAAAAAAACTGCCGCCGCGATATTTGATCTGGGTTCTCGATGAGCGAGGCGAGCAGCCATCGTCGCGGGAGCTGTCGCAGAGGCTCGATCGGGCATTTCACTCGGGCGCACCGGGTTTGGCTCTTTGCATCGGTGGTGCCGACGGTCACAGCGCGGTGCTGCGCGATCGGGCAAGCTATCTGCTCGGGCTGTCCAAGTTGACGCTGCCGCATCGCTTGGCGCGGCTTTTGGTGCTGGAACAAATCTATCGCGCGCAGTCGATTCTCGACGGCAGTCCCTATCATCGCGAGTAGAGTCGGCTTGCACCGCGCCCGCCGTGATCTATTGTTCCCAAAACGACTTGTGGGGAGCTTGCGATGGCGGTGCGGTTTGTTCACTCGGCGGACTGGCAGATCGGCAAAGTGTTCGCGGATCTCGTCGGAGAAGATCCCGATCAAGCTGCGCTGCTCAAGCGCGAGCGGATTTCTGCGGTCGAGCGGATCGCCGCTCTGGCCCGTGAGAGACAGGCCGACTGCGTGATCGCTGCGGGGGATGTCTTCGACAGCCATACGGTGCCCGACGATGTGCTGCGGCGCACGGTCCTCGCGATGGCGGGCTATTCGGGGCCTTGGCTGCTTTTGCCGGGAAATCACGACGCAGCGCTTTTTGAAAGCGTATGGACGCGGCTTGTGCGACTGGGCCTGCCCGCGAATGTGAAGCCGCTTCTTTCGGCAGAGCCGGTGATTTTGAAAGACGGCAAGCTGGCGGTTTTGCCAGCCCCGCTTCTGCGTCGGCACGAATCGATCGATGTGAGCGATGCGCTCGACACGATGGTTTCCCCAGTTGGCGCGGTGCGGGTCGGCGTCGCCCACGGATCGGTGAAAAATCGACTGCCCGAGCGCAGCGAAGCCACCAACGAAATTGCCGACGATCGGGTGCAGCGGGCACGGCTCGACTATCTGGCGCTCGGCGACTGGCACGGTTTTTTGCCGATTGCCGACCGCACGTATTACGCCGGGACGCCCGAGCCTGACCGATTCAAAGACGCCGATCGCAGTCCAAGCGGCCAAGTGCTCTTCGTCGAGATGGAAGGCCCCGGCTGTCCGCCGCAGGTCGACGTGGTGAAGACTGGGCACTTTCAGTGGGAAAAGCGCAAGCTGACCGTCTTGTCGGAAGCCGATGTCGGGCTCGTCGAAGCGATGCTCATGGGACTGGCCCAGCCGCACCGTCAGACGCTGCTCGACTTGACGCTGATGGGGTCGCTGCCGCTTTCCGCCGAGCAGTCGCTGCGCAAGCTGCTTTCCGAGTGGCGGGCCAGGCTTCATCTTTTGCGGGTTCACGACGATGCGCTTTTGCCCGAAGTCTCGGAAGATGAGCTAGACAACTTGCCGGCAGAAGGTCTTTTGCGAAACGTCGTCGCTGAGCTGCGGCAAAAGCAACAACAGCCGAGCGAAGCCGGCGAGCGGGCGAAGCTGGCGCTCAAGCTGCTCGTCGAAGAATACCGGCAAGCGGTGGGGACGTAAGCGATGCGGCTCCGGCGAATCGAGGTACGCAATTTCCGCAAGCTGCGCGGGCCGATCTGCATCGACAACCTGGGCGACGGTCTGACGGTGATTGCCGGCGACAACGAAGACGGCAAATCGACGCTGCTTCTGGCGCTGAAGGCGGCGCTGTTTCTGAAATACAAAGCGACGGTGACCGAGGATTTTTTGCCGTTTGGCAGCAAGGTCAGGCCCGAGCTACGGCTGGATCTGGAGTTTTTTGGCAGGCCGTATTCGCTGTACAAAGCGTTTTGTCAAAATCCGCGCGCGGAACTGGTGACACCGACGGGAAAGCTCGAAGGCATGGCCGCCGAGGAAGAGCTGGCGCGGCTTTTGCGCTTTGATAGCCCGGCGAAAGCCAACAGCGCCGAACCGAAAAGCGAACACCAAGGTCTGTGCGGACTTCTGTGGGTGACGCAGGGCGAGTCGTTTCGCAACCACCAAGCCGCATCGTCGCTCCAGCGTGATTTGCAGTCGGCGCTGGAATCCGAAGTGGGCAGCGTGCTGACGGGTGAGCTGGGGCGCAAACTGCTCCAGGTGTTTCGCGATCGGCACGACGAGAACTACACCAAGACCGGCCAGCCGCGCGACGAGCTGAAAAAAGCGCGGGAAAAAGTTGAACAGCTGGCGGTCAAGCTCGCCGGTCTGCGTGAGCGACAGCGGGACTACGAAGGCAAGGTCGATCGGCTCGGGGATCTGCGCGACAAGCTGCGACGCTACGACGAAGACGGAACGCTGGCGAAGCAGAAGTCGGCGCTGCAAAAAGACGAAGCGGCGCTGCTGCTTTTGTCCGAGCGAGAGCGTGCGCTCGCTGCGCTGCAAAAAGATGTGACGCTCTCCGAGGAACGGTTGGAGCTGCTGCGGCAAAAACAAAAGCGACGACTCGATGGCCGCGAGACCGTGCGGCTGGCAGACGAAGAACTGCTGAAGCTGGATGTGCGCAAGCAACAGGGGCTCGTCGGGATTTCGACGGAGGAGCAGCTGTGGAACGATGCGGTGACGCGGCGCAAGAAAAAATCGGACGAGCATTCGGCGGCATCGGCGGAGGTGTCTCTGCTGCGGCGCTCCGTCGACCGGCAACGGCTTTCGGCAGAACTTTTTGAACGAAACAGCCGGCTTGGCGAAGTCGAGACGCTGGAAAAACGAAAAAATGAGCTCGCCGATCAGCTTGTGCGGCTTGTGGTCGACGACAAACAGCTCGCCAAGCTGCGAGAGCTGCACCGACTGGTCCGCGAGCGTGAGGTCGAGCTGCATGCCGTGGCGACGCTGCTGGAGGTCGCGGTCACGGGGACTGCGGAGCTGTGGCTGGATGGACAGCCAGTTTCTGAACCAGCAACGACGCGGATTGTGACCGATCGAACCGAGCTTGTGCTGCCGGGCGTCAAGCTGGTGATTACGCCGGGTCGGACGGGGGCTGCGCGGCTGCGTGAGAGCTTGCAGACGGAGCAGGCGAAGCTCTTGGCTCAGCTTGCCGAGCTGGGGGTCGCGGATCTGCTGACGGCAGAGCAAGAAGCGGCGAATCGGCGAGCGGTTGTCGACGAGCAGCGCGAGCTTATGCAACACCTGGGGCGGCTGTGTCCGTCGGGCGTGGCGGCACTGCGCGAAGAAATTGTGCGGCTTACGCGGCAGCTTGTGCAGCTCGGTGATGAAACAGAGCCGTCGCTGCCGCAAGAGACGCTGCTTCGGCAGCTGGGCGAGCGGCAGCAGCTTGTCGAGTCGCTTTCGCGAGAGCTTGTGCTCTGCGATGAAGAGGTCGAGCGCAAGCGGCTGCTCGTCGAAAAATTGCGCAATCAGCAAGCCGAGCACGATGGTCGGCTTTCGCAGCAGCGTCGCGAAGTCGAGCGGCTCAAAAAACAGCTCGATGACGAGGCGGCGCAGTGCAGTGACGCCGAGCTAGACGTGAGCGTGCAAGCGCAAAAGCAAGTCGTGCTAGACAAGCGTGCGCAGGCGGAAATGCTCGAAAATGAGCTAAAAGCGGCGGATCTTGACGGAATTCGTCAGAATGTGAGCCAAAACAAGGCCGCAATTGACGAGCTGTCGCGGCATTTGCTGGGGCTTACGCAAAAAGCCCAAGAGCTGCAGATCGAGCTGCGGACGCTCGGGCAGCAGGCCATCGACGAAGAGCTGGCCGAAACGCAGGCGGCGTATGAGCGGGCGCAGGTCGAGCTATCGCACAAGACGCGGCGGGCCGAAGCGATTCGGCTGCTGTACGAGAGCATGCAGGCGCACGATCAGCGCTCACGCGAGGCGTATCTTGGGCCGCTTCTGCGTCTGTGCGAGCCGTATCTGCAGGCGATTTTGCCGGGCTGCCGTCTGGCGATAAACGAATCGACGCTGGCGATCGAAGGACTGTGGCGAGGCGAGCAGCTGGAGCCGTTTGTGGCGCTGAGCCTGGGGACGCGCGAGCAGCTTGCGATCGTGGTGCGGCTGGCGGTGGCGGACCTGATGGCGCAGCGGGGGCAGTCGGTGCCGCTTTTGCTCGATGATGCGCTGACGTTTTGTGACGACGCGCGGTTTGATCGGATGCTGCGGCTTTTGCGGCGCGGTGCCAGCCGGCATCAAATCATTTTGCTGACCTGTCATGAACGCGAGTTTCTGCGCTCGGGGGCCAAGCTGCTCAGGCTCGTCGACTGTCAGGCGGCGTAAACCGAATTTTTTCAAAGGACACCGAAACCACATGGCGACCCAGCCCACGCTTTCAGTCGGAGACATGGCTCCGGACTTTTCCCTGCCGGCGCACGACGGCAAGACCTATTCGCTGCGCGAGCTTTTGGGCCGGCGCATCGTGCTGTACTTCTATCCGAGGGACAACACGCCGGGCTGCACCCAGCAGGCGTGCGATTTTCGCGATCACAGCGCGCGTTTTTCAAAAACGCTCGTGCTTGGCGTGAGCCCCGATTCGGTCGCCTCGCACCAGAAGTTTTCCCAAAAATACGCGCTCCCCTTTCCGCTTCTGTCCGATGCCGGCGCGGAAGTGGCCAAGCGGTATGGGGCGTATGGCGAAAAGGTGCTGTACGGCAAAAAAACCCTGGGAATGATTCGTTCGACCTTCGTCATCGACGAAAGCGGACGGATCGCGCAGGTCTACGGCAAAGTGTCAGTCAAAGGCCATGTCGAGCGAGTGCTTGCCGACCTGGGCGACGCGCTAGGATCAGCGCATGTCTAATTCTGTGACCCCGCGTGGGGATCGTCCGTATGCGGTGGTGCTGTTTGGCGCCTCGGGTTTTACCGGCAAGCTCGTCGCGGAGTATCTGGCGGGTCTCCAGCGTCGGGATCTTCGCTTTGCGATCGCGGGCCGCAACCGCACAAAGCTCGAAGAAGTCCGTCGCGATCTGGTGCGGATCGACCCAAACCTGGCCGAGCTGCCGATCCTGATTGCCGACAGCACCGACAAAGACGCCCTGCGCAAGATCGCCGACCAGACGCGCGTCATCTGCACCACCGTCGGTCCTTACGCCAAATATGGCCTGCCGCTCGTCGAAGTCTGTGCGCAGGCGGGCACCGATTACTGCGACTTGACCGGCGAGGTGCAGTTTGTCCGTCGGTCCATCGACAGCGCGCATGCGACGGCGGAACAGACCGGCGCGCGGATCGTCCACTGCTGTGGTTTTGACTCGCTGCCGTCGGACTTGGGGGTGCACCTGCTCGCCGAGCACTTTGCCAAATCAGGTCTCAAGCTGGGGTCGGCCAAATACTACGTGGTGGCGCTGCGCGGCGGGGCGAGCGGTGGCACCATCGCGTCGGGACTGAACCTAATTGCCGAGGCCGCTGCCGACAAAGAGCTGCGTCGTCTGATGGGCGATCCCTACGCGCTGTATCCGGACCGCCAAAAAGACCGCGGCCCCGATCGGGGCGATCAAAAAGGCGTCGAATCCGACGACGAGGCGGGCTACTACACGGCGCCGTTTGTGATGGCGGCGATCAACACCCGCATCGTGCGACGGACCAATGCGCTGTCGAACTTTGCCTATGGTCGCGACTTTCGCTACGCCGAAGTCATCGCCAATCCGAAAACCCCAGCCGGTTATCTGCGATCGGTGGCGACGGCGGCGGGGACAGCGGCGATGCTGGTGGTTGGATCGAGTGACACGCTGCGTGGCTTGGCTGAAAAACGGCTGCCGGCACCAGGCGAAGGCCCGAGCGAGCGGGCGCGCAATCGCGGCTTTTTCGTGATTCGGCTGATCGGCAAAAGCCAGCCGCTCCCGTCGGGGGAAGTGCGACGCGCCGAGTGCATCGTCAAAGGCAATCACGATCCGGGGTACGGCGAGACATCTCGAATGCTGTCGGAAGCGGCGCTGTGTCTGGCCGAAGATCCGCTGCCGACGCAGGGTGGTGTGCTGACGCCGGCGTTTGTCATGGGCAGTCATCTTCCCGATCGGCTGCGCCGGACTGGGATGACCTGGGACGTGCGCGATCTGTAGTCCGGCAACGCGGTCGTCGCTCGGCGGTCTTCGCTCGATCGACGGGCGCTGGGTCCAAAGGTGCGAAAAAGCACTTGCCGGTCCGACCGCACTCTGTGCATCCTCGAGGTAGCTTCGATGCTGGAGAAGGCTGCGCAGGCACTTCGCTCTTTTGGCCGCAACTTGCTGCGGCGTGAGCTTCCCATGGTGAGCTTGCTCCTGCCGCTATTTGCGTCGTGTAATCGTCCGCCGCCGCCTGTGCCGCCACCGCCTGTGATTCCGTCGGGACAGACGCTGCGCGTGGCGACGTTTGCGGACTATTTCGGATCGCGAACCCTGCCGTCGTTTGAAGCGAAGACCGGCAATCACATCGAGCTAGAGGTCTTTCAGTCGAACGAGTCGCTGCTCGCCAACCTCGACAGCCGCCGCTTTGATGTGGTGTTTCTTTCGGGCTATGCCGTCGAGCACCTGATCACGACGGGCCGGGTGGCCAAGATGCCGCGTGAGCGGGTGCCGAACTTGGCGCAGGTGCCGCTCGATTTTCGCAATCCGCCGTATGACCCAAGCCTGCTGCACTGCGTGCCGTATGTCTGGTGGGTGATTGGCTATGCCTATCTGCCGCCGCGCACCGGACACGTCATCGAGCCGTCGAGCCTGGACATCCTGTTTGCCGAAAGCGGTCCCGAGGTCGCGTGGCTTGATGACATGCGGGCGACACTGGGGATGGCGCTGCGGCGGCTCGGCAAGTCGGCCAACACCCGCGATCCTGCCGACATTGCAGCGGCCAAAGAGCTGCTTTTGCGGGCGCTGCCGCGCGGCATCGAGCTGATCGACGATCCGGCGGATCTGGACAAGCGCGGCAAGCTGTCTGTGAGCATGGGCTGGTCCAACGACGTGTTTTCGCTGGTTCGCAAAGTGCCGCAGGTGCGGTTTCTGCTGCCGAAAGAAGGCACGCTGCTGTATGTCGATTTTGCCTGCGTACTCCAGTCCGCACGGCAGCCGGATGTTGGGTTTGCGTTTTTGGACCACCTGCTGGAACCGGCGATTTCCGCGGACATCGCCAACACGCGGCTTTTGCCGACGGTGAGCGAGGGCGGGCGGAAGATGCTCGACACCGAAGCGCGCTGGCTGTGGGGGACACTGGAATCGCTGCGCAGTCACTCGGGAAGTTACGAACCACTGCGCGATGTCGGCGATGCGACGGCGCTTTACGAACAGGCGTGGCAGGAAGTGAAAAACGGCATCG
This sequence comes from Pseudomonadota bacterium, assembly GCA_035340095.1. Taxonomy (GTDB): domain Bacteria; phylum Myxococcota_A; class Polyangia; order Palsa-1104; family JAEUJZ01; genus JAEUKA01. The sequence continues at coordinate 48,548 of DAORGN010000005.1, read as the reverse complement.
AAAAGGAAAAAGCGCGTCGGGCTGCGCTGCCGCCACCTGTGCCGGAAAAGAAGCCCAAGCCGGTGCCGATCAAAGGCAAAAAGTGGGTCAATCCGCTCGGGCTGTGAACGCGCTTAGCGCGCCGAGCCCTGCTTTTTTTTCCACAGATCGTAGTGAAGGTACGCGGCCCAGACCAGCGCGTGGGTGATCTGTCCGGACGCCAGCAGCTGCGGCACATCGGCAATCGGCAGCAGCCGCACCGCGATGTCTTCCTTTTCATCGAGCGACTGACCCGCGATGTTCCGGCAGCCGAGCGCCAGCGCGGTATAGCAGCGGTTGTTGAGGATCGCCGGATTGGGATCGACATGCCCGAGCACCGAGATCGCATCGGCCTGATAGCCGGTCTCTTCGATGAGCTCGCGCGCGGCGGCTTCCAGTGGCGTTTCACCTGGATCGATGATTCCGCCCGGCATCTCCAGCGTGATCTGCCCGACACCGAAACGATACTGTTCGATAAGAATGATCTGCTCGTCCGGTGTCAGCGCCACCACGTTGACCCATGAATCCGCTTCGAGCACGTAAAAGTCATGCTCTCCCTGGGTGCGCGGCGATCGGCAGCGATCTTTGCGCAGACGAAAAATCCGATAGTCCGCGAGCAGCTCCTGGGACAGCGTCGTAAACGGCTTCATCGAAAAATCCTTGCCCACACAGCGTATCACGTCCCGATCTGGCGATAGCCGGGGACATCCCACGACGGCAGATCGCCGAGCAGCTGCCGATGCGTAAGGTCCAGTCCCAGCGGCGTCACCGAAATCAGTCCCTGATGAATGGCATGCACATCGGTGCCCGGCGGCTCGCTGTCCGTTGCGACAGGTCCGCCGATCCAGTAATAGGTGTTGCCACGCGGGTCGGTGCGGCTGTCGACGTGATCGCGGTACATCCGTTCGCCAAGCCGCGTGATCTGATACGCGGGTCCGTCCTGCGGAGGAGGCGGTTCCTTGGGCCCTGGAACATTCACGCTCAGAAGCGTGCGCGGCGGCAAGCGACGCCCTTGCATTCCTTGGATGAGAGCTCTGCAAAACCGCGCAGCGCGATGGAAGTCTGCACCCCGACCCATTCCCATCGACATCGCGATCGCAGAGTATCCACGCAGCGCTGATTCCACCGCCGCAGCGACGGTTCCGGAATAGAAAATGTCGGCTCCTAAGTTGTAGCCGTGGTTGATTCCGGAAATCACCAAGTCGGCTCCTTTGCAAAACTCGAGCACGCCAAGATACGCGCAGTCCGCAGGCGTTCCGGACACCGACCAGACATTGTGTCCGACCTTTTCAACACGCAGCGGATCAAACAGCGTAAAGGAATGTGACGTTGCGCTCCGCTCGCGATCGGGGGCCACCACAAACACTTCCGCAACATCGGACAGCGTGCTCGCAAGGACATTGATCCCGTCGGCACGCACACCATCATCATTTGTCAGCAGCAGTTTCACGGTCGCGCAAGATACACAAAATCGCGTCCTTGGGCGCGCCGAAATGCGCGGCTCTGTAACGGCGCGTCGTTTTGTCACAGACACGATGATGCCGCGGAACTACAGACCGACGCGCAGCCGCTTGGCCAGATCGTCTTCACGCTGCGGTGTTCTGGGACTGTGGATCAGCTTGAACACCGCCAGCACATCAGGAATCGGCAGAGCCTGCCGAAGCAGCGACTGATTTTCGATAAGAAGCTGCGACGTTGCGTAAAGCTCTGGGACTTCGACCCCTTCGGGCAAGCTGTGGAACGTGTTCTGTAGTCGCTCGCTCCACGCCTTTTGTTCGATCGGTCTGTGATGAAGTCGCGCCGCGCTCCAGGCGATTGCAGCGCTTAACACTTTGCGCGCCGGATCGGCTTCCTTTTCAAACGCGATCTGGGCCGGCAAAAAGACTTCATCAAAGCGCGCCGCCGCCAAAAAATACTCTGCTTGATCGACCAGCAGCCGCGGATTTTCCGGTTCCAGTTTCTGGGCTTCTGCGATCGCCACAAGCGCCAGATCGGGTCTTAGCTCCAGTCCAAGTCGCAGCCGTGCGAGCGTCCGCAAAAGCTCTGCCCGCGACGGTAACTGGCTGGTCTTGCTCATCAAATTGATCAGCTCGTGACGCGCCAGCTCCGCCCGCTTGTGCGCTCTTTGTTCCGAAAAAAACATCCAGCTTTGCACGATCAAACCACAGACCAAAACCAGCAGCGCAGTGAGTCGGATCAAACGGATTTTCCGTTCCTCCCTTTGGCTTTCGCGAACGAGCTGCGCCGTCTCTTCCGGAAGTCGTTCCGGATAGGTTCGCAGAAGTCGTTCCGCAAAGCGGAGCTGATCAGATACAAGCAGTGCGTGGTGTTCTTTCCACTCGCGCAGAAGACCTTCCAGTTTGCCAAGCTCGATAAGGAAAGTCTGATCTTCCTTGAGCCAGTTTTGCAGTCGCGGCCAGCTCCGAATCAGCGCTTCATGCGCGACTTCCACCGTCGAATTGGGATCTTCCCCAGCGATGGTCAAAAGCCGCGCCGCCGTCATGTCGCGAAGCACACCATCGAAGCGCGCCTGCGATTCCTTTTTGCGCGGACGGAGCTTGTCTAGGAGGACTCTCTGTCGTGTCGCGCGTGTCATTCCGTCTTCGAGTCGCACCAAGCGGACCATGACCTCTTGCGCCGAGCGCTGCTCCTCCTGTGAGAGCTTGCCAAACAGCGACTCTGCATGTTGGGACAGCGCACCGCCTAGCTGGCCGAGCGCATCATATCCTTTCTGGGTCAGCGTTCTGTGTTCTCGTCGCAGCCACAGCTGATCCAGCGTATGTTGCAGAAGCGGAAGCGCCCCCGGTTCACCCGAAACGGCTTCGAGCATGCGACTGGTCAGTCCGGCTTCCAGCGCAATTCCCACCCGCGCGGCAGGCTGCTCAATCGTCGCCAAAAGCTCTTTGGGACCGAGCTGCGCAACAAACACCCGGTGCGCATCATCGTAGGCAATTCGATCGAGCCGAAGACCGCTTTCATCGATCACAAGCTCGCCACATTCACCAATGAAGTCGACCCGCAGCGTCGCCACGATGTGGACATCGGGTCTCTGCGCAAGAAGCCACAGCTTTTGCGCAAACTGGGTTCGCACCGCCGGATCTGGAACGTGGGTAAACAGCTCCTCTAGCTGATCGATCACCAGCAAAAGTGGTCTGTCTGTGCGTTCCGGAATCTGTTTGAGCACTTCAAGCGGACTGGCACCCGGCTTCACAGAAGCGGAAAGGAATCGATCCGGTCCCTGCCCACACAGCTTGGGAATCACGCCAGCCAAGACCAGCGAAGACTTGCCGCTTCCCGATGCCCCAGCGACGATCACAAACTTTGGTTTTCCAGCGCTGCGCAGCGATGAAAGAGCGGTCAGAACCTGATCAATCTCGCGCTCGCGACCAAAGAAAAAGGCACGATGTTCTGGCTGGAATGCGAGCAGTCCGCGGTAAGGACGAAACAGGAGCGGACGCAGGTCCCCTTGATCACCCGTTCGCGCGTAAAGCTGTATGCTGGCCCAGTCAAACAAAGCCGGATCGCGCACAAGTCGATTCCGCACCGAAAGCAGCGCTTTTTCGACGGAAAGAGAGTTGCAGACAAGACCCTCATACAGCGTCTCTGCAAGCTGATTGGCGGCGCGAATTGCCAGTGGGAATCGCGATGCGAGCACGGCGGCAAAACCGGCGCGATGAAGCGCTTGTGCCACGCTGCCAAGCTGATTGCCAAGCGCACCCCCATTGCCAGAATCGCAGGCCGAAAGCACGACAAGCTGCACCATGTCGGCAAACGGGGAAAGGAGCTGTCGCAAGGTCGCACCGTCGACGTGTTCGGGCTCTCCTTCTTCTTCGCCGTTTAGACTCAGTCCAAACGTTGTGCCCTGTTCGCCACCGTGACAAAGAATGTGCAATATCGCCACCGGACGACTTGTGGCGCGGGCTTTTTCCAGTGCAGAAACGATCTTGTCACAGCTTGCGTGGGCGATGACATCGCTTTCGGAATCAAAGGGCAGCGATTCCTTTTCGCACGCAGATCGAATGGCCGCGATCTGTTCTTTGGCCGGCACTGCGCCCTGCGCCGCCGACCATGCAAACAGAATCCGGCCTCCTTCACTGCGGACTGTACTTTGCAGGGTCTTCGATTCCGGCCACTCATAACGAAACAGAACACCGGGCAGACTGCCGATCGCTTGACCACTGTGCCGGTCGGCCAAAAGCTCCCAGGGCAGGGCATATAGCTCTGCTGCCGCGGAACGGAAGGTGATGCAGACCTCTTTGCCGGCGCGACTTGCAGTCACGATCTGATCGAGCTGCGCTTCAACGCCGAGCGGTGTCACAAACCGACGCAGAAGTTCACCGATGCGCTGCACGATCGCTCGATCGGGTCGCGGCTTGCGCAGCGATTCCAGATCGTCAAGCAGCGCTTCGCTCCACGGGAACTCGGCAGACTGAAAGCCGCCGCCCTTTGTGCGCAGCAGATATGGCTGGGGGGTAAACCGGAAAGCAAATGGATCGCCCGCTTGCTCAGCGCGCGCAAACTCCAAAACAAATTCCTCCACCGCGGGACCCCTTTAGGGTTCATGGCATACCGACAGACCATAGCAGGGACAGTCAGACCATCACGATGTCGCCCAGCGTGCCTGGGACTTTGACCTTTCTATGCTACATCGAAAAACTCCGCATAGAGTTTGGGAAGAAAGGTCGCCAGGTGTGACATCTCTTGCGAGCAGTGCACGAGCAGGTCGCGGCCTTCATCCAGCGTCGGGGCGCGAATCCGGCGCGACACTGCACTGGGAATCTGAACGCGCCGGTTTCCGGCTTGCACTGCGGCATACGGACCACCCAGCCAGAAACGCGATCGCATTTCCGAACCGCCTGGCACCTTGCGAACATGGTGAACCAGATACCCGGCATCCAGCGGGGTTTCGGCCAGACTGACCCGCGCCGCGATCACGGTGTGTTTCTGCGCATCTGCGAGCAGCGCTTCATCAAAACCGAGCGTCTTTGGCGGCACAAAACCGATCGCTGCGTGCGTCAGCGTACTGCCCAGATACTCGTCGACAAAGGAGACCCGACCGACATAGCGCGGGCGTCCTTTTTGCGCGGCCAGCTCTTGCGTTTCCACATCTTGCCAGGCTGCATAAACGTGTGCGCGCGGGTGCCACAGCTTGTAGCGCTGCGGTTCTGCGCTGTGCCAACCAAACCACCAGTCGATCATCGCGGGCGTGACATCCGGAAGATCGGTGCGTATCGCAACATGCAGACAGCCATCTGCGCTGATTCCCAGACCGTTTTCCAGCTCTGTTTCTTCGCAAGTCAGAAGCAGTGGGGCATCAGCCAGCGTCGGCAAAACCGGCCCCGCCACCGGCCCTATCAGCAGTGCCTCTTTGGCATGGGAAGGCAGCGCGCCAAGCTTGGGATTGTAAAAGTGACCGTAGGGTTTTTGCCGCTGTTCCGCTTGGCTGATTCCTAACTGGAGGATTCGTTTGGGATGGGGATGGTTCATGGTCTTCCCTGATACGAGTGAAAGCGCAGATCGCAGTCGCGATCGTGGCGGATTTTGTCGAGCCTTTGCATGTTGGCTTCGGTCAGAAAACGACTGGGACGAATCCGCAGGTTTTCATCGGCGAGCTGACATCCCGTCGACAAGTGCGCCATTTCACGCATCCTATCGGTGGCCCACGGAATGTTCTTTTCGTCATCGGCGGCGTGTTTCCAGCCACCGTACAGCGCAAGATAGGTCTTGTCTTCGACGGAAAATGCCATGTCCGGACGATTGCTTGGGGGCGACCAGTTCATCCACAGAAAGTGCGCTGGCTCTTCCGGCATGGTTTCGGCAATCCGCCGAATTCCTGGCAGCAGATCATCAATCGGCGCGCGCGTCCACATGTTGTCGACGGCCCAGCGGTGATCATCGGGATAGTGCTGCATCGCCGCGGTGTACATCATGCTCAGGGTGGCGGGCAGAAACGGAACCCGCAGGGTGGCGTGCCGACCGATCTCTGCATCGCGCAGAAACTCCGTAGCCCGCCAGGCTTCCTTGACGCTGTCGGCAAAAATGGGCGCCAGGATTTCGATACCGGGCTTTGGCAAAAACGATGCGCGTCGGCTCATGATAAACTGCAGCTCAATCGAGTTTGGGACATCGGGCGCGACGCGATGGGCGAACCGATACACATCTTCTAGCTGTTCCATCGGGTGATGTTGATACGCGACTCCCATCACCCGCGGACGCGGATAGACCCGCAGATGGAAGCGCGTCACGACCGCAAAAAAGCCCGGCCCGGACCCGCGCGCGGCCCAGTACAGATCGGCATTTTCCGTCGGGCTTGCGTGCACCACATCGCCGTCCATGGTGACAAGATCAAGTCCAATCACGCTCATGCAAGCGGGTCCGAGCGTGCGGCTGTGCCAGCCAAAGCCCCCTTGCAAAAGGAATCCCCCTACGCAGACTCCGCGACAGTGTCCGGTCGGGAAAAACAGTCCTTGGCGGAGTAGCATCTCGGCCAGAATCGATCCACCTTTTCCGGGTTCGGTGGTTGCACGCATCGCGGCTTTGTCGATCGTCGCAGCCTGCATCGCAGACATGTCGATAAGGAGTCCTCCTTCGCGCAGGTGATTTCCTGACCAGCTATGCCCGCCCGATTTTACTGATACGTTCAGCCCGCGCTGCTTGGCAAGCTTGACTGCGGACACAACATCGTAGACATCGTGGACGCGATAGATCGCATCGGGAAAGCGATCGGGAATGCGCTGATTCCACATCGATCGGCGACGCGCCGTTTCATATCCGGACTCGCCGCGCCACAAGAGCTTGCCAAAACCATCTGGATTCCGTGTTTCGTCCGCCATGTCAAAATGGTAGGTGCATCGCGGTGCCATAGGAATGTCCGCAGGTGGCCATGCCTTGACACAGAAGTGGCCATCGCCTCTTATCAGGCATGGATCTCGAAGAACTTCGCGCCTTTCTGGCGGTTGCGGACAGCGGTTCTTTTTTGACCGCGGCCAAGTCACTGCGTCTTTCGCGGGCCACACTGCGTCGGCGGATTGATCAGCTGGAAGCGCGGGCAGGAGTCCTTCTGGTGGATCGGACCCGTGTGGGTGTGATGCTTACCGAAGCCGGGCGGGTCTTGGCGGCGCGGGGACGGCTGATGGTGCAGGAAGCCAGCGCGCTCATCGCGTCGGTTCGCGAAGTTGGAAGCGAGCCATCGGGGATGTTGCGGGTCTTGCTTCCAATTGGACTGCCGCCGCATCTGCTGACACCGATGCTCGGGTTTGTCCATCACAAGTACCCGCGGCTGTCTTTTCATCTTCAGTTTAGTGACGATCCCACCGGAGGACTTATCGAAGATGTCGATCTGGCGTTTCACTTTGGGGACGCAAGTCCGTCCGGGGCGTGGGTGTCCAAAGAGATCGTCCGTTCGCGCGTCTGGGCCGTGGCAAGTCGGGATTATCTACAGCAGCGCGGAACACCACGCACGCTTGATGACTTAAAACACCACGATCTGATGACCTGGGTGGGTCCGGGGGATGATCGGAAGGTGTGGCCACTTCTGCGTGGGGGCTCCTATCCGGTATCGGCGATGACGGTGACGCGCCACATTCACTTGATTCGGCAGTTTGCCATCGCGGGAATGGGCATTGCGCTGGTTCCGGACGCGATGCTTCCTGATCCCGGGGTGCCGGATGGAACGCTGGTTCCGGTGCTGCCCGATCTCATCGGAAAAGATGTCGGGATGCGCGTGATGATTCCGGCTGTCCTGTGGGAAATCCCACGCATTCGTGCGGTGATTGATGTGCTGCGTCCATTTCTCGGCGAGCTGGGAGTCGAAAACATCCTGACTCCGGACCCAGCCAAAAAGTAGACGCAGAAATGGGGGATGGAAACGCCTTCTGGCTTTGCTAAAACGGCGCGCGTGGAACTGGACTGTCAGCGCTGTGGTGCGTGCTGTGTAAACGCCAAAGAAAACGAAGCGGAAGGTCGAACAGACTACGTGTCCGTCGAGCCATCGGCAAAACTGCTTTTGCGTCGCGACCTCGTTCGCAAGTATGTGGTGATGGATGACATGGGGCATCCGCATCTGCGGCTGGCTTCCGATGGTCGGTGTCTGGCGCTGCGCGGTGTGCTGTTCAAAAAGGTGTCGTGCGAGCTGTATCACCACCGTCCCAAAGCCTGTCGCACCGTGCAGCCCGGTGATGGCGACTGCCTGCGTGCGCGCAAAGAGCGCGGAATGACCGACGACGACCGCTAAGATTCCGGCCCGCTGGCTTTCGCTTCTTGTGGGGTTCTGGCAAGATGCGAAATACTGTGCGCAATAGAACTTGCTCTCGTATGGGTGGAAGTGGGTGGCTTTTCGCGGGGATGTTGTCGCTTGTCGTTCCGCGACTTGTGTATGCCGATTCGATCTTGGATGTGGTCGCCAAGTCGACGGTGCCGTGGGAAAAGTACAAGGAAAAGCACGGAGTCGCGGTTGAGCGTCGCGCAGTGAAAGGGTCTTCCTTTTACGAATATCGCGCCGTCTCTACGATGCCGATGGCACCAGCGGCGCTCATCGAGCTCATGTGGAGCACGGTGCCGACGCGCACGGGTCCGGTTGTCAGGAAGCGGCAGGTGCTACAAAAGAGCAAGGACTCGCTTCTTATTTACGATCAAATCAAGACGCCGGTTGTTTCGGATCGTGACTACACGATGCGGCTGCGTACCCAAGCGCTGGGAAATGATCGTTACGAAATGACGTTCCAGACTGCCAATGACGAAGGTCCGCCGCTTGATCCGCACTATGTTCGGATTCCGGCGATCAGCGGTCGCTGGCTCGTCGAGCCTGAACCGGGAAAAGATGGATTTTCCCATGTCACATACCAAACGTACAGCGAGCCCGGTGGTTCCGTTCCGGCCTTTATGATCTCGGGTCCGCAGTTTGAACAGGTGATCCGCAGCATCGAAAATCTGGCCGCGCACATCAAGTCCGAGCAGGCCGGATCGCAAGGTACGTCCGGACAACAGGCACAGCCGCCACATACCGAGCATGGTGAGCTTCCGGAGCCGATGAAAAATCCACCGCCACCGCCCACGTAGCTGCGTGATCACACCGCTTCTGGGCGACTTCCAGGTTTGTGGAGAGGGACTCCTTCCTGACACAGGACACACTCTGTTTCAGAAAAAACCTGTGGACGCAGCTGACAGAGGCAATGAAGCGGAGAAAGCGCGTGGGAATCGCCACGCGCGACGATGCAAGCATAACCCACCACCACGCCACCCAGCGCCAAGACCAGCGATGCGGTTTCCTTTGCTGACTTGCCTGTTGTGATCACATCTTCGACCACCAAAATCCGCTGGCCTTTTTTGATGCTGAAGCCACGCCGCAGCGCCAGATCGCTCCCCTGTCTTTCCGCAAACAGCGAACAGACAGACAGCGCACGCGCAACTTCATGGGCAATGATGATTCCGCCCAGCGCGGGACCTATCACAGCGTCGATGGGGCCGACGCCGCTTTTCTGGACTTTTCGCGCGATGTCGTGACCCATTTGCTGGGCATACGCAGGATGCGAAAGCAGCCGCGCACACTGAATGTACGTATCGGAATGAAGTCCAGAGCTCAGCCGGAAGTGACCGTGCAGCACCGCTTCCGTTTTGCCAAGAAGCATGGGAAGCGAAGGCTGCGTTTCAGAAGTGGGCGGAGTGATCATGGTGCGGGGGTTCCTTTGCTGCAGAAATCAGCCGCTGATGAAACGACTTTGCGGCGGCATGTGCACAGGCGGCAAAGTCAGCATCGGCGCTGGCATACAGGATCGATCGCGACACATTGACAAGCGCCGGCTGCGACGGAATGTCACCACCTTGCGCGCCCACACCAGGGACCAGGAGCGGGATGTCTTTGGCCACTTCACGCACGGCGCGGATTCGATCCGGATGGGTCGCGCCCACCACCAGACCGATCTGTCCGCGGGATCGTTTTGCGGCTTGCTTGGCAACCCACAGCCACAGTGGCTTGCGGTCTGGCAACGTCTCAAGCTCTTGCAGCTCGGTTCCTTCGCTTGTCGCGCACAGCACAAACGTCAGCCGATTGCTGTAATCAAAAAAGGGCGAAAGGGAATCGAAGCCCAGGTACGGAGACACCGTGACAGCGTCGGCATTCCATACCGAAAACGCGCTCTTTGCGTAGTGACGATTGGTGTTGGTGATGTCCCCCCGCTTGGCATCCCACACCAGATAGGAATCGCTCGGAAGCAGCTTGCGGACGCGCTCTAGCAGATGCATTCCCGAAATTCCCAGCGCTTCAAAAAACGCCGCATTCACTTTGTACGCACACGCAAACTCTGCGGTGGCCAAGATGATCTCCCGCAGAAACACGCCGACATCCCCGTGCACGCACGACGGAATCAAGCGCGGATCGGGATCCAGACCGATGCAAAGTGGTCCTCGGCAGTGAAGTCGTTCTGTGAGCTTTAGTGTGGCTGACACAAGCGCTCTCCCAGTGCAGCAAAGGAATCGACTTGATGTTGTTTGTACGCTGCGAAAAGTTCAGCGCGAAGTGTTGTGACGCGCTGTGGATCTTCGATCAGAACCGATCCAATCTGCACCGCTTGGGCCCCCAGCGCGCAAAACGCGAGCACCTGGCGCAGGCTGTGAATTCCACCGCACGCGATGACGGGAAGGGACTGCTCGCGCACAAGCTGAGCCACCGCCCACTGCGCAAACGGATTTAGTCCCGGACCTGATAGACCGCCGACAAACTGCGATTCCGAAGCAAGCGGAATCGGACTGAGATCGAGCGCTGGCATCGTATTGATCGCGGTCAGTGCATCGGCACCGCAGTCTTCACAGATGCGCGCTTTCGCCAGCAGCTCGTCGGCGCTCTGGTACGCCAGCTTCACCGTGATGGGTCTTTGCGTCAGCGCGCGTGCACGCACAAGCACGGTGCGCAGCGCCTGCGTGGAAAGCAGTCCGGATGTCGCATTGGGACACGATGCATTGAGCTCATAACCAAGAAAGGAAACCGGCTCAAGCTGCGCGAGGATCTCTTCGACCTCGGCTTCCGTTTGTGCGGTGAAGCTTTGAATGATCGGACGTCCGCACCTTTGCACAAGCGGCAAGCGATCACGAACGAATGCCTGGGCGCCAACGTTGCGCAGCCCGATGCGATTCAGATAGCCCGCAGGCGTCTGGCCGTTCGCAGGCGGGAGTGTTCGCAGGACGGGGGGCGGATTCCCACTGCGTGGAGCGGACGTCACAGTCTTTGCAACCACCGCATCGGCAGCGGACAGTGGTTCCCCTGTGCATTCTCCGCTCGACCACGGACCGGCAGCCACAACCAAAGGGCCAGAAAGCGCGGAGATCATCCGCGAGTGCACGTTGCGCATGGCAAGCGGGCTTTTATGCTCCGCAACTTGAATCGTCAAGGAATTCCGTTTGGGAATTCAATGTCACATCGTTGTTTCGTTTTTGTTACTTGACTGAAAAAAATTCTGCCTGTAAGAAGCCGCGCAGCAAAACACAGATCGACTCGCAATCGCGGGTTTTCTGTGTGCGGGGATAGCTGTTTCCATTGCCAAAGGACTGTCTGCGCGTTGCGGCGTGGACAGCAGGGTGTCGGAATGTTGGTTCACGCTGCGGTATACGAAGGGAAGGCCAAGCGAGTTCGGATTTCCGACGATGGATTGGCAGAGATCGAGTTCAAAGATGACGTCACCGCGGGCAACGGAAAAAAGCATGCGGTGTTTCTGGGAAAAGGAATTCTGTGCTGTCGGATGAGCGAGCTTTTGCTGGCCTATTTGCAGCAGTCAGGAACGCCGACTCACTTTCTGCGGCGAACCGCTGACAACCAGCTTACGGTGCGAAGGGTCGAAATCATTCCGCTGGAAGTGGTGGTGCGTTTTGAAGTGGCCGGATCGCTGCAAAAGCGTACCGGGCTTCCATATCGAGCGCGCTGCGAACCACCTGTCTATGAGCTGTATTATAAGCGCGATGACTTGGGTGATCCGCTGCTCAATGAACATCATGTGCGGCTGCTGAATCTGGCAACCACCGACGAGCTTCGCACGATTCGGGAGCTGGCGCTGTCAGCGGCGGCCAAGCTTCATTCCTTGCTTCTGCAGGCGCAGCTTGCGCTTCTTGATCTGAAGTTTGAAATGGGAAGATCGGATTCTGCGCTGCTGCTGGCGGATGAAATTTCCCCGGACACCTGTCGCTTGCGCGATCTCGCAAGCGGAGAAGTACTGGACAAAGATGTGTTTCGCAACGATCTGGCAGAGCTTCTGCCTGCGTACCGCGAGGTGCTCTGTCGTTTGGAAAAACTACCGGCGCTTCGTTCACTGGGTCTGTCACCGAATAGCGGTGGGAAGGAGAGCTGATCGTGTTCCGATTTGAACTTGTGGTCACACCCGTAGTCGGGGCACGAGATCCGCAGGCTGAAGCGGTCACTTCGGCACTTGCGCACAGTGATTTTTCGTCGGTACGTGCCGATGTGGTGGGTCGCTACTTGCGCTTTTCCGTACAGGAAACCGATGCCGATCGGGCGCTCTTGCTGGCCGACAAAGTCTGTCAGCAGTTTCTGGTGAATCCCAACTTGGAAACGTACTCGCTGCGGCTGCTTGCTGATCCGCCGGCTGTAGCGGCAGAACGCGCAACAGATAGTGGAGCGGGGGCATCGTGAGCGTGCGAAATCCGATCAAAGCAGCGGTGATCGTATTTCCTGGCAGCAACGGCGATCGCGATCTATATGAAGCGCTCTGTGCGGCTGGCTTTGATACCCAGTATGTACGTGACACCGACGACATTCCTGGTGATGTGGCGCTCTGCGGACTGCCGGGCGGTTTTTCCTATGGTGACTACTGGCGGGCCGGTGTGCTGGCTTCGCGCGCGCGCGCCGTCCGGCAGCTTGCTTCCTTTCATGCGTCCGGAGGCCTTGTCATCGGCATCTGCAACGGCTTCCAGATTTTGGCGGAAGCGGGTTATCTGCGCGGTGCTTTGACCTACAACACGCCGCCGCGCTTTGTGCATCGCTTTGTGACTGTGGTGGTCAGGGAAACGGCGGAGCGGAGTCCGTGGTTTTCGACGCTTCCTGTAGGAACCAAGCTGACTTTGCCGATCGCGCATGCAGAAGGCGCGTACCGTTTGCCAAAAGATGGTCATTCCGTCCTGCCGCGGATTCCCTTGTGTTACGAACACAACCCCAATGGATCGCAGCTTGATGCCGCCGCCGTGAGCGACGAGACAGGTCGGATCTTGGGAATCATGCCGCATCCCGAGCGCGCGATCGATCTTCTGCTGGGATCGCAAGATGGTCTGCGCTTGTTTGAGAGTGCGTTCCGATTTTTGCAGCGGGTACAGACACCATGAAAAAGTCGCGCAGTGCAAGCGATGTGCAGGACCACGCAGCGTTTCCACCTGAGGGAATGCTCGACGAAGAAACGGCAAGACGACTGGCCGAACGGATGGGCCTTCTGGAATCAGAATACGCCGTGATTCGCAAGCGGCTGGACCGGACGCCGACCCACAGCGAGCTGGCGGTGTTTTCGGGAATGTGGAGCGAGCACTGCTCGTACAAGTCAACGAAACATCTTCTGTCGACACTTCCCAAAGACAGTCCGCACGTCTTGGCGGGACCAGGGGCGCACGCTGGCGTGGTATCGGTAGGGGAAGGCTGGGCCGTCGCGTTCAAGATCGAAAGCCACAACCATCCGAGCGCGGTAGAGCCCTATCAAGGTGCGGCCACCGGAGTCGGTGGAATTTTGCGCGATGTGATTGCGCAAGGCGCGCGACCCTGTGCGCTGCTCGATTTTTTGTGCTTTGGCAGTCCGGATACAGCAGACACAAAGCGGATCGCAAGCGGCGTGGTCAGCGGAATTGGTGGCTATGGAAACGCGATCGGTGTGCCGATTGTCGGGGGTCGGACTCACTTTGATCCAGCCTATGAAGGGAATCCGCTGGTCAATGCGATGGCGGTGGGACTTGTCCGCCCGCACGAGCTACGTCATGCGCGCGCCCAAGGAGTCGGAAATGTGCTCCTGCTCGTCGGAGCAGCCACCGGACGGGATGGCGTACTGGGTGCCGCGTTTGCGAGCGAAGCGCTGGGCGAATCGAGCAGCTTTGCGCAGCGGCGATCGCACATCCAGATAGGAGATCCGTTTTCCGGCAAGCGACTGTTGGAAGCGATCTTGGCGTTCGGACCTGCGCAGGGACTGCTCGCGGTGCAGGATCTGGGGGCGTGTGGAATTGCCTGCGCAAGCTTTGAGATGGCCGCGCCCTGCGGAGTCGGAATTGACATACAGCTCGACGACGTACCGCTGCGCGAACCTGATCTGAGCCCGCTTGAAATCCTGCTGTCCGAAACCCAGGAACGCTTTGCGCTCGTGATAGAGGAAAAAAATCTGGCAACGGCGATTGCGCACTTTCAGGGCTACGGACTTGAAGCGGCTGCGATCGGACGAATCACCGGCAGCGGCCTTGTGCGCGTCTTTCACAAGGGCCATTGTCACGTAAGTTTGCCGGCTCAGCTCGTTGCTGGCGGTGCACCCAAATCGGACTGGCCGCTTTGCGAAACACCGCTGGCCACAGCGCCGATCGACGATGTGAAGGCAGGGGATGATAAGAGTCATATAGAATGTCTCTTATATCTGCTTTCTGCGCTTTCGGACCCCGATCCGATCTACTCGCGCTTCGATCAAACGGTTGGCAATCGCACCGTGCGCGGACCCGGACAGGCTGCCGCCGCCGTCATGCGTTTGCCAAATAGTCGGCGCGGTTTTGCGCTGACCTTGACCGGTGATGGGAATCTGTGTGCAGCCGATCCGTATGCAGGTGCCCAAGCCGCCCTGGCCGAATCGGTGCGTCGGCTGGGCTGTGTGGGCGCGGAACTTTTGGCGATCACCGATGGTCTGAATTTCGCGTCACCACGAGATGCCAAAAAACACAGACAGATCGTTGAAGTGATCAGGGGTCTTGGCGATGGACTGCGCACGCTCGGTGTTCCGGTGACGGGTGGGAATGTTTCGCTTTACAACGAGTCGCCGCGCGGACCGATTCCGCCCACCCCGATGATCGGTGGACTGGGTGTGATTCCTGATGTCGGGCGCGTTCCCGTGTCGGAATTTCGCAGCGGACAAGCGGTGTTTGTGCTGGGACATCTATCGAGTCGCCAGTGTGCTTCTCGTCTTGCGCGGCTTCTGCTGGGTCGTCCGTGCGGAATTCCCAGCGTAGATCTGGCGTTGGAACAGCGGCTGGCCCGCTTGGTCTGTTCGGCGATTTCTGATCGGCTGATCTGTGCCGCAAGCGCGGTGACGGCTGGCGGTCTGGCGACAGCGCTGGCGAAGATGTGTCTGCGCAGTCAGTGCGGAATCGTCGCGGAACTTCCAGAAACCGACGCGCCGCGCTGGCTTCTGTTTGGTGAACACCCCGCCCAAGCGCTGGTGAGTACCTGGGATGATGATGCGACAGCGCGGCTGCTTTTGCTGGCGCGACAGCACGAGATTCCCATTCATCGATTGGGAACCGCGCAAGGGAGTGTGCTGCGGATTGGCGCGGACATCACGCTGCGTCTCACCGAGATCGAATCTGCGCGAAAGAGTCGGGCGGTGGCATGCTGATGCGATCCGGGCTTCCCGTCTTGTCTTCCCAAACAGACAAGCCGCGCGAATACTGTGGCGTGATGGCGGTGTACGATCCGCAGGGGCTCGCGGCTCGTTTTGTTCATCGGGGTCTGGTGGCGCTGCAACATCGCGGACAGGAAGCAGCAGGTCTGGCCATCGTGACTGAGCTTGGATCGCTGCATGCGATTCGCGGTGCGGGTCTGGTTCGCCAGGTGCTAAAACCGTCTGTGGTCGCGTCTCTGTCTGCGACCCGCGCCATCGGACATGTTCGCTATTCGACCGTTGCGGAAGAACATCCGGACAACCATCAGCCGATCTGTGCCGACACCCCGTTTGGTCCGCTTTCGCTTGCGCACAACGGTCACTTGCGCAACGCCAAAGAGCTGACCGCAGCGCTGGTCGCAGCCGGTGTCACGCTCTGTTCCACCATGGACAGCGAGCTGTTTGTCGCGCTGGTCGCACGCAGCCGCGCGTCGAGCTTTGCCGCTGCCCTGAAAGACGCAACCGAGTCTGTGGTGGGTTCCTATTCGCTTGCGATGTGCTGCGATGGCCGGATCTATGGACTGCGCGATCCCCATGGTCTGCGTCCGCTTGTCATCGGGGTGCTGGCGGGCAGTCCGTCTGGTTTTGTGATTGCGTCGGAAACCTGTGCGCTCGACGCTTTGGGCGCACAGTTTGTCTGCGAAGTCGGACGCGGCGAGCTGGTCGAAGTGGGTCCGCAGGGTATTGTGAAGACACAGCTGCTTGCACCAAGTCCAGCGCCTGCGCCGTGTATGTTCGAGCTGATCTACTTTGCCCGTCCTGACTCTGTGGTGTTCGGAATCGGAGCGCAGCGCGCCCGGATCGAAATGGGAAGAGAGCTGGCCCTGCAAGATCGCGACTTGCCGATGCCGGATCTGGTGGTGCCGATTCCGGATTCCGGTGTGGCCGCCGCAACTGGCTATGCGCAAACGAGCGGTGTCCCATTTGAAATGGCGCTTTTGCGCAGTCACTTTGCGGGCCGCAGCTTCATCCTGCCAAACCAAGATGCGCGTCGCCAAGCGCTGTTGTCAAAGCTGTCTGTGGTGGCGGAATCGGTGGCAGGAAAACGGATCGTGCTTGTTGATGATTCCTTGGTGCGTGGCAACACCGCGCGCTTTGTGTCCGAGCTTCTGCGTGAACGCGGTGCCAAAGAAGTCTGGCTGCGGCTCGCCTCACCACCGATTGTTTCGCCGTGTCACTTGGGAATCGACATGGCAAGTCCGGATGAGCTTCTGTTTCATGTCTGCCAGGAGTCTGCTCAGCGCACGACACCACCGCAAGATCCCATTGACGTGCTGCGGCAACAGATCGGTGTCGATGGTGTTCGTTTCCTTTCGCAAGCAGGTCTGCGCCGTGCCACGCAGCAGCAGCCGTTTTGCTTGGGTTGTATGACAGGGGAGTATCCAACATGAAGCCGCCCGCGCTGACCTACCGCGATGCCGGAGTCGATCTGGACGCCGCCGATCGCTTCGTTGCGTTTGTTCGCAAGCATGCAAAGCTGACCTATGGGAATGCCGTGGTCGACAGTGGTGACGCCTACGCAGGGCTTGTCCGTCCGCCGCTTTCCGGTCTTGCCGATCCGCTGCTGGCTGCAACTTGCGATGGGGTCGGAACCAAGCTGCTCGTCGCCCGCGACTGCCAGGATTATTCCGGTATTGGTCAAGACCTGGTTGCGATGAATGTAAATGATCTTTTACCACGCGGTGCCAGGCCGCTGTTTTTTCTCGATTACATCGCGGCAGGTCGACTGGACAGCGTACCACTTGCCGACATCGCGAGTGGAATCATCGCGGCGTGTCAGCAGTCAGGCTGTGCGCTGCTTGGTGGCGAAACCGCAGAACTCCCTGATGCGTATCGCGAAGGGGACTGTGATCTGGCCGGATTTGCAGTCGGAATCGTCGATGCGCCGCACGTTCCCAAAGCCGACATAAGCGATGGCGATCTTCTGTATGCGTTTCCATCGAGCGGCATTCATGCAAATGGTCTTTCCCTGGCGCGACGGATTGTGGCAGACGCCGGTCTCTCTTACCAAGACACCCCTTCCGAATTGCCCCACAGCTTGGCCAAAGAGCTGCTGATTCCAACGCGCCTGTATGTGCAGGATGTTTTGTCTTTGCACAAGCAGGTGCGCGTCAAAGCCGCGGCCCATGTGACTGGCGGCGGACTTCTCTTGCGGGCACACAAGCTCTGTCCGCCCGGTCTGCGTCTTTCGATCGATCCAGACTCGTATGTTCGTCCGGCGATCTTTTCGCTGCTCGCGCGACTGGGTGGTGTGTCGTGGGAAGAGATGGCCAAGACATTCAACATGGGAATCGGCTTTCTTTTGGTAATGGGTCCTTCCGATGCAGAGACGCTCTCCCAGGTGAGCTGCGGAGACTTGCGCCCCGTCGGAAAAGTCGTCCGCGGTGAACGCGGTGTGGACTTGGGTTATGCCCGCAGCTAACCGGCCACGCTTGGCGATTCTTGGATCAGGGCGCGGATCGAATGCGGTCGCGCTTCTGGATGCGTTTCGTTTGGGAATGCTCGCAGCGGATCTGGTGCTGGTCGTTTCCAATGTCCGCGCAGCGCCGATTCTGGATCGCGCCAAGGAGCGTGGCGTTCCCACGGTTTGCATTCCGCATGCTGGGGTAAGCCGCAGCTCGCATGAGTCCGCGCTGTCTGCGGTGCTGTCCGCGCACCGGGTTGATCATCTGCTGCTGGCCGGATACATGCGGGTGCTTGGGCCGGACTTTGTGCGCGGCTTTGCTGGACATATATTGAACATTCACCCGTCGCTGCTTCCGGATTTTCCGGGTGCCCACGCAGTGGCTGATCAGTGGGCAGCACAAGTCAAAGTGAGCGGTGCAACGGTCCATTTTGTCGATGAAGGAATCGACACCGGACCGATTCTGCTTTCCGGTTCACTGCTGGTGCGAGGGGATGAAGGAGTCGATGGCCTGGCCGACCGCATCCGTTTGGAAATCGAACACGAGCTGTATCCCCGCGCGGTGCAGCTCTTTTTGGATCGCTTGCAAAACGGTCGACCTCTTCATCAAGGCATCGTCCGCAAACCGGGGGGACTTGCAGCCCCCACACGTTTTGAAACGGAGTGATTCCATGGACCAACGATCTGCGGCTCGCTACGCGCTTCTTTCGGTGTTTGACAAGCGTGGACTTGTTCCGCTGGCATCTGCGCTTGTTTCCCAAGGGATGACGCTGCTTGCATCTGGGGGGACGGCGCAGCATCTTTTGTCAGCGGGTCTTTCGGTGATTCCGGTCGAAGAATTTACCGGCGCAGAAGAGATCCTAGAGGGGCGCGTAAAGACGCTGCATCCCAAGATCCATGCCGGACTGCTGGTCGACCGACGAAAGCCGGAACACCTGGCCGCGCTGGAAAAGTCCGGATACGTTCCGATCGATCTCTTGGTCTGCAACCTGTATCCGTTTGCTGAAACAGTCGCTCGCGGACAGAGCCCAGCGCAGATCATCGAGATGATCGACATTGGGGGTCCAGCGATGATCCGTGCCGCTGCCAAAAATCACGCAGGTGGGATCACGGTGGTGGTCGATCCAGCGGACTATCCACAGATCATCGCAGCGATCGAACAAGGTCCACTTCCTGCGGAGCTTCGGCAAGCACTGGCGGCGCGGGCGTTTGCTCAGATCGCAAAGTACGATCAGCAGATCGCCGATTGGTTTGCACGACCGTCGCTGGATGATGCCGCACAGGAATCGCGCTTCCCTTTGCAGCTGGGTCCATTTGTGCGAACGCAGGCGCTGCGCTACGGAGAAAATCCGCATCAGGAAGCATTCTTATACCGTGATCCAGCCGAGCCGATTGGAGCCGCGCATGCGACACCACTGCAAGGGAAGGCACTTTCCTATACCAACCTGCTGGATGTCGATGCGGCGTATCGCGCGGTGTTCGGTCTGCGCACGCTGTTTGGTCGTCCTGCCTGCACGATTGTCAAGCATGCAGCCGCATGCGGAATGGCGGTTGCGGATTCCCAAGTCGATTCCTACTTGCGCGCGCTCTCTGGTGATAGGCAGTCGGCGTTTGGTTCCGTGATCGCGTTTGAAAGCGAACTTTCGGAAACCACTGCGCAGGCGATGCTCGACAGCAAGCTGTTCATCGAGTGCATCTGCGCACCTGGTTTTTCCGTCGGGGCCCGCGCACTTCTGGCGGAAAAAACCAATCTGCGACTTCTGGTTTTGCCCGCTTCAGATCCGCAGCCGCGCGTGTCCTTTCATCGGATCGGGGGAGGTCTTCTGCTTCAAGCGGTCGATTCCGGTGTGAGCGATCCGGCAAGCTGGCAAGTGGTGAGCCGGCGTCCGCTTGATCCTGCGTGGACTGCGGAGCTGCAGTTTGCAGAGTATGCAGCGATGACGCTGCGCTCGAACGCGATCAGTGTCAGCAAAGGACTGACGCTGCTTGGGGCGGGAACCGGGCACGTCAGTCGGGTCGATGCAGCGACGCTGGCCCTGCACAAATCCGCAAAAGAAGCGCGCGGCGCATTCCTTGGGTCAGATGCATTTTTTCCGTTTCCGGATTGTGCAGAAGCGGCGGCAGCTGCCGGAATCGCAGCGATCATCCAGCCGGGTGGATCAGTGCGCGATGCCGAAACCATCGCAGTTTGTGATCGTCACAACATCACGCTGGTCTTTAGCGGTCGGCGGCACTTTCGTCATTAGGAGTCCCCTTCATGAACACTCCCAAACGACGTGTCCTGGTGATAGGGAGCGGAGGCCGCGAGCACGCAATGATTGTGGCGCTTGCGCAGTGCGAAGACGTGACGCTGTTTTGCGCGCCAGGGAATCCCGGCACAGCGAGTCTGGCAACCAACCTGGATGCATCGGCTACCGATGTTGCGGCGCTTGCGGCCATGGCAAAAGCCCACGCGATCGATCTGGTGATTCCGGGTCCGGAAGCGACGCTTTCGTTGGGAATTGCAGGCGAGCTGGCCCGCGTCGCCATTCCCTGCGTGGGTCCAAGTCAAGCGGCAGCCCGGCTGGAATCGTCCAAGGTCTTTATGCGCGAGCTTACCGCACCGCTGCGGATTCCTGCTCCACAGTGTGTGGTGGTTCGCTCGGTTTCCGAGCTGTCAGCTGCGCTCGGTCGTTTTGCCAGTCCGCCCGTGGTCAAAGCCGATGGTCTGGCTGCCGGAAAGGGAGTCTTTCTTCCCGATGATTTTGATGAATGTAGACAGGTTGCAGCGGCGCTGCTGGAAGGAAAGTTGGGGGAGGCCGGCAGACAGATTCTGATCGAGGAACGGCTCTGCGGCGTCGAGGTGTCGCTGTTTTTTGCTTGTCATCACGAGACCGCGGTGGCGCTTCCCCATGCGCGCGATCACAAGCGACTGGGTGATTCCGATGAAGGTCCGAACACCGGAGGAATGGGCGCGGTCAGTCCCAATCCTGCGATCGATGCAGACGGCGTAGACAAAGTGCAGCGCGAGTTCGTGTTGCCCGTGCTGCGTGCGCTTCGTCAGAAAGGATGTCCGTTTGTTGGTTTTCTGTTTGTCGGTTTGATGATGACTGCAGACGGTCCGAAGCTCTTGGAATGCAACGTGCGGCTGGGTGATCCGGAAGCGCAAGCGATCCTGCCGCGGCTTGGCAAAGGGGAGTTTCTGCGTCTGTGTGAAGCGATGGTCCGTGGTCAGCTTGAACACTTTGTGCTGAATCAGCTGCCGGATGCGACGTGCGCGGTTGTGCTGGCGGCATCGGGTTATCCGGAGGTCGCACGCGCAGGCGATGAAATCACAATCGTGGCGGATGCACTTCAAAAGTCCGGTGCCTCTCTTGTTTATGGTGGGACACAGAAACAGAACGGAGTGCTTACCACCGCAGGCGGTCGTGTCCTGACCGTGGTGGGGCAGGGCAAGACTCCTTGTCTGGCGCGGCGGGCGGCCTATGCAGGGGTTTCGGCGGTGCGCTTTTCCGGCATGCAGTATCGCCGCGACATCGGCGGTCGTGAAACGGAAAATCCCTGGGTTTCGGTGATCATGGGAAGCACTTCCGACCATTCTGTGATGAGCGAAGCCACGGCACTGCTGCGCGAGCTGGAGATTCCGCATGAAGTGCGAGTGGTGTCGGCGCATCGCACGCCAGAGTGGATGTTTCAGTTTGCCAAGGAAGCCGAGTCGCGCGGTCTGGAAGTGATCATCGCAGCCGCAGGAGGTGCAGCGCACTTGCCCGGAATGGTTGCATCGCTAACGACGGTGCCGGTGCTGGGCGTACCGATTGCGGCCACTGCGCTGCAAGGAATGGATGCACTGCTTTCCATCGTTCAGATGCCGCGCGGAGTTCCCGTGGGAACCCTGGCGATTGGTGCACCCGGAGCCGCCAATGCCGCGCTTTTGGCAGCGGAAATTTGCGCGCTTAGCAGGCCCAGTCTGCGCGACAGACTGCATCGCGTAAGGAATTCCCAGCGCGATCGTGTTTTGGCAGTCACAGACAGTCTGAATCCGTCGCAAGGGAGCGCGTGATGAAGCGCAGCGGAGCGATCTTGCCGGGCGCGGTCATCGGAATTCTGGGGGGTGGTCAGCTGGGTCGAATGACCGCGATGGCGGCACGCAGCTATGGCTATCGCGTGCAAGTGCTTGATCCAGAACCGGCCTGTCCGGCGCGTTTTGTCGTCGATACGTGCATCTGTGCGGACTTTGGCGATGCGCGAGCGGCAGCCGGACTCGCGCGTGGATCGGATGTTGTGACCGTTGAAATCGAAAGCATTCCGAGCGATGCACTGCGCGCTGCGGATTCCTATGCACCACTGCGTCCGGGGATAAGTGCACTGTCTTTGGTGTCGGATCGCGCGCTGCAAAAGAAGTGGCTTTCACGTAGCGGCTTTCCGTGCGCTCCGTTTCAAGTGGTCTCTGATGTGGCTGCGCTGGCGGACGCGCTGCAGACGTTTTTCCCAGACTGTTTTGTCAAGCGGAGTCAAGGCGGATACGATGGGCGCGGACAGCTTCGCTGTGGAACAGCGGCAGATGCAGCCCAGGTCTTTGACAAGCTGGGACCAGGGACGCTGGTGGTCGAGCAAGCGATTCCGCTTGCCGCAGAGCTTTCGGTATTGGTCGCGCGCCGTCCCCGTGGTGACATCGCGGTGTTCCCGGTTGCATACAATCACCATGTGGGCGGAATTTTGCGCTGGAGTGTCCTGCCCGCGCCGCAAGAGGAGATTCCGTTTCGGCTCTCCGAGCAGGCACAAGAGCTTGCGCGATCGATTGCCGAACAGCTTGCAGTGGAAGGACTCCTGACGGTGGAGCTGTTTGTGAATCGCGAGGGAGCGCTTCTTGTAAACGAGCTGGCGGTGCGACCGCACAATACGTTTCACACCACAGAGCGCGCGACGTGTGTCAGCCAGTTTGAAGCCCATGTGCGGGCAGTCTGTGATCTTCCGCTGGGAGACGTATCGCTTGTGAAGCCGGCAGCGATCGTCAACCTGCTGGGCGATTTGTGGCTTGCAGATCGTCCTCTCGATGTTGCGCAGATGCTCGATGTTCCGACGCTGCGCCTTCACCTGTATGAAAAAGCCAAGCCAAAACCGGGGCGGAAAATGGGGCATCTGTCTGCGCTGGGAGAGACGCCCACAAAGGCGCGTGATCGCGTGCTGCATGCATACCAAATCTTGACCCAAACGATCGATCCGAAGCTGTAAGGAAACCACCTGATGCAGGCAGAGTTACAAAAGGATACGACTCCGTTTCGCGTACCGGATCGCACGCTGGCCACGCCAGTTGATCCGGAAGGAACGCAGCCGGCGCGCAACTTGATCGATGTGGATGCGCTGAGCAACCGCGACATCGATCGAATTTTCCGTCGTGCGGCGGCGTTGCGTGAAGCGTCGACACCGCTTGGCAACATGACGGTGCAGACACTGCGCGGACACATTGCGGCGATGCTGTTTTTTGAACCGAGCACGCGCACCCGCTTGTCGTTTGAACTGGCGGCGCAGCGACTTGGTGCGGCGGCGATACCGCTGGAAGTCAGTCGATCAAGCATCGAAAAAGGAGAAGCGCTGTACGACACGCTCCAGACATTGGTGGCACTGGGCGTGACGATAGCGATCTTGCGCCATCCGGATTCCAATGTGTACGAAAGACTGTGTGGTCGATCGGACATCTCGCTTTTGAACGCAGGTCACGGCGTGATGGCGCATCCGACGCAAGCGCTGCTGGATGGGTTCACGCTGGAGCGTCGACTTGGCTGCTTGCAAGACAAGACCATCGTGCTGTGCGGGGACATCGTGCACAGCCGGGTTGCGCGTTCCAATCTGCGGATGCTTCAGCGCATGGGAGCGCGGCTTATCCTGTGTGGTCCGCCGCAGTTTTTGCCGTCGCTGGATGACATTCCGCAGCTGACCGAAGTACGGATCGCAGCGCTTGACGATGTACTGGAAAGTGCCGATGCGATCATGTGTCTGCGCATTCAGCGCGAACGCCATGTTCCGGACGCAGGAAAGAGCGATCAGCCGATCGACTATCTGCAAGAGTATGGACTTACGGAAGAGCGCTTTGCGCGGACACATCCGGACTGTGTGTTGCTGCATCCGGGTCCAGTCAATCGCGGCGTCGAGCTGGCCGCAGAGCTTGTCGAAGATCCGCGCTCGCTGATTTTGGAGCAGGTGAAAAACGGTCTGTACATTCGCATGGCGGTGCTTGAATGGCTGGCGCGGGTGCTCAAGTGAAGCGGATTCTGTTTCGTGGTGCGCAGGCATTTGTCGACGGAAAACAAAGCCAAATTGACCTGCTTGTGGAAGATCGGCTGATCGCGGCGATGGCTCCTGCCGATTCCCTTTCTGCTTCGCCTTCTGATGTGGTGGTGGATGCTTCGGGGCTGTTTTTGGCCCCTGGCTTTCACGACATCCATGTTCACTTGCGCGAGCCCGGACAGTCACACAAGGAGACGATCGGTAGTGGTACGCGGGCTGCGGCGCGCGGCGGTTTTGCGCGCATCGCGTGCATGCCCAACACCCGACCTGTGCTCGATTCCGCGGAGCAGCTCCAATCGCTCAGGAAGCGTCTGTGGACCGATGCGGTGGTTGCGGTCGATGTGATTGCTGCGGTGACGATGGGAAGCGCAGGCGATGTCCTGACCGATTTTGCAGCACTGAGGAGTGCGGGGGCCGTTGCACTGTCCGACGACGGACGCGGGATTCAGCGCGCTGCGGTGATGCGGCAAGCGCTTCTGCGTGCGGCGGAAGTCGGTCTGCCGATCTTTGCGCACTGTGAAGATGAATCGCTTTCGCACCTGGGGGTGATTCATGAAGGAGCCACAGCGCGCGATCGCTGTCTTGTCGGGATTCCTTCCGAAGCGGAAGCGGTGCATGTGGCGCGCGACATTGTGCTGTCCGAAAAGAGCGGTGCCCACTACCACGTCTGTCACTTGAGCTGCGCGCAGAGTCTGGAGCTTGTACGCAGTGCGAAAGCGCGGGGACTGCGGGTGAGCTGTGAAGTGACGCCGCACCACCTGCTGCTTTCGGATTCGGACATTGCTTCTGATGATGGCAACTTCAAGATGAATCCGCCGCTGCGTACAGAGTCCGATCGCGCGGCACTCTTGGCTGGACTCTGTGATGGGACTGTCGATGCGATTGCGACTGATCATGCACCGCATACTCCAGCGGAAAAAGCACGCGGACTTGCGGCAGCGCCGTTTGGGGTGATCGGACTGGAGACCGCGTTTCCGCTTCTGTATACAGAGCTGGTGCTGCGCAATCTGCTGTCGCTTGAACGTCTTGTCGAACTGCTAACCTGCGGTCCTGCGCGGATTCTGTCTTCACCGATTCCGAAGCTTGCGGTCTCCGCACCAGCGGACTTGGTGCTGCTTGATCTCAAAACCGAGCGTGTCGTGCGGGTTGAAGAGCTGCGCAGCCGCAGTCGCAACACCCCGTTTCTGCATCGTCCGCTGCGCGGCTGGCCGGTGCTGACACTCTGCCAGGGACAGGTTGCGTTTTCGTCGCTTGCGCAGCTTCCCGAGCCCGTCGCTGCACCCAGCACTTCAGCGCTGTAGCTGCCGTGGGAATTTTCGCGGTCTTTTTGCGGGCGTGATAGGGTGGCGAAAAAATCCATCCTGTCACATGCCAATCATTCGCAGCTTTCGCGGAATCTCTCCGCTCGTTCATGAGAGTGTCTTCGTAGCCGACAACGCCACGCTGGTGGGCGATGTTCACATCGGCGAGCGTTCCACTATTTGGTACGGCGCCGTGCTGCGCGGAGATGTCCATCACATCCGGGTCGGCAGCGAGACTTCGATACAAGACAACACCGTTGTCCATGTCACCCATGGGCGCTTTCCTGCCGAGATCGGCGACCGCGTGACCGTCGGACATTCCGCTACGATTCATGGCTGCACCATTGGCAGCCACTGCATCATCGGAATGGGATCGACGATTCTTGATCAAGTAGAGGTCGGCGATCACTGCATCATCGGGGCGGGGTCACTCCTAACCCCCGGTACAAAGATTCCTCCGGGTCACTTGGTCGTTGGCTCACCGGGTCGGATCAAGCGTCCGCTGAGCCAAGACGAGCTAAGCTGGATCGAGTTTTCCGCCGATCACTACATCGAGCTGTGCGCGATCTATCGGGCCGAAGCGGAATCGCAGAAGTCGGGTGGCTAGCCGATGCGGCAGCGCACGCGGGTCTGCATCTGCTGTGTTGTGGGACTGTCTTGGGTTCCGGTCCTTGCGTCGCATGCGGACAGCGCGCTGTCGACTCTGCCGACGGACAAAGAGCTGCTTGGGGGACTTCTGGAAAAGCCGTGGCTTTCCGTTCCAGATACCTCGCGTCAGTACTTCCCGATCTTTGTGGGGGCGACTCCGGTTCAGCTTGTAAACGGTCAGAAACCGGACTCCGTTCTTCGACTTCCTGCGCAGCTGCGCAAGCTGGCGGACAAGCAGGCAGACCTGATTCGGCAGACGCTGGGCAGTCGCCGGGTCGAGCTTCTGATCTGGCCCACCCAAGACTGGAACGGACAGCCAAACTGGGTCTATGCGCGCTATCGAACGAGTCCCAAAGAGCCGTGGCGTTTTTTGGTAGATGGCGAAAACTGGCTGCCGTTTTGGAATCAGGAAGTGGGGACAAAGCCGCTTCTGCCTACGCGCTATGTTCCCAGCCAGCCCGATGATGCGTCGACGCTGTTTGATGACTTTCTGCAATCGAGCGACCTGTATTTTCAGCCGCAGTTTGGCAACTGTGTCTACGTCGATCGATCGACCTCGCAGGTGGTGCTCAAGTGGCCGCATCCGGATTCCCAATCGCGGCATGAAGCCACGCTGCGGACGCCGGGTCGTTATCTGGCGTACTGCATGAATCAGCCGGCGCGTCATGGAAGTGAACCGCTGGCGATGGTGCTGGCTGTGGAAAATGGCAAGCTCGATTGGCCTGCGATCGATTGGCAAAATCCGCCTGTGTCGCCTGGGAAAATCGACGAGCCACTGCGGATTGCGTCCTATCCCGTGGACTTCGAGGCGCAGTTCCGTAAAGACCTGCGGATTTTTTCCGGGGTCGATCCGGTGGTTTTGCCAAAGTCCGGTGTCAGCCGTCGCTTTGTCAAAAAAGGATCGTTTCAGCCGGACCATGATCTGGAACACATGGTCGACTACCTGGAACAGCGCTATGCGCGGCTCGGAATTCAGACCGAACGGCAGCGGTTTCTGTTTCGCAACATCGCGCAGAGCAACCTGATTGCCAAGCTGCCCGGAATCCCGCGTGCCGACGGAAAACCACTTCCCAAAGTGATCTTGGCCGATCACATCGACAGCGCGGTGGAAGAAGATACGTTTGAAAAAACCGGCCAGCGCGTGACCACTCCGGGGGCCGATGACAATGTGACGGCCACGGCTGTTCTTTTGCGGGCCGCGGTAGCACTGCGTACACTGCCCAGGAACGCCGATGTCTGGCTTGTGCACTTGACCGGGGAAGAGTTTCCTTCCGATGATCTGGGGGCGTGGCGGTTTGCTGAAAAACTGCTTGCCGATCGCGTGGAAGTTCGCGCGCTGTTGATCTCCGATTTCATCGGCTGGCATCCTGCCGGTGATCGATCGTTTCAGATAAACGCCACTTCACATCCTTTGTCGGCCCAGCATGCGGCGCTTGCACTGGATGCATCGGCAAAGCTTGCACCGTCGCTGCGCAGTCACTATGTGCCGCGTCACACCGTGCGCAGTGCGGTGTATCAGACCGATGTGCAGGTGTTCGAGTTTTTGGGATTTCCGGGTCTGCTGTTTAACGAACACATCGACTACCGCCGCGCAGACCAGCAGAGTCCCCACAATCATCAGTCGAGCGATACGGTCGAAAACTTGGACATTCCGTTTGCTGCGGAGATCGCCAAAGTGATGATCGAAACCGTCGCCCGGCTTGCCAATCTGCCGGCTCCTTAAGCGCAGAAAAGGGCTCCTTATGCACGCACTTCAAACTTCACACAAGCGCTATCCGCAGACAGAAAGTCCGTCGCTGATTGATCTTTCCGTGGGGGAACTTTTGACCCGCCTGCGGGCCCGCACGCTGACCTGTCGCGAGCTTGTCGAAGTTCACATTGCGCGCACCAAGGAAGTCAATCCCAAGCTAAACGCACTGGTGGTTGATCGGTTTGCCCAGGCCTGCACGGAAGCCGATGCTGCCGATGCACTGTATGATGCGGCAGATCACACCACGCTGCCGCCGCTTTTGGGCATTCCGTGTTCGATCAAGGAATTTGTCGCGCTAAAAGGAATGCCGCATACCGGCGGTGTCCTGCACCGAAAGGGAGTCGTCGCGACCCAAGATGCGACCGTGAGCGCGCGGCTGCGTCGAGCCGGTGCGATTCCTTTGGGCGTCACCAATGTTCCAGAAGGCGGTCTGTGGATGGAAACCCACAACCTGATCTGGGGCCGCACCAGCAATCCGTGGGATGTCCGCAGGACGTGCGGCGGATCTTCGGGCGGCGAGGGCGCTCTGGTCGGAAGCGGAGCGACTCCGTTTGGGATTGGATCAGACATCGGGGGTTCGATTCGGATTCCTGCGGCGTTCTGTGGCACCGTCGGACACAAGCCATCGGCAGGGCTTGTTCCTAACACCGGACATTTTCCCGCAGCCAAAGATCCACACGGCTACATGGTGATTGGTCCATTGTGTCGCCGGGTCGCAGATGTGATGCCGATTCTTCGCGTGATTGCTGGACCGGACGATCACGATCCAGTCTGTCAACGCATGCCGCTACGCGATCCTCAGAGTGTCCACATTCCGTCGCTGCGCGTCTTTGCTTGGCATGGTGGTTCGCCGATCCGTCCGGTGATGCGCGAAGCGATCGATCTGTCGGCGCGCGCACTGTTGCAAGCGGGGGCCAAAGAAGGCGTGCTGTCAGCGCGCGATCTGGATGGCGGTTTTATGTTGTGGGCCAGTGCGCTGCAAGCCGCCAATCCCGAAGGCTATGAATCGGTGGTGTCAGGGGAAGGCGGAATTCCGATTCTGCGCGAGCTGTTGCGGTATCCGTTTGGTCGTTCAAACTTCGTGCTACCGACGCTGATCACGATGCTAAGCGAGTCGATTCTGCGCAAGCTGCCGCTTGGTTTTGATGCACTCCTTCTGCGGCTTGCGCGGCTGCGGGAATCGCTGGATGCGCAGCTTGGGGACAGTGGTGTGATTCTGCATCCACCCTACAGTCGGCCCGCTCCCCGTCACAAGCTGGCGCTTTTGACACCGTTTGATGCCGAATGTACGGCGCTGTTCAACGTGCTCGGTTACGCAGTGACGGTGGTTCCGATTGGCTTTGATGAAGAAGGAATTCCGGTCGCGGTGCAGGTGATCGCGCGGCAAGGGAATGACCATCTGACGCTGGCCGCGGCGCAAGTGCTGGAAGGCGCATTCGGTGGCTGGCGCTGCGCGATGCGCTGATGGAATTTCCGTCGGAAAAATGATCGCAAAAGCCGGGTCGAACGTGGCGCCAAAATAGGGTACGCTTATGCGCCATGGACCATCAGGCGATCGAGTCGCGGCTGCGGGGGGCTCCTTCCGATCTGTCCGCGTGGGATAGGTACAGTGAGCATTTGACGGCGCAAGGTGATCTGCGCGGGCGGATCATTCGGCTGTCGCAAAAACGGGGGTTTGCGCCAGCGGGCAGCGAGCGATTTGCAGCGCTTTCGGCAGAGCTCGACCGCTTGTATGCCGAAGCGACGCCCCAGATAAGCGGTCTGCCACGCGATGCAAAAATAGACTGGAAGTATGGCTTTGCCGTCGGACTGCAGCTTCGACTGACCACAGCTGCGGTTTCGGCTCTGCATGATTTTCTGCAAACACGAGATGCGGTTCTGTTCCGGTCGCTTCGCTTTCTGCCGACAAAAAATGGCCTTCCAGAAGAAGAGGATGAGGAAGAGTGGTCCGGCGAAGGGGAAGACGTCAACACGCCCCCGGAGCCAACGCTGCTGGCAGAAGCCAAAGCGCTGGCCGCACTGGATCTGCGCAGTCTGCGTGTGCTGGCGATGCCATATTGTCTGATCGGGGCAGAGGGGGCGACTCGACTGCTCTCTTCATCGCAGATGGGACCGCTTCTGTCTTTGGATCTGCGCTATTCCTATGTTGGGGACGCTTGCGCGCAGACGCTGGCTGAATCACCGCAGTGTGCCGGTCTGCGTTCTTTGTGGCTTCAGCGCTGCGCCATCACAGCCAAGGGAGTCCAACATCTGTCCAAGAGTCCGCACCTGCGGGAGCTGCGGCTGCTCGATCTTCGCTACAACAAGATCGGCAGCAAAGGGGCCGTGGCACTGGCAAATTCACCGATTGTTCGCGAGCTTTCGCAGCTTCATCTGTATCGCGATGAAATCAAAAAAGCGGGGGTCTTGGCGCTGGCCAAGTCTTCGCAGTTGCCGCTTGTACTGCGACGGATGTGGGGGCAGCCATGAACCAGAATCAGACCGCCAATCCCGAAACAAAATGGGCTTTTGTCGCGGAACATCCAGAGTCGGTAAAGACACTTTCGGATGGCGATGCCCATGCTCTTGGCTGCTGGCTGCGTGACACGTACTTTGCGCTGTCTGTTGCCAATCGCGCGTCAGGTGGCGATGCGCAGTTCCGTGCGATCGTGGCCGCATGGTCACCGCCGCCCACGCTGGTACTGGAAGGACTGTCTATCTATTTTCATCCGACCGCGGGCGCCAAGCTTGTGCGCTTTGTCGACGAGGAAAAGATTCCGCTCGCGCTGCGCGACAAGTTTGCCAGACCATCGGCCCAGCTTCCGCATCTGTGCGCGGTGTTTGTCGATCCGGAAGAGCTGTCCTATCGGACCTATGAAAACATCCTGCCGCTCGATCGCTACTTTTCGCACGGCTCACTGGATGCGACACTTCACGATCGGAAGCGGCTTGCCAAAAAAGGGGATCGCTATTCGTTCCGTTTGCAGGTCTCGGAAGACACCCAGAAACGACTGCTCAGCCTCGATGAACTGGGTCTGTATGTAGCACCGCTCAACAGTGGATCGCGGGGTGGCGATCGCTTCATTTTCCACGCGGCGCGGCTTTCCGAAGTCCTGACATCTGCGCTGCGGAGTGCGCTGCCGAAGTCGCTGCTGAAGGGTTTTTCGCATGTCAATCCGGTCTTCCGGGCAAACCGCTTTGCACCTGGCGATCGAAAGTTCCACCTTCACTATGATTCCCCCTATTACGATGCGGCGCAGAAGCAGCACTCGCGCTATACGCTGCTTTTGTACCTGACTTCTGGACGGGGAAAACCGACGCTGCGGATCGGCGATGATGTCGAGCTGGAGCAGATCGATGCGATGACATGCGTGCTGTTTGATCAGTCGTTTGCGCACGAAGGGGCCCCCTACGAAGACGGACAGAAATTCTTTTTGCGAACAGAGCTTGTGTATGACTGCGGCAAGGTCGCAAAAGACGACAAGATCGGCGAGCTGTTTGCGAAGGCCTGTTATCTGACCGGAGAGAGTGTCTTTGCTCCCGAGCTAAGTCGGTTTGCCGATGACTTGTACAACCGCGTCGCGCGGGCGCATTTTGCTGGTCTTTCCGACGAGGAACGGAACGCCGAAACCCAGTATGTTCACAAGGAATTCAAAGGGGTTCACTTCGTTGCAAGTGGTTACGACTTCTGGTTTGCCAAGGGCCACTTGACGTTGCAAGAGTGCGCTGCGATTGCGCTACTCGATAGCTTCAACTGCACGATTTCTGGGACCGCGTTTCACAAGCTCTGCCGGACCGAAGTGCTGCCGCGCCGAGCGAGTGAAACGGAGTGGATTCCGAAGCTTCTTCATACGTGGCAAAAGCCCGCAGAGCCGGTGTTCGGAACGCTCGACAAAGGGAGTCTGTTTCCACCCCCAGAAGAGGCGGGAGCATGCTGCTGTCCGTTCCATTCGATCTCGCGCTTTGATGCGACGCGCTGCGAAGACATCATCGAGTTTTACGACCGCGCGCAGAGCTATGCCAAAAAGCGGGTGTTTGCCGCGCCGATTGTCCTTATGGGACAGGATATTTTTCTGGATGCAGCGCAGTTTGTCGTCGAGCCGGGCCGCATTCAGGTGTTGTCTGAACAGTCGCCGGAGCCGGTGAATTTTGCGGCGTGCTGGAACTTTGGTGGCGACCCCTCAAACTACGTGGACGTGGCGCAGACCGTGTCTGTACTTCAGCCGCTCACGCCACCGATCCTGTATGTCGAGACGTCGGACTGCTATCATCTGATGCTCGATTTTTTTCGCAACTCGTGGCGGCTTCAGTCGGCAAAGTACGACGTTCCGATTCCGTTCATCAGTGACATCGATCCGGGGGTGGCAGAGGAAGGCGGCAAGACCCCGTGGCTGTCGGCGGCCAAGCGTGGGAATGCCCAGCGCAAAAATGGAAAGCGCGGCACAGAGGCGGGCGAAGGTCCGTGGTGGGGCGACACCGACTCGGCTGTGATGGCCGAGCTTTATCCCAAGCGAAAAAAAGATCGCGACAGCGATTAGCGTCTTTTTCCGGCAAAAGCGAAAGCTGCGGTCCGTTTTTTGGACTGCCCCGTCAGTGTCACCGCTCCTATCCTCAAGGTAGCCGCCTTTCGACCCCGACCTTTGTGCGGCGATGGGGGACTCTGTATGCCAAGTTTTTTTGACAAGCTCCGACGGCGCGCACCAGCCAATTCCCAGCAGACCCAGACCGATGTTGCATCCGCGGCACCGACACAGACCCCCGCCAGCGCGAACGCATTGATGCAGGGTGGCGATGTTGCGGAAAACGTGGATGAATCGACGCTGAAGCGGCAGATGGAGCAATCAGAGATCGTGAAGTTGATCCTGGCACGCTTCCGTCCGGGGTCGAGTCGAGAGGAGCGCAAAGACTCGCTGGACTTTGAGCTTCACTGCCGGGGTCAATTTGTAACAGAGAACTACTATTTTGTTCGGGAATTCTATTCCTTTCTTGCCAGCACGGATGGTCGGTTTCTTGAACATGCAAAGTATTTATATAAATCATATATACATAAAAATGCAGGACTGCAGATAAACTTGCCGTTCGCTCTCCAAACTGCACTCGATAACCTATTTGCTCAGGAGATTATTCTTGATCGCAATGGAATGCTGACGCTTCTGATGGCTGCTGCGGAAGAATGTGTAAACCTTCTAAGACCGGCAAAGTTGGATTTTAGCAACAAGAAAGCTGACCGGCAAGCGAATCCTCAGCGCACGCTTGATGATGAAATTGATACACGGTTAATTCGTGATAAAAGAATTTCTAATATCAAAGCAAGCCACCAAATACGATGGAATCATCAATGGGCTGACCGCAGCTCACGTCAGCGAGATATTGACAGAGTCAAGCAGGCTCGATCGTTTGATGAGTATGTGAACAAAGTGCAAACGCCAAGTCGTGTTCTCGGCAGGAGAAATTATCAACTGACCCGGAAGGTTGGGCGCAATTATGATGAAGGAACGCTTCGCGATTATTTAAGAATGAGCGGAAAAACCGTGTATCGAGAGTTTCGCCCGCTTGGGCAAGTGCAATTTGAAGAAGAAAATGATGAGACATAACAAGTGCGTCTGAAATGAACTGGATCTGCGATGACGAGAAAACGCCGTGTGTGGGTTTCGGAAAATTTTCGCCATTTGCGCGCGGAGCTTGCGCGGGTGCGCAGCTCTGTTGTGGCGGCGTTTGCGCGGTTGGCGGAATCGACGGGTCAGAATCCGGTTCCGAGCGACTCCTCGGCGAGCGAAGCGGTAAATCTGCAATTGCCGGTCGAGACAGCGGATTCGCAAACAAACAATGCGAGCCCGCCGTTTCGACTTGTTGAGCTGTGCGAGATTTATGAGCTGTCCGATTTTGAACGCGATGTGCTGCTGGTTTGCGCAGGGGTCGAGCTAGAAAGCGGAATCTACGCGCAGCTGGCCAAGTCAAACCACGGACTTGCGGCGTGCAGCCTGGCGGTGCTTTCGGGACTAACTGCCGACGCTGACCTGGAAGCGCTTTTGCCCGAAGGAATCTTGCGCCGGGCCCAGCTTTTGCGCTTTGTGCCGGGGCCGGCACTTGCGGACTCGACGCTGCGGATCGAAGACAGGGTGCTGCACTACCTGTTGGGTCTGCACACGCTGGATGAAAGACTGCGTCATCTTTTGCGCCCGCTGCGGGATGTGCCGCGGACGTTTCCGTCTCAGCAGCCGCTTCTCAAGACCATGGAAACCCTGCTTTCCGATCAAGCGGGAACGGAAGGGGGCCAGGTGCTGTGGCTGTGCGGGCCCGATGAAGCGGCGCGGCGCGCGGTGGCGGCAGAGCTGGGTCAGTCGCTGGGTCTGCCGATGTTTCTGCTCGATGCGGCGGATCTTCCCAGTCGCCCGCGTGAGCGTGACGAGCTTGTCGGTCTGTGGACGCGCGAACAGCTGCTGGAACCGGCAGGACTTTTGCTGCTGCTTGATGAACAAGACGGGCCCGACGTGCAGCGGGCGGCGGCGGCGTTTCTGGATCGTATCCCAGGTGTTGTGGTGGTCAGCAGCCGCGAGCTTGTGTCAATCGGTCAGCGTCCGGTGCTGCGGATTGCGGTGCCGGCGCCTACGTTTTTGGAACAAGTGGATCTGTTTCAAGCGGCACTCACGCAGCATGCGGAGGCGGAAAGTCTGGGGGCTGATGACGCGGCCCGACTTGCGTACTTGGAACAACTGGCGAGCTGTTTTCGGCTGGATACCCAGGACATCGATCTGGCGGTGCGGCATGCGCAGCGGCTGAAGACGTCGATTCCTGGCGACACACAGCCGGACGCACTTCTGCAAGATGCCTTGTGGCAGGCGTGCCGTGAGCGTGCGCGACCGCAGCTTGACGAGCTGGCGGAAGTCCTGCCGCCGAAAGCGACGTGGGACGATCTGATCTTGCCCGATTCCCACCTGCGCATGCTGCGCGCGCTCACGGCACAGCAGCGACATCGGGCGACGGTGTATCACCGCTGGGGTCTGGGCCGCCACTCAAGTCGCGGTCTGGGGGTCACGGCGCTGTTCGTGGGACAGAGCGGCACGGGCAAGACGCTGGCGGCGGAAGTGGTGGCGGGCGCGCTGGGTCTGGATCTGTTTCGCATTGATCTGGCGCGCGTGGTCAGCAAGTACATTGGCGAAACAGAAAAGAATCTGCGGCGGATTTTTGATGCGGCAGAGCAGGGCGGTGCGGTGCTCCTGTTCGACGAGGCGGACGCGCTGTTTGGCAAGCGATCGGAAGTCAAAGACAGCCGCGACAGGTACGCCAACATCGAAGTCAGCTATCTGCTTCAGCGCATGGAGTCGTATAAAGGGGTGTCGATTCTGACCAGCAACATGCGCTCCTCGCTCGACGCTGCGTTTCTACGGCGGCTGCGTTTTGTGGTGCAGTTTCCGTTTCCGGACCGAAGCCAGCGAGTGTCACTGTGGAAGCTGGCGCTGCCCGATTCTGTTCCGCAAAGAGGCGTCGATTTCGATCGGCTGGCGAAGCTGTCCATCGCGGGGGGACACATCCGCAACATCGCGATGGCCGCGGCATTTTTGGCCGCCGAAGATGGCCTGCCAGTGACGATGCGACACCTGCTTTTTGCGACGCGCAGCGAGTTTGAAAAGCTGGAGCTGCCGCTCAGCGAAGCGGACGTTTCGGGCTGGAACGAGCTGTGACTTGCGATCGTTTCGGACTCCCTTTTGGTCGCATTTTCGACGATACTGCTGGCTGTGGATACCGTGTGGTTTGCTTCTCCTTGTGAATCGGTAGCGCCGGCCCGCCGTCTGTCTTTGGTCCTGCGGATCGGGCGCTACGCTTTGTTTCCGCTGCTTGTCTCGGGTTGTGTGTCGACGGTGAAGCCGACACCT
Source organism: Pseudomonadota bacterium (assembly GCA_035340095.1). GTDB lineage: Bacteria > Myxococcota_A > Polyangia > Palsa-1104 > JAEUJZ01 > JAEUKA01. The sequence goes on along the minus strand of DAORGN010000005.1, from coordinate 12,699 downwards.
TTGCCGGTTCCGCAGCAGGCACCCACTTCGGAATCCGTTTCCCTGTCTTCGCCTGGCAGACTTGGGAATCCGGAAACAACGGGACTGGGAACCAAACCGGATCAAAAAGGAATCACCGGGGGCGAAAAGGAAGCTGGATCGTCTCTGCTTCCCAACGGAGCACCGCGGCTTCCGTGGGTCAATCCAGCCCGCTGTCATCCGGTCTGTTCGTTTGATCCGGGGCCGAATCTTGTCCGGATAAATGATCGTGCAGAGCCAGATGAAAAAGGCCGACATCGCGTGCTTCGCGACGTGCGTGAGCCGCTGGAAGCGCTGCTTGTGGAATCGCGCGCGCAAGGTCACGCCCTGAAAGTCGAGTCGGCGTACCGTTCCTATGAAGATCAAGCGCGGGTGTTTGCGACCATCAAAGAGATCGGGCGAGCGGCGCGTCCGGGGCACAGTGAACACCAGCTCGGCAGTGTGATCGATCTGCGGATTCCGACCGGCGCGGCCATCGCGTGGCTTTCAAACCACGCTGCGGAGTTTGGTTTTGTCCAAAGTTATCCAGCGCAGAAGCAGCGACTGACCGGCTACAGGCCCGAGCCGTGGCACATTCGGTATGTCGGCAAAGAGCTGGCCAAAAAAGTTCACGACGAAAAACTGACGCTCGAAGAGCTGTTCCGCGCGCATCCGGACATCAGCGAATCTGGAAGCTGTGCCGACTGTCCGCAGCCCGCTTCCCGCATGCCGTGCGGGGATGTCACGCAGGCCGGTCGCTGCGACAATACCGTGCTGTCTTTCTGTTATGACGGATCGCTTGCCAGCGTCGATTGTGCAAGCTCGGGCCAGACCTGCGGACCTGTCTTGGACAGCTTGGTTTCTGACTGTCTCCCACGTACCGACTTGCCAAAGTCCGCCGATTCCCAAGCGATTCCCAAGTAGCGTTCGCTCTCCTTTTCGCACGCGAAAAACCAGCGTCATCTGGCTGCGATTTTTGCTACACAAGCTGCGCAAAGGAGACAGACCCCGATGGCTTCAAAACAGAGCACGGTCGACTATTTGCTCGATCAGATGGCTTTGGCGGGACCGATGACCGCCAAGCGGATGTTCGGTGAGTTTGGCGTCTACCTCGACGGGAAAATTGTCGCGCTGGTCTGTGATGATCAGCTGTTTGTGAAACCGACCGAAGGCGGGCGTCGTTTTATCGGCACTCCGGAAGAGGGTTTTGCCTATCCGGGGGCGAAGGCGTCGTTTCTGATTTCGGGGGATCGCTTTGACGACAGCGAGTGGCTGTGCGAGCTGATTCGCATCACCGCGCGCGAGCTGCCCGATCCCAAGCCCAAGGTTGCGAAAGTTCCGAAGACTTCGAAAGTTTCAAACGTTCCGAAAGTTCCGAAAGTTCTGAAAGAAGCGAAAGCTGCCGAGCCGCCAAAATCTGCCAAGGCGAAAAAGCCTGCCGATGGAAAGGCTTCGGCGACGCCGCGTGCCAAGTTGTCGGGCCGTTTGTCCGCAAAAACGTAACCGAAAAATTGCTTGCACCGCGCGCGCTCTCGTTGTGAAGTTTTGCTCACAATTGGAGGATCGATGCGAGACGCAAGAGTTTCGTTTTCTCGACGGAATGGTCGCTTCCGAAAGCCGCTCCTGACGCTGACGCTGGGGCTTGCGCTGTGGGGCGGGCATTCCCAAGCGGCGCAACCGCAAAAGACGCTGCTCGATTACAAGTACTTTCGCTCGCTGTGCATCGATCTGCTCGGGCGGATGCCGACCGAACAGGATCTGGCAGCGTTTGAAAAAGCCGACTTTTCGCTCGATGCGTGGCTCGATGCACATCTGCAAGGCGACACCTATGCGGATCGGCTGACGCGGGTCTATTCCGATCTGCTGCGTCCGCAGACGGTTTCATTTCAGGTCGGTACGTCACGAAATACGCTGGCGCGGATTTTGGTAAAAGACGACGCTGGCAAAGATGTCTGGGTCTATTTCCGTCCCGGTCAGCGGCGAGCGCGGCATGCCCAAGTGCCCAAAGCGTCCGATCCAAACTTTCCCAAGTGGAACAACTTGGTGCGCGGCGGCTTCTGTCTTCTGGAAGACGAGACCGGACTGAAATATCCGGACATAAGTGGTGCGCAGCCGCCTGCGGGAACCGCCAAGCCAATCGACAAAGCGGTGCTCGATCAATACACGGTCGTTGTAAAGCCGTGGTGGCTGTATGCCGATTACAAGAGCACAAATCCGAGCGATCGCTATAACTCCGCGACGTGGGCGACGCGCTTTCCGGGGTATGCGATCACAAATGATCTGATCAAGGAATCGGATCTAAAGACCGACACCACCGAAGTTCGTGTCTGCAAAGAAGAAGCCGGCATCGCCCAGAGCGCGGCGATGGACACCCAGCCGACGATGATGCTCGACTGTCGGACGGGTTATGGTGTCGCCAACTCGCAAGGCTGCGGCTGTGGTCCGGGTCTGGAAATGTGCATGCCGGCGGCGACGTTCATTGCTTCGCAGCCGCGACCGACGTTCATTTCTTCGCGCAATACGCTGCTCGGTGTCGACGATCCGACCGATGCGCAGCAGTTTGAATACCGGACCTGGCAGTCGCTGTGGGTCGCGCAAGAGCCGCAGGTTTTTTTGTACAACCTGTTTTTGGGGGACCGTGACTTCCGCGAAGTGGTGTCGGCCAAGTACACCTACGTAAACGGACCGCTCGCGCAGTTTTACAAGCTGTCATCGCGATCGAACTGGAATGATCGGGATCTGGGTCCGACGTCGCTGCCTTCGCCCGATGCGATGCCGCAGAACTTTCCGCCCCACAACCTGTTGGAATGGCGCAAGGTCGATGCGGGTCCGTCGGCAGCAGGAATCCTGACGATGCCGCTGTTTCTGTTCAAGTACGGAACCCGGCGAGCGCGCGCGCATGCGGTCTACAACATGTTTTTGTGTCGCGACTTCGTGGCGCCAGCCGGACTTCAGCTGCCGCCATCGAAAGAACCGAACCTGATGAAACGGGAAGGCTGCGCGGCGTGTCACCAAACACTCGAGCCGCTCTCCTCGTATTTTGCGCGCTGGGTGGAAAACGACTGGAGCTTCCTCGATCCGAAGCAGTATCCGGTGCAGAATCCGGCCTGTAAGCAGGTATCGGGCAACATTCCGGCAAACTGCACCGGACGATATGACAACGTGTTTTCGACGCCGACCGCGGGCATGCTGCGCGGCGCGTATGGATCGCCAGACAATGCCGATGCGATGGCGCAGGGACTTGGCGACTATCTGGTCGGTCGCGCCGACTTTGCTCCGTGTGTGGCGCAGAACATGGCGGAAAGTTTCCTGGGTCGTTCGCTCGGGGCTGAAGACAGCCAGCTTCGGGATGCGCTGACACAGACGCTGGTCGACGGAAAGTATCGGGTCAAACCGCTGGTGAAAGCACTGCTTACATCACAGCAGTATCGCGCCGCCAACAACCTAAGCTCGACCGCGTGGCGACAAGGAGACAAGCAATGAAAACGAATAAGAGACATCTAAAAGTCCTCTTATCTTGCCTGCTTGCGCTGTCGGCTTGCAAAGATGCGGAGCCGGTTTCTCCGGGGCAGACCATCGAACAGCTTCCCGGTCACGGCCAGCTTGCGCAAGATACGACGCACAAGGAAACGCCGCGGCTTGTGCCAGCGGAAGCGTACATCCGAACGTACCTGACGCTGTTTGGTGGACTTACGGCGCTGCAAGCGCAGGCGCAGCTTCAGGCGGGCGGCGGGGCGCTGTTTGATTCGTGGACGGCCTATCTGGGCGCGCTCGGTCTACCAAACTATGCAACCGATCTGTCGCGCAACACCCAGACCAACGCGCTGATGGTCGCGAGCTTTGAACGGCTCGGCGTGGCGCTGTGTGACAAAGCGGTGGAAAAAGACCTGAAAGGAACGCCGCCAGTTTCCGTCGACAATCGCCTGATTTTCAACTTTGACGTGCCCAAAACACCGCTGACCGATGCGGACTTTGCGACCCGTTTTGCCAAACTGCATCGCAAGTTTCTGGGCTATCCAGCGAGCTTGGCACCGACGGATCGGACGGCGCGGTTTTTTGCGCTGTATAACGACACGGTGAAAAACCACAACCCGATGGGCTCGCGCTTTTCCGCAGTGGAAGCAGGCTGGGCTGCGGTGTGTCAGGGGCTGATTCGTCACCCCGAGTTTCAGCTCTATTAAGCGGAGGGCACCATGAACCGTCGTGACTTTGTAAAGACCCTCACGCTTGGCAGCACGGCTGCGGCACTCGGAACCCCGCTGTATCGTGCGTTTGCCGGACCCGATGTGGCGTCCGAAGAGTTCTTCCTGTTCATCCATGCGCAAGGTGCATGGGATGTCACCGTCGGACTCGATCCGCGCAACGAACGAATCGGACTGGTTGAACCGGCTTCCACAAACACCATTGATCCGGCCCCGATAAGACGCTGGACAAGTCGCACCACACCGCTTGATGGCACAAGTGCACTGTCCGGTTATTCGTTCGAGCTGGTTCGTCCAGCGTCGGGACCGCTCGTGTTCGGTCCGGCGATTGGCGAGCTTTTGCGCCATGCCGCGCGGCTTACGGTGATAAACGGAATCGCGATGAATACGGTCAGTCACCAGGATGGGACTGCGTATTCAGCGACGGGACGACACCTGGCGGGCAGCAAAACGGTGGCGCCGAGCATCGACACGATGATGGCGGATTCGTTTGGCGCAACCCAGCTTCTGCCCGCGGTTTCGATAAACTATCCGTCGAGCTTTGTCGGTCAAGGGCTGGATCGCCGGGTCGTACCGCTGGCGATTTCCGGTATTGGAACGCTGGCGGCATCGCTGCGGCGGTCGACGGTGTATGAGTCGGCGCAGGCGCGGGACGGGGTGACCGCGATGCTTAGCCAGGAAGCCAAAGACTTGGTCGGTCTGTCGGCCAATCCCGACGTGATGAACGGCATGTACCTGCAATATGAAGGTCTGCGCCGGATGAATCGCGAAAACTTGGTCGATCTGTTCACCGATGCGTATCTGAAAACCAAGTACCCAAACTTTTCGTATCCGACGATGAATGCGTCGGTCAATGCGGCGTTTGCGCTGGAGTCTTTGGCCCGCAACGTCAGCCGCTGCGTCAGCTTTGCATACGGAAGTTTCGATACCCACTTTACGAACTACCGTCAGCAGCCGCTGCTTCAGCAGAACCTGTTTGACATGCTCGCGGTGATGCTCGACTACCTGGATGTGATTCCGCATCCGACGAAGATGGGTAGCAAGCTGTCCGAGCACACCCACATTTTGGTGGTATCAGACTTCTGTCGCACGCCGATGATCAACGCGGCGCAGGGGCGCGATCACTATCCGAACAACTCGGCGCTTGTGATTTCACCGAAGTTCAAAGGCAACATGTCGTTTGGCAAGGCCGATGAAGAGCAGCTTCTGCCGCTGCCGGCGAAGGCTTTTTCCGACGGAATGCGCGCGGTCACGCCGCCCGATGTGCTGGCGACGTTTGTGGGGGCGATGGGGGCAAATCCGCGCAAATACCTCCGCGATGGAGAGGTCATCCAAGAAATCCTGCGCTAAAAAACCGGATTTCCCTGCCGCGGTCGTCCTTGCCAAGACGGCTGCTTCGCCGCTGCCCCCCACGCTTGCTGTCGATATTCTGAGCCGTTTCTCGGGTAAACTGGCACCACTTCTTCATGTGGGAAATCTTTCAATCGGCCCGTCTGCGCCGGTTGTTTCTCGCCGAGACCGTCCTTCTGTTTGTGGTCGCGGTCCTGTGCGTGCGTCTACGCATCGGAGCGGGCTATCCTGGCGAAGTTCCCCATGTCGAACAGTGGGCGTATTGGCGTGAAGCGCTGCTGGCTGGACTGACGATTCCCGTCGCTGTTCAGCTCGCAATGTACTATCTGGATCTGTACGCGGATACGCCGACTGGATCGCGGACGCAGCTTCTTGTGCGCATTCATTTGGCGCATCTTATCGGCGGTGGGGCGCTGGCTCTTTTGTTCTATGTGCTGCCGGTGTTTCGTCTTCAGCGCTTGGCGCTTTTGATGAGCCTGGGCATCGGGCAGTGGCTGCTTTTTTCGCTGCGCTGTCATCTGGAAGAAACCCTGCAATCCGGCAGCTGGCGACGGCGCGTGCTGGTGTTGGGAGTCGGTCGGCTGGGACAACAGATCGGGCGCTGGCTCCAGTCGCATCCGGGGGCGGGCTATGAACTGGCGGGTTTTTTGTCACCGCAGGAACCCGAGATGGCGCAGACCGTCGTCGGAAGACCCGTGCTGGCCAGCTATCCCGACATCTTGGATGCGGTGTCACGTCACAACATCACCGATGTGGTGTTTGCGCCCGATGATCCGCGCAGCGAAGAAGCACTGTTGCGGCGGCTTTTGCAGGTCAAGCTGCTCGGGCTTCAAGTGTGGAATTCGCTGTCGTTTTCGGCGGCGCTCTTGCACTGCTTGCCGATCGAGCTTTTGCAGCCTGCCGACGTGGTGTTCGATGCCAGCTTTACCCCGTCGAATTTTACGCTCGCGCTCAAGCGGGCAAACGATGTGCTGCTGAGCCTCTTCGCGCTTCTGCTGGTGTCGCCGATTCTGCTTGTGGTCGCGCTCCTCATTCGGATCGACAGTTCGGGGCCGGCGCTGTATCGGCAAAAGCGCGTCGGTCTGCGTGGTCAGCTTTTCACGATTTACAAGTTCCGATCGATGCGGTTGCAAAAACCTGGCGAGCCGATGCGGCTGACTTCGCACAACGACGATCGGGTGACGCGGGTCGGACGGTTCATTCGCCTGCATCGCATCGACGAGCTGCCGCAGTTTTTGAACGTGCTGCTCGGTGACATGAGCCTGGTGGGTCCGCGTCCGGAAGTCGAAAGCTCGGTCAGCGAGCTGCGGCAGACGCTGCCGTTTTACGATCAGCGCCATGCGATCCGTCCGGGGATCACCAGCTTGGGGCAAGTGCGGTTCGGTGCGGCGACGACACTCGACGAAGCGCGCGAGCGGCTCAAGTACGACTTGTACTACCAAAAGAACATGTCGCTGGCGTTTGATCTGTCGATCTTGATCGATACGGTGAAAGTCGTGCTGCTAAAAATTGGCGCGCGCTAAACGGCTTGCGCGTCGGTGCGGCGGTCGATTGGATTAGGGCTTGCCGTTGTCGGGGCGGCAGCGAGCGCCGGGCGGATAGTCGGGGTGGAAGTGGTGCTTGACTGGGCGCGTGACGCACTGAACACAGTTCTGGCGCTCGGGGGTCGGCAGACGTTCACACTGCGCAACGATGCGTGATTCATGGCCGGTCGAGTGCGAAAAACCCGTCGAGACAAGCCCAATCAGGGCGCCGCCACAGACCGCGAACCAAAGCTTGGCATGGGACATGGGAACTCCTCCTGCGTGAAAAAACGGTCGGTATCAGTATCCGCCGACCTGCGATGGATGGGAAGACGTAGCGCTATGACGATACAAAGGTCGCGTTTGTTCGCACGACCTGCGGCGTGATGCTGTGGGGTGAAGCGGCGGCTACTGGAACGCGAGGACCGACGGCACGCCGTGGCTGTGGATGAGCTGACCGAGGTAACGCAACGTGCGATCGCGGCGGGAGCGTAGGGCGCGGATTTCCTCGTCGGACAGAAGCGGACCGTAGACCGGATCGTCGAACGTGAGCTGCTCGTCGCGCAGAAGCTGAAGCTGGGTCCACAGGGTGTGCGAAAACTTCTGACAGCGGGACAGGTATCCGAGCGCGCGCTTGTGGCCGATGGGATCGGTCTGAAAACCAAAGGCGTTGTCGATAAAAAACAGTCGCGAGCCGTCGCGCAGACCCAAGATGTTGCCGCCCGAAAAGCGATCGGAGTTGTTCTGAATCACATCAAACAAAAGCAGCGTCGAAAGCTGCGACAGAATCGCTTCGCGTTCTTTGGGCAGCGATCCGTTTTGCGACAGTTCAGCGGTCCACTGCAAAATCGCGCGTTCCCGATCGAGCCCCAGATCCAGAAGTCCGGGCACCCAGTACATCATCGATCCCGTCGTCAGACCGCGCGCATCAAAGATCGCTTCGCGCACAAGCCGCGGGCGCAGAAACTGCGATTCGGCATCGAGCTTTTGCAAAAGTTCGTCGCGCGACAAGCTCCGCATCACCGTCGGTGGAACCGCTGAAATACCCAGCTTGCGCGAAAGCAGATAAGCCGCCGCTTCCTTGCGCGGAACCGACTGTGGATGGACCTGCTGCGGCTTAAACGCGGCGCGACTGCCATCGACAAATTCGACCCGCAGGGTGAGCGAGCTGCCGCCGCGACTAAAGTGGACGCTGCGAATTTCGGCGCTGCGCAGTCTTTCGAGCAGCAGATCCTCATCCATTCCCAAAAACGTCGTCGCTGGCGCAGCAGGCGCTAGCATGGTGTCGGGCGACGGGGTCGACGGAACCGGCGAAGCAGAAAATCGCGCCGAAAGTGCAGGGTGGGACGCCGCCGCGAGCGACGATCCCTGCGAGGTAGAGCTTGCCCCGAGGAGCGCGGCGGTCAGAAGCGCGAGCAGAAGCGCAGAAAGCAAAGGCGAAAAGAGCTTACGAACCACTTTCACGAACCGGACCCTACCATACATGTGTTGTCTTCGCGCGGGTGGTGTTGACGGCGGCTACGCTGCTGCTGCTATCTTCCGCCCATGAAAACTTCTCGTTTGTCTTTTTGGCGTGTGCTTCCGGCGGTGGTGTTCGCGGCGCCGCTCGGTTGCGATCCGACGACGGTTCAGACTCCGCTTTTGGCCGATACCGAAGTGTTGATCGACAAGATGGGTGTGCCGCACATCTACGCGGCAAGTGATCGCGATGCGATGTTTGCGTCGGGATATGTGATGGCCAAGCTGCGGCTGTTCCAGCTGGAAGTGGTGCGGCGGCAGGCCCGTGGAACCCAGTCCGAAGTCGTCGGGGAAAAAGGTCTGCGCAGCGATCTTTTGGCGCGCACGATGTCGTTTGCGCAGTGGGGCCAGCGCTCGCGTGAGCTTTTGCGGCAGGACTATCCCGACGAGGCGCAGCTTATCGAAGCGTTCGTCCGCGGTGTAAACCATTACATCGGGCAGGTCAGGCGCGGTGAAATGCCGCTGCCGCCGGAAATGGGCAAAGACGGACTCGATTTTCAACCGACGCTGTGGACGGACGACGATCCGTACATCATTGGCAAACTGCTCAGTTTCGGAATGTCATCGAGCCTGGATAGCGAGCTGCTCGCGTCGGTGATAAAGACCCTGGCACCGAAATTCCCCGCCGATTTTCCGTTCTGCATGCCGACGCGCAATGCGTTCACGATGCCAAATGCAATGGTGCAGACCGGAATGCTGGCGCCGCTGCCGCTGGGAAATCCCACGCCGCCGATTTCACCCGAGTTGCGCGCACGCGCCGAAGCCGCGCTGCAAAAAGCCGAGCGACTTTCGCCCGAGCTGGGAAGCAACAACTGGGCGGTCGCAGCCAAGACGACTGCGTCGGGAACGCCGATTCTTGCGGGGGATCCACACCAGCCGTATGGGAGCCCGATCCGTTTCTTTGTGCAGCACATAAACTCCGCGGACAAAGGCGGATCGCTCGACGTGGTGGGCTTTGGTTTTGCCGGAACGCCGGGCGTGCAGCTGGGTCACAACCGCTCGGTGGCCTGGGCTGCCACGACCAACTTTGCCGATGTGATGGATCTGTGGGAAGTGCCGGCCCCGTCGGGAAATCGCATCACAATTGGCGGGACAGATCGTCCGGCGGTGCTACGCAATGAAAAAATCCGCGTCCGCGCCGAGGGCGGCAAAGTGCCAAGCAGCGATGACGTGGGCGATGTCCGCGAATATCAGATCACCGATGTGCCGGGCTTTGGTGTTCTGCTTCCCGACGAGCTTTTGCCGGTTCCGCGCGCGCTCATCACGCCGCAGCAGATTCTGTTTGCGTGGACGGGGCTTGCTGCGACGCATGAAGCGGCGATGTATCTGGGACTGGATCGCAGCAAAAACCTAAATGAATGGGAAGGGGCGGCCAAGCGACTGGAAGTGGGAGCCGTCAACCTCGTCGCAGCGGACCAGAAAAACATCCGCTACAGGGTCTATGCGCAGGTTCCCGATCGCGGCAATTCCCATACGGTGGGAATCCAGCCGTGGAAGCTGATGAACGGAACCGATCCGCGCACGCTGTGGTCGGGAAAGTTCCTTTCGGAAGACAAACTGCCGTCAGCCAAAGATCCTGATCGCGGCTATTTGGCGACTGCCAACAACGAACCGTTTGGCTTTACATCCGACGGGCGCGTGGACAACGATCCGTACTACTACGGCTACTTTTATGATCCGGGTGATCGCGCGGCGCGGATTGAATCAGAGCTTAAGCGACTTGTGACCCGCGGCAAGATCACGCCGGCAGACTTGGCGGAGCTTCAGTGGGATGCGCGATCGACGCTGGCCGATGATCTGATTCCGGCGCTTGGACAGTCGGTGGCAGAGCTTGGAACCGATCCGCAGCTTGCGCAGTTCCGGGGTCGACCAGAGCTTATCGGTCTGTTTTCGCTTCTGTCTTCGTGGGATCGCCAGATGCGGCGCAGCTCGTCGGAAGCGCTGATCTTTTTCGCGTTTACCCACTTCGTGGCGCAGCGCGCGCTGTCCGATGATCTGGGACCGCTGTTGCCCAAGCTGTTCGACTTTGAACCGGCGTATGCGCTCAAGCCACTGCGGCTGGCGCTGCGGGGGGTCAAGGGAACAGAGTCGCTGATTGGGACGGAACGGAATCTGGTGCTGATGGGCGGACTTGCCGACGCTGCCGATTGGCTCAAGCAGCGCTTTGGTTCGGTGTTGCCACCGGTCATGAAGCCGTATCAGTGGCAGGACGTGCACTCTGCAACGTTTGATCATGTGCTGGGTGGGAAGTGGAATGCGGGCGCATTCCCCGTCGATGGTTCGGTCGGCACGGTCAATGTTTCGGCGTCTTCGATGGTCGATGCTGCGGGGAAAATCAAAGGCTCGTGGTCGGCTCGGCAAGGATCGCTGTTCCGGATGATCGTGACGTTTGATGGCAGCGGCGCACCGACGGCACAAGTCAACTTCCCGCGCGGCAATTCGGGCGATCCGGGCAGTCCCTACTATGGGAATGCGCACGACAACTGGCTGTCTGGGAAGCAGGAACACCTGCTGTTTGGTCGCAGTGAAATCGAATCAAACCTCGCGGAAAAAATTCACCTGCGCCGCGACGGCAGCGTCGAGTAGTTTTGCGAGCGGAAAGCGGGAAGTGAAAACCCCTTACCGAGCCCGGAGTCCGCTTGCGGCATCACCCACAGAAGCAGCCGTACAGATCCGCCCGATCGTCACGACCGCAGCAGAATGGGCTTCACTGTGCTGACATTCTGCTGACGACTCTTGCGTATGCTCCAAAACCAGGCGATTGCTCGTCGCGGTTTGGTGGATGACGACCTTTCCTTCGCTTCCGCCTTCATAAGCAAACACATCGACTTCGCTTTTGCGGATTCCTTTCGGCAGCGGTGGGGCTTCGCTGGTTGGGTAGGCGCGAGCACTGCCGCTTGCGAGATCGGGCGGAAGCTCTCCGGGCGAAAGACACTGCAGCGTAATCCGATTCCGTCCTGCACTGGTCTGGGCCCAGCGAAAGCGCAGCCACTGCGACGGTTTTCCGCTCTCCGCAGCCAAAAGTACATCGAGCGTCTGCCTCGGTTCCAAGCTCGCGAGCGGCCTGATGGAATGGTCAAACTCACCATCGGTTTCAGTCGGTTGGACATCCGTTGTCGGTGCTCGCATGTGATCGCGACTCTCTTTGCGATCTGGATGTTTGTCGCGATCTTCTGGGGTGACGGTTTCAATGTCGGTCGTCAAGCCGTTTTCCCCCGGAATTTCATGCAGCGTCCACGACCAGAAATGGGTGAAGCACTCGTTGGTGAAGTTCCCCACGACACACAGCGCGGTGCCGCGTTTTTTCGACCAAGCAAAACAACCGACCGGGTATTCGGAATAGGAATCCTCACTGTCTCCATCGCTGGCTGATCCATCGACAACCGGACTCCCAAGCGGATTCCCATCGGGGGCGGAAGACTGGTCCGGACTGTCCAGATCGACGGAGGTTGGATCGCCGAGATCGCTCAGATCGCCGAGATCGCTTGTGACTGTGCTTTGCGCAAGTGTGTCAAGCACGGCTGCATCGTGTGTGGCCTGGTCGGACACGATAAGGCCGATCGCACCCAGCGCTGTCGCGACACCGACTGCCGCACCGATCATGCCAGCGATGAAACCCCACTCTCGCATGGGGTGATCATAGACCGTGCATGTGGCGAAAGAAAGCCGCGCCAGCTCGACGATCACGCAGGATGGGAGAGCTTGCGCAGCCGGGTTCCTCCTGCCGGCCAGAATGTGATGGCGCGACGCTTGATGTCGGCAGGCTGGTCATTTTCCAGTGCCAGCTCGGTGTGCGCAAGGATCGTTCCCATCACAATCTTCATTTCATACAGCGCAAACGCGGCACCAATGCAGCGACGGATTCCGCCGCCAAAAGGAAGCCATGAAGCAGGATCGGGCTGACCGTTTAGGAATCGCTCTGGCAAAAATGCATCGGGGTCTGGATACACATCTGGATTGCGCTGCGCCAGGTAAATGCAAGCGGCCACCGCCGTTCCTTGCGGAAGATCGTACCCACCAAGCTGCATCGGCTGCTGGAGGACTCTGCCAACAAACGGAATCACCGGACGCAGGCGCAGGACTTCTTTGATCGTTGCATCCAGATACGG
>DAORGN010000004.1:0-60451 GCA_035340095.1 Pseudomonadota bacterium | reverse complement strand
TCCCAATGCAAAGGACTGTCGAGCCTGCGGACTCTGCGTCGTCGCTTGTCCCGAGAGCGCCATCACGCTGGTTTCGGTTACGCCGCCGAATCTCCGTGGGGGCGATTCGTGAAAAGGGGGTTGGCGAAGGCTAGACAAATCGGGTCGTGTTAGGCTTGCGCCACCATGACGCGGATTTGTTTGTCGACCGTGGCGACACTTGCGATGTTGATGTGTGGAACGGCCTGTGCAGCGACGGCGACAGATGACTGCAAAGGGCTGAAAAACGCGGTGGTGATCCGCACGGATTTTCACCGTCTGGCGTTGTGCAAAGATGACAAAGTCGATCAGTCGTATTCGGTGTCAATCGGACGCGGTGGCGTCGGCAAACAGAAGGAAGGAGACAACCGGACACCGCTTGGTTCCTATGCGCTGGGAATGCCGCGTGCATCGACTGATTTTGTGATCTTCATTCCGATTGGTTATCCGACCGCGGCGCAGCGGCAAGCTGGTTACACCGGAGGCAGCGTCGGCATTCATGGTCCCAAGCGGGGCTTTGGTTGGCTGGGCGGACTGCTCAACTTTCGCGACTGGACCCGTGGTTGTATCGCAGTCAACCGGGCCGAAGACATTCATGACATCGCCGCGTGGGTGAACCTGAATCATCCTCCGATCGTCGAAATTCGCGGGACTTCGGCGCAGTAGCTGAAACAACGCTCGCTGGGAGATCATCATGATGCGCAGAACGTCTGCCTGTGTCGCGCTGGCAAGTTATGTAGTGGCTTCTGTGCTTGGCGCTGTCTCTGTGCCGTCTGCGTATGCTGCGGACCCTGCTCCTCCCGCGCAACCAGCGATGGGACAGCTCGGTGGGCCCGGACCCTGTAGCAAAGGATCGACACCGAGTGGTTTTGCCAGCCTGGGGCAAAAGGTGTGGCTGTTTCAACCGACCGGCAGCGGCACACCCCGCACCGGCGGAACTTGCAATGACAAGACGCGCCCTGTGGTGTTCATTGCCGCGGGTTTTAGCGCCCTGATTCCGGAAGCGTACCAGCATCTGATCGATGACATGGTGAGCAACGGCTACATGGTGGTGTACGTCAATTACACGCTGATGTACGCGCCGAGCATTGTCTATCCACAGGTCGACGAGGGCTTTCGCTACGGCGCTGGCTGGCTAAATTTCGTGAGCGGCAACCGCATGGACTTGGCCAACATCGGAATCTGGGGCCATTCCTATGGTGCGGGAATGCTGCCTTGGCTTTCGAACAAAGCGGCGGCGCGTGGCTGGGGAAGCTCGTCGCTGTGGCTTTCGATGAACGCCACGGCATGGCTGTTTTGGGTGCCTTTGACAGGGCCGATTCACTTGCCCAAAAACGCGCGCGTGCAGGTCATCGCCTACGATGCAGACACCAAAGCAGACCATCGGGTTGGCATCGACGCATTTTCGGCGTTTGACATTGCTGCAAGCCAAAAAGACCACATTCAAATCCGCAGCGACAAAGGCACAGTCGCCGACCACTTCACACCCGTGACCTGGGATTTGAGCTGGCTGCCGCACGACCATCTTGATTTTTACGGCGTCTATCGCAACTACCAAGCGCTGGGCGACTGTGCGCGTGCGGGCAAACACTGCGACGCGGATTTGAGTTACATGGGAACTTGGTCGGATGGCAGTGAAGCGATCCGCGCGGTGGTGTCAGACTCGCCCGTGGACATGGGGCCTCCTGCGGCGCTCGAGTGTGACAACACTTCCGATCCGGCGCGCGTCTTCAATCCGCGCTTCTGTGTGCCCTAACGCCGCGGCGCTGAAACATTCCGCATCGCTTCGGCTTCCGTTTCCGGATTACGGATTTTGCGGTGGGGCACACGTCTGCTCGTTCGCGAGCATTCCGAGTGCATCGGTGTTTTCGTTGCGGAAGCGGTTTGCAACGCCTTGCTGCACATCCCAAGAGCTGTCACGGAAGTGAACCAGGGTTCCGTTTTCGTCGGTGCGTCCGCGCTCTGCATAGATGGCGTTTATCAGGTCGGTGTCGTTCATCTTGCCAACATCGCGCCCCGCGAGCGCATCTTCGACGATGTCGGAGTACGCACCATGCTGCACCGATGTCGACCAGATGACTTGTTGCAGCGCGTTGCTGTGCTTGTTTGGGTCGAGTCCGATGTCCTGCGTCAGTCGACCGGACTGCACGTCGTAGTAGTTTTCCTTGATGTACTCATGCTGGGCGGCTTGAAATCCGGCAGGGTCGCGCGTCGCGATGTCGCGCCACTTGTCGCTAAATGCCGGTGTGCCCGGCTGAAGCCCGGAAAATTCGTTGGCATAGGGGCTGCCCGACACAAACTGCCCGGCGCTGCCGCTGGCCGTGCTCATTTGGTAGGAACCATAGGAAACCCCGCCAATGTCACCATTTCCCGTCGATACGGTGCCAGGATCTCCGTTGCTTTCGTAACGCGCCGACAGCGTACCCAGTTCGGGCGGCCCCTGACAGTCTGGACCGCCACCTTCCTGTGGGAATGGAATCCGGCCCTGCTTGAGATTTCCGGCAGCAAACTTCATAAACCCAGGCGATGCAGCGGCTCCGGACGTGAGCGCAGCTGCAGCGGGCCTTTGCGGAAGTGCGGTTTTGGCGGCGGCGCTTGGTTCGGCCCAATGTCCGAGCGCTTTTTCGATGGCACCCGGTGCGGGCATTCCCTTCGCGGCTGGCTGCATCGCCGGGCTGACTGGGGCTTGTGGCTGTGGCGCGCGGGTTTTTGCGGCGGTCGGAGCGCTCAGTGCGGCGGGAAGTGGGCGACTGGCCGACTTGCTAGGGGACTCGAACATCTACCGACCTCCGTACCAATGTGCCTGACGATGGGATGGCCAAAGACGCTAGCGACGGCAACGAAGCCACAATGCTAGACGTTTAGGATACGGTTTGTCGCGCCGCAAAAGCAAGCGCTCCCCGCCCCGGACAACGCCAGTGCGACCCGTTTGCGCGGGTTCTTTCTGAACGGAAAGGAATGGGCGTGTGGGGTCAGGTGCCGTGCCAGATTTCATCGCTGAGCACCAAACGAACGACCCACAGATTTTTCTTTCGTACAAGCACGAGCGTATTCCGATAGCCCCAGTGCGCATACTCGACCGACACCGAAACCAGCGCGCGGTCATTGCTTGGCGATGTCTGTTTGCGGATCTGCATGGGCGGCTCCGCGCCGGGACGGATTCCTTCGTTTTGGAGATGCAGCGCCTGCCACTTTTGGATCGCACCGTCGAGCG
Organism: Pseudomonadota bacterium; assembly: GCA_035340095.1. Lineage (GTDB taxonomy): Bacteria > Myxococcota_A > Polyangia > Palsa-1104 > JAEUJZ01 > JAEUKA01. Next base: position 57,219 of record DAORGN010000004.1, on the reverse strand, counting down.
TTTCGCTCTGGCACGGGATCTTGGGACGCGCTGCAAAGCTCCCGGATCCGGTACGCCACGCATCAATCAGGGAGTCGTCGACTGGTTCAGAACAGTAAGCCAGGATTTGCATCACCGCGCTCGGTTCCGCGGCAAGTGTGCGCTCTTTGAGCTGTGATTCCTTTCCAGTTACGAGAGGCCGCAGCCGCGCACACAGCGGGGTCAGAAACGGCAGCAGGATTTCCTGGGGTCGACCTTCCCCCGTCGTGCCCGGTGCCGGATTCAGGAGGTCGGCGGCCTGCGCGTGAAATCGATTGGGATCCGTTTCTTTTAGCAAGCTGCTCAGGTATTGCGCATCGATCGTGCGGCCAAGCTGGATGGACTTGCTCTGTCCGTCGGGTACAAAACCACTCCGTGCGAAGCGTCGGTAGCCGCTGGCTTCGACGACCAATGTGACATCAGCAGCCGGCTGCGGAAGCGGAATCTGGAACGTTCCCTGCGCATCGGTTTTGCTCGATCCCAGCAGTTGCGATCCCCCGTCTTGCGCGCGGACTTCCACACCGGCCATCGGGGCGCCTTGCAGACTTGTCACCTGTCCACGGATTCGCTTGGCTGATTCGGGAATTGGGTCGGCTTTTGCCGTCGCTGCCGACAGAAAGAAAAGAGCGATCACATAACGTCGCACTGCGGAAAACAAAACGCTGGGCATGTGAAAAGGATACCTGACAACTTGCAGATGTTTAGGGCAACGCGCTTGCATCGACAGAAATTCACTTTTCCGCACGTTCCTTCACGCCCAAAAGGAGTCCTCTTTCCATGAGGAATACACCTGGGTGAATGACATCCCACATGCCTCCTACCATCATCGTGCGCGTGCGCAGAATCAGTCTGGTGTTTCCTTCTTTGGTCGGAGCAAGGACAAACTGCCACAAGTCGACCCAGTTTCCGTTTTCCTTGTGTCCTAGCACCAGCGCTCGATTGGGAATGATCTGTGCGACGATATACGGTGGTGGCGCGGGATCATGAGGACACATTTTCACCAGATCACCAACAGCCAAATTTTGCCATTCAGGATGGATGCGATCGGCGTTGGTGAGCGGACAGCCGAGCAGTCTTTCAATCTTCGTATAGCTATACAGACCGCCTTTGTCGGCGCCAAGCTGAAGGAGCCATGGGAAGACCTGATCGGGGCTTTGGAAGATGGTGACTGCATGGTTTACAAAGCTGCGAGGGAACGGCACAAGATCGTCGCCGGCGTAGCTTGCGCGGACTTCCTCATCGGTGGACCCGTAGCGATCCATCCACGGGGTTAGGAGTCTTACAGAGACCACCAGCAATGCGATTCCTAACAGCAGAAAGAGGACAATTGTGCGCGCGATTTTCATGACGGCTCCAGATGCGAATTTTTATAGTAATGTGCGCGCATGCTGAATGAGAAGCCAAGTCCCCAAGATTGGGAATCCATGTTTTCCGATAACCAAGCGGCGTGGAATGCGCGCGTCGATGTGCACGAACAGAGCCGTTTTTATGATGTGGAAGGATTTCGCGCCGGGAAGTCATCTCTGACGCCTCTGGAAGAGGAGCTGCTTGGCGATGTGTCCGGCAAATCGCTTCTGCATCTGCAGTGTCACTTTGGTCTGGATACGCTGTCGTGGGCCCGTCGGGGTGCCAAGGTGGTCGGCGTCGATTTTTCCAGCAAAGCGATTTCACTCGCTCGCAAGCTGACCCAGGATGTCGGTCTGTCCGACGTGGCGCGCTTTGTCGATTGCAATGTCTACGACACCCGGCAGCACATTTCCGAAACGTTCGATTGGGTGTTTTCGTCGTTCGGAGTGATCGGTTGGCTGCCGGATCTGCGTCCGTGGGCCAAGGTGGTTTACGATTCCCTAAAGCCCGGCGGATCGTTTTTCCTGATCGAATTCCATCCCTATGTCTGGATGTCGCAGGTGGGGCCGGATCTGTCGATCCGCTATTCCTATTTCAATGCGGGGCCGATCACAGAGCTTGGCAGTGGAACGTATGCCGAGCGGGAAGCAAAGATCACCTACCGCGAACATGGCTGGAATCATCCGCTGTCGGACCTTATGTCGGCGCTGATTTCGGCGGGCCTGCGCGTCGACCACTTTGCCGAGTATGACTACACGCCGTTCGATATCTTTCCGGGGCTTGTAGCGCGGCCAGGGAATCCGCCAGGATTTTGGTTTGCTGCCCATCCGGGGATGATTCCTCTCGTGTTTTCGCTGCGGGTGTCGCGTCCGGCGTAACGAGTTTTGCAATCGTTTCGGTGCTGGCGTCTCTAACGGGTGCGGCGGGTTGCCCGCTTGGTCTTGCCGCGTGTCTTAGCCTGTGAGGGGAGAGTGCTGATGCGTGATCGTGAGCTTGTGGTCTTCGCGCTTTTGCTAAAAGCGGTGATCGTCGCCACGCCTGCGCGGGCTGCGGAAGCCCAAGAGCCCGGCCCAGCGGAAAAGTCGCTGACGGAAAAAGCGAGTCCGTCTTCGGAAACCGGATCGGCAGATGATCACGCACGCCGCGCCCAATCACTGTTCAAAGAACAGCGTTTTTCCGACGCTGCCGACGAGCTAAAACGCGCTTACGCGCAGGCTCCCAATCCGCTGTTTTTGTTTAACGCTGGGCAGGCCTATCGCAAAGCGCTGCGTCCCATTGATGCAAAAGACATGTACGAACGCTTCGTCGCTGTCGCCCCGAACAGTCCGCTCGTGCCCGAAGCAAAGGGCTATGTGCAGACGCTCGACATTTTGATCGGGGAACAGCAAGCCAAACAGCAAGCCGAGCTTACGCTGTTGCAAGAGCAGCAGGCCAAGCAGCGCGCCGAAGAGAACCTGTCGCAAAAAGAGACGGAGCTGGCCGAGCAGATTCGCAAGCGCGAGGAAGCGCAGCGGCAGCTCGATCGGGTCAAAAATCCGCCGCTTTATAAAAAGCCGTGGTTTTGGGGTCTGACCAGCGGTGTGATCGTCGGTGGTGCAGCGATTGCGGTCGGTGTTGGACTGGGTCTAACGCTCTACAAGACCGACGGTGGGAAAATCGTTCTTCAGTACTAGCGCGAGGGGAAAAACATGGCGGCAACGCTCGGTCATGCGCTGCGAGGTCTGGGGCTTTGGGCGCTCGTTTCGTCGGGATGTGCGCCTGATCTGCGGCTCATTTTGCTCAACATTCCCGACAAAGCGGAAAAACTGTACGTGATGACGCATACCGAGATTCGCGGCTCCGATCGCATGAGCATCGCTGAATCGAAGACATCCGCGCCGCAGCCGCTCTCCGTAAGCGGTCTTTCTTCGGCGGAGCGCGTCCAGTACACCTATGGCTTGGTGCTGTCGGGGCAGCCGTCGATCCAGTCGAGCGGTCAGGTCAAACAGACCACCGTCAGCATCGCCGCGACGCAGGGCAGCACCATCCTGAGCATTGGCGATTCTTCGTCGGTGACGACCGAGGAATCGTTTGTCGATGTACAGCTCGATCTGGCGCAGTTGGCGGCGCCGCCGCGGCCTGATTTGACCCAAAAATCGCTCGACAAGGATGTGTTCATCTATTCGGCGAAGCGCTATCTGACGCTGGACCCGCGGACGATGCAGCCGATTTTTGAACTGGATGTGCTTGGATGGAATTTCCCACCAACGGCAACTGTCGCGGTGACGGTCCTTAAGTGCGCGAGCACTGGCCAGCCGCTGGCGCTCGTCGGAGACACGACCGCATCTTCGTCGAGCCAGCTTATTTTCCGCACCCGCACGCAAGGCATGATGCCGGGTTCACGACCCCAGCCGCTCGATTCGTGCATCATCGACATCGTTGCCAAGCCGGACTCGACGATCAAAATGGAGGTCACGGCGTCGGGCAGCGTGCTCGACAGCTGGATGCAGGGGCCGCCGGTCAGCTGATCCGTTTTGGCCGCGCGATCAGTTTTGGGGCGCAGTGATCTGGATAAGTACGCAGTCTTCCGTCGCGGTAATAGCGGTGCCTGCCGGAACGGCGCTCCAGGCGGCGAAGACATGGCTTGCGCCACCAAGCTGGGCCTTGGCGTGGCCGCATAGCAGCACGTAGGCCGGCCCGCGCTCGGCGACTTCCCCGGCTTTCAGGCGGATGGCGAAGACACCGCGCGCAGTGGCATCGGCAAGCAGTCCCAGATCGCTTGTGTCCACCGGCTTGGGCCAGGGCGACGGTGTGGCAGCGACCGTGACAGCTTCTGGGACTGGCGCAGGCGAGACAGCCTCGGCGATCGTCGCTGGCGCGTCCGCTTGGCTGGGAACGGGGACGCTGGCCGGGGGCTTTGTCGCGCTGTTCGGCACAAGCGGCGTCTGGTCCGAAAGCCGCAGCGGCGGCAGGGGCGCGCCTTGCTCGACGGCATCAATCGCCAGCTCGCCTTCCCGATAGCCGGGATAAAGCAGCGTCAGACCCAGCTCTTGTTTGAGCTTGGCATTGCGCAGCCGTCGACCACGAATGATGTTGCGAGGACCGCCCGCGCGAGCGGCATCCACCTCGGGCGGCATCGGCAACTGGAGGTGGTGGGCCAGCCACGTACCGTACTCGCTTTGCAGACAAGGGGTGTCGTCACCGACGACGTAGGTCGATCCGGGCGGTGCTTTGTCTGCCGCCGTGCGGATGATGCGAACCAAGTCGTCGACGAAAATGCGGGAAAAATAGTGCCGTCCACCGTCCCACAGCTTGTACTGACCGGCTCGCAGCCGCTGGCGGGCACCGCGCGCGGCGTGAAATTCATCGACGGCTGGGCCGTAAATCGCACCCAGCCGCAAGATCACCGTCCGCAGACCCGACTGCGCAATCGATTGGAGCGCGGCTTCGTCGGCCAGACGCACCATGGCATCGGCATCTCCAATCGCAATCGGCGAGTCTTCGTCCACCCATTCGGCGGTAAATGGCAGCTCGCTGCGGCCATACACGGCGCTGCTGCTGAGGTAAATGAAGGCGCTTGCTCCGGCACGCTGGGCAGCGGTGGCGGCTCGACGGACGCCTTCCCCCTGCGGCAGACCCGGCACGCCCGGAATCGAGTACACCACCACCGGACGCAGAAGTCCCGCCAGCGCGGGCGCAAACTGATGCGGCCTTCCCCCGTCGAGATAGTGGACGTCCGCACCGCGCGCGCGCAGTGGTTCCAAAAGTGCGATCCGTCGGGCGCACACCCGGACCGTCACACCGTCGGCCAGCAGCGACTGCGCGAGCCGCGTTCCGACGTAACCACAGCCGAGAACAACTACCGGAGGCGATTCGCGGTTCATGCGCCGACCTTTGGAGTAAGTCCAAAAAGACTATTGGGCGTGATCGAGCCGCTTGCGGACGGTGGCTTCGCACGACAGATCGACCAGCGCGCGACAGATTCCGAGCGCCCGATCGTAGTTGTCACGCGCGCCACGCAAATCACCGAGCTTGAGGTAGTTGTCGCCGACCTCAACAAGCGCCCGCACCGCGTCGTCTTGCTCGCCGAGCTCCTGCCAAAACTGGAACGCCCGCTGGCTGCAGCGCACCGCGTGTTCATAGTCACCCATCGTCGAATATGTCGCCGATACATCGTGCAGCACCGCCGCCAGCCGCGTCGGACGCTGACTTGCACGGGCCAGCGATAGCGCCTGGAAGAACGAAGCAAACGCCTGCGCTTTCTGTCCGAGCGCCGCATAAGCTTTGCCCATCCGTCCGAGCGCCGCCGAGGAATCGCCTTCTTGACCGCTCTGTTCGTAAAGTGCCCGCGCTTTCATATACGAATTGAGCGCCAGGTCTTTCTGACCAAGCTGGAACAGCTCGTCGCCCAGGTCGATCAGCGTGTCGGCTTGTCCATCGGTGTTTCCGAGCTTGTGCCACACCGCATAGGCTTCTTGGAAATACGCTGCGGCTTTTTCGTGGTTGCCGATTTTTTCGTGAATCTCAGCGATTTCTTCGAGCGCTTGCGCCTGCTCGGGGAAATCAGACGACGACACAAACGCGGCGAGCGCTTCTTGGAATGCGTCTTCGGCCCGTCGGGTTTCGCCAAGCAGGTTGCGCGCCGACCCAATCGCCATCAGCGTGCGACCTACCGCCATTTTGACCTGGCGATCGTCAGACTTCACAGTGCGCACGGTGTTATCGGCTTGACCGACGAGAGCCACCGCCTTCTGCGGATTTTTCAGATGGTGGTAGGCAATCCCCGTCAGCGCCATCGTGCGCGCTTCGGCCAGCGGCATGTTCTGTTTTTTGTAGATCGCCTGCGCCTGGCCCAGCGTCGTCACTGCGTCGCTGTAGAGCGTCCGCCGAACCTGCGCCTGCGCGGTAAAGACCAGCGCGTCGGCCTCTTTCGCCGGCTCTCCGATCTGCGCGGCCAGCGTGCGTGCTTCGGAAAAGTGAGCGATGGCGACATCCGGCTTGTTGAGCCGTCGTAGAGACAGCCGGCCCAGGCTCATCAGCGAGTCATAAGCCGCTTGCAGCTCGCGCGCCTGGAGCTTGGCCTTATAGCGCTGCTCGAGCCGGTTGTAGCGAGTAAACGCGCGTCCGTAGTTGGCATGTTCGGCGGTCAGCGGCGCCATCAGCACTGGATCGTCACAGACCTCGGGGATCGGCTCTTTGGCTGGACCATTGTCGAGAGGAGGAACGGTGTCGGGTCGCTGATCCGCGGCGGGCGGACAGCCAAGCCCCAAGCAGCCAAGCAGGGAGAGCGCAAGAACAGGAATCCTAGACCGCATGACAACCTCTTGTGGGAATTCCGACGAGTACAGCCCGGCGCTACGTGCAGTGCATGCAGCGCCCCTTACAAGGTAACGCGCCACACTTTCTGCGCAAAGATAGTTTCTGAATGGACTTTTTCCGGCTTGAGACAGCCGGCGGGGAACACGAAGCGGAGACTAGGCCGACTTGCGAACGCGCTTCTTGGTTGCGGTGACGGGTTCGGCTGGGGCTTCGAGCACAGGGGCTTTCGCAGGCTCAGCTTTCGGCGTCTCCTCCGCGGCAGCCTTCGTCTTTTTGCTCGTCGAAGACTTGGCTTTGGTTGCCTTTTGGGCCGGGGCTTCCGCTGGTGCTACCTCTGCGACGACCACTTCTGCCGGAGCGGGTTCTTCGGCTTTTTTCTTGGTCCGGGTGGTCTTGCGAGCAGGCGACTTGGTCGATTCTGCTTCGGCAGTCGGTGCGGCGGGCTGGACTGGCGTTTCCGCACTGGCGGTCGACGACTCATCGGCGACCTTGGGTTTTTTGGCGCGCGTCGTCTTCGGTTTGCTCTTGGGCGTTTCCGTCGATGCCGTCACCGCCGGGGCTTCATGGCTGACTGCCGCGGCTTCGATTGCTTTGGCCGTCGCCACTTCCGTCACAACCGGGGCTGCTTCGACGGCGGGCGCGGGCGGCGCTTCGGTCAGCTGCCGAATTGACAGCCGAACCCGTCCCTCGCCGTCGACGCTCATGACAACCGCCATCACTTCGCGGCCAATTTGGAACAGCTTTTTCAGATCCGTTCCGCGGGGAACACCGACTTCGGCGTTGGGGATCAGTCCGCGCGGGAATGTCGTCGGCAGAACGTCGGGCACCATGACCCGCACGATCAGGCCGTTGCCCTCGACGCGCTCGATCCGCGCTTTCATCCGATCGCCCGCCTTCAGCGTCTGCGCGACCTGCGCCTGCGCCGCTCGCGCTTCCTCGATCAGCGACAGACCAATTCGCCGCCGCTCGCGATCGAGGCTGACGACCGTCGCCGTCAGCTCTTGCCCAAGCTGAAGGATTTCCCGCGGGTGGGTGATGTGCCGCTCGGCCATCAGCGAGATGTGGATCAGCGCTTCGACACCCGTGCGGATTTCGACGAAAGCACCAAATGGTTCCAGGCGGACGACGCGACCACGGACGCGCTCACCTTCGGACAGCGTCGACAACGCTTCCGCCATCGGATCGGCCAAAAGACCCTTGAGCGAAAGACCGATCCGCAGATTGCCTTGGAAGCTGTGGTGGAGGTGATCGTGGCCGGGGCGCACTTCCTCGAGCTTTACGACTTCGACATCGACGCGCTGGCCGATCTTGATCGAGTTTTCGTCGCGACCGGCGCTGCGGGCGGCTTGATACAGTTCCGCCGTCGGGACGCTGCCGTCGAGACCACCGATGTCGACCAGGGCTGCTGGCTCTTGCATTGCGACGATGGTGCCGGTGTAGCGTTCGCCGATCTTCAGACGGGCGCGGCTTTCATCGGACAGGGCGCGCTGCTCAATTTCGAGCACCGCTCGACGGGACACGATGACTTGGCGGCTTTCTTCACTGATGCGGCTTACTTTGAGCGCCAGAGCTTTGCCCAGGTAGATCGATGGATCTTGGCAGTAGCGAAGCTCGATCTGAGACGACGGAAGGAACGCCCGCACGCCGCCCAGGTCGACATCGAGGCCGCCCTTGTTGACGCCGGTGACAAGGCCCTGGACTGGGGTGCCCTGGCGATAGGCGGTGCGGATCTGATCGGACAGGCCGGCGCCTTTTTGCAGCCGACCGCTGATCAAAAGTCCGCCGTCTTTTCCGACGGAGCCGATGACGTGACCTTCGAGCTTGTCACCGATGTGGACGGTCAGTTCGCCGTCTTCACCGCGCAGCTCATCGAGAGAAATCATGGCCTCGGACTTGCCGCCAATGTCGAGGAATGCGTATTCGGTGCCGATCTGGACGATTTCGCCCTGGACCAGTTCACCGACTTCTGGATCGCGCTTGGCGACGGCGCGCTTCTCGGAACGGAGCGATGCCTCAAAAAGCTCGGCAAAAGACTCACCACCTGCAACTGCGGTGCGCCCGCGGGCGGGTTCCATGCCGAGGTAGCTGTGTTGGGTCTCGGGCTGAGCGAGATAGTCCCTGGGACTGCGGAGCGGCGGCTTGCGCATGGGAGAAGAGGCTCCTTCGTTGCCGAATCGGAAATTTCGCGAAGTAGTTTGCCCAAACGGCAGTTCGGTCAAGTGTTGGTTGTGCTGCTGGTTTTGATTCCTTGGTTCCGCTTTGCGCTGCGTCTGCCCGACAGGGACACGCCTGGTAAGGCGCGCTGGCAAGGGAAACCGGATACGCACCTTAGCACGGAATTGGGCATTTTCGCCACCGAACTGCCGGCCAATGTGTATCAGCGGGACGTGCGTGGTCCATCGAGGACTGGGTTATCACGAGAGACGAAGCTTGCGAGGCTGGTGACGAAATCAGCCATCGGCTCGCTGTACCGGGCTCGCCACGCCGAAAGCAGCGATCGCAGCAGCCGACGCTGACCGGCGCGCAGCGACTCATTTGGGCTGTTTGCACCACAAACCACCGGATCTGCCGGCTGGATCGCGGCTTGGCTTGCGCTGCTGATCGGCGTGCGGTTCCGATCGGCGGTTTCCACCGCGAGCGTACAGAGCCCGAGCAGGTGGTAGCGCGCCCGCAGTTTCACGGTCGGAAGGTCGCTTTCGGCCAGCTCGCGCAGCACCGGAAGGTCCACCGTACCCGGCAGTCCCAGCGGCAGCGTTGGATCGATTGCCGCGCTCGGCAGATTGGCCGGCGGGTTTGGTGGCAGCGACAGCGCGATCCGAAGTCGCTGAAGCGCGACACGCTCGCGGGCGACCGGCGTCAGCGGTTCGCTGCTGGCAGTCGACGGCATGCTGATGGCCGGGGGCGGCATGATGCCAGCTCCATCGGCAGGCGGAGCCGTCGGACTTGGCGCGACAGGCGGCGGTGTTGGACTGGCTGCATCACCCGAGCCCATCGCGGACGCCGCAGGTGGGACGGTGCTTGCGACCACACCGAGTGTGACCTCTTTGGGCATTCCGCTCGTCGAGACGGGAATCTTCAAATTGTCACACACCGCCGGGCGCGGGTATTTTTCGACGGTTTTGGGAAGATCCTGCCACACCTGTTCGAGCATCAGCGTCTCAGGCGTTTGGCGAAGGATGCTCGGATACAGCCGGGCCCCGTGGAGATCAAGCACCGCCCGTTCCCAGCCCAGACATGCTTCGTCGAGAAGCTTGGCTGATTCTGACGACATCGCTGCTTTTTCCGCCACCGCTCGATAGCTGCTGAGCAAAAAGTCGAGCTGGATCGAGTTTGTGTAGCGCGGAACTCTGGGCAGTCCACTCGGATGCGTGGGTGGGGCCAGGGCGCAGCCTGCCAGAAGCAGGCCAACACCGACGCCAAATCGTGCAACAGTCGCTCTCATCGGACGGTCCTTCGCAAAATGGAAGACGACGGTGCCACCACGATCCGGCGCCGTCAAGTCTGGGCGATCGGGTGGGCCGTGCTGGGCGGGCGCTTACTGTCCTTGCTTGGCCTTGAGCTTGCGCTCCACCTTCGCGAGCACTTCTTTCCACTCCGCGCGGCGGCTGCTCCACTTTGCGTCGCTGAGCAGCTTGCGCGCTTTCTGGATCGACGCATCGGCGTCTTGGTAGCGTTCGTCAGCGACCTGGGCTTCCGCGAGGTAAATCACATTGAGTGGGTGCTCCGGGGCCGCAGCGACCGCTCGGGTGAGAAGCTGCACGCCTTTTTCCGGATCGCCAATCGCCACCGGCGGGGCAGGAGCGCGGGTATAGACCGTGCCGAGCATCCGCAGCGGTCCGCCTGAGTCGAACTTTTCATCAATTTTGATGGCAAGCTCCGACTCCCCAACCATCTGGGTGAGCATCGGTTTTACATCGGCACCACGCTGGGTCTGCGCCGAAAAGCCGATGAGCTGCGCCAGATAGTAATGGCCTTCGATTCGGTCCGGTGAAATCTCGACGGCGCGACGGGCCGATTCCAGCGCTTTCGGCAGGCCGGCTTGGCATGCCGCACCTTCGTCCAGCGTGCACTGTCCAGCCGCCGCCTGCGCGAGCCGATAGTGCGCATCGAAAGACGACTTTTGTCCGGCAAATTCGGCGTTGCTGAGCGCTTTTTCCATTGCGAGCTGCGCGTTGCGAAAGCCGACGCCACCAAGCGCCAGTTGTTCGTCGGCAAGCTTGATGAGCGCCGCGGGGTCCGATGGTAGCTCGGCGTCGCTCAGCGCTGCTTTGGGGGCGGCGGTTTTGACTTCCGCTGCCGGCGGACACGCAGCGGTGAGCGACAGAAAAATCAGCCCAAAGGCTGTGACAAAGCGGGTGTTCATGGCTTTTCGTACCTTTTCTCGGTGGTGCTTAGCTGCGCCGAGTTTACGGCCTCAAACTTCTGGATGTGCATCTCTTTGCACACCGGACCGCCGTTTGCCGTCGCACACATCCCGATGAGCGCAGTGCTCAGCTTTTTTTGATCCGCCGCTGCAAGCTGTGGAAACGCCACGACCAACAGTCCGGGCAGCGCTTCCGACGTGTAAACGCTGCGCAGATCGGCTCCGCCTTCCATTTTCTTGGCTTCGACGAGCTGATCGGGATCGACCAGGGTTGCATCGGCCTCGCCGCGGATGACGGCGCGAATGCCTTTGGTCACGACGCCGACTTGCTTTAGCTGGAAGCGGGTTTCGGCGGCGCCTTTGCCGTCGAACACCACGTTGCTAAGGTACTTGCCGGCATCAGCGAGCTGCGTCCAGACGCGCTTGCCGGATAGATCCGAAAGCGACTTGATTGCCGGATCTTTGACGATGACGTGGAGCTGCGCGGTGTTCAGATCGCTGCTCACCACTTGGGCGACGGCAACGGCTTTGTGCGATTTGCGCAGCTCAAAATAAAGCGATGGCTCGACGACGGCCCAGCCGGGTTTTTGGGCATCAAGCGCTGCCACCGCTTCTTTGCGTGACGTGAAGAAGGCGCCATTGCTCGACGCGGCTGGCCAGCCAGTGACCGTTTCAAGATGCCGGGCGAAACGATCGACGTAGGGCTTGGCCTGCGCCGCATCCCCACCCATGCGGATCGCGTAGATCGAAAAGTCGTGAGGCGGCGCGGCACTTGCGACGCTCGGAAGCGTCAAGAGGGCCGTCACCGCGAGGGCGAGTCGATGAGAAGAAATCATGGTGCGCATTCTCCGAAAGACGTGATCTTCGCGCAAGTCCATCGCGGTTTGCGCATCGAGCGTTTCCGCGGCCTGCACAGCAAGTCGGACGGCGCGGCAGCGGGCGGCATTCTTGCTTCGCGAGCGGCGCATGGTGTCGGCTGACGGATGGCGGCATCGGATGCTACGATACTTTTTCTTCTTCGCACACCTACGCGCACCGTCGCGACGACACGAAAGAACGCCATGTCACAACAAGATGCCAAGCAGATGTTGGTGCAGGCCTATGAGCAAGTGCTGAAGGCCTACGCACTTATGGGCTACCCGACGCAGGAAGACGACAATTTTCGCGAAACGGCTGAGCGAGCCGCCAAAGCCGCCCAAGAGATGGTTCGACCAGTGGCGGAGATCGAGTCCGAGATCAGCGATCTGCTGCAAAAGACGTTTCCGGCGCGCTACGACCAAATGGTCATCAGCAAGCACAACATCTGTTTTGGACTGTGTCCACACCACCTGCTGCCGGTGATTTATCGCGTCTCGGCGGCGTATCTGCCAAAAGATCGGGTTGTGGGGATCAGCAAGCTAAGCCGGCTGATCCGGCTGCTCGCGCGGCGACCGGTGCTGCAAGAAGACTTGACCCATGAGCTGGCGGAACTTCTGTGCAATCGGCTCGATTCGCGCGGCGCTGGCGTCTATATCGAGGGTCTGCACATGTGCATGGCAGCGCGTGGCGTCGAAGCGCACGAAGCGCGGCTGGTGACGAGCGCGGTGCGTGGCATTTTTATCGAGCAGCCGTCGACAAGGCAGGAATTTTTGGATCTGGTAACCGCCACGCCGCTCCAGCTTTTGTAGCGACTGATTTAGGGATCGCTGCTGTCGTCTTTGCCGCGCTTGACGGTGACTTTGTTTTTCACGTCGGGCTTTACGGCGGCATCGTTTGGGATAAAGCGAATCTCGGTCTTGATTTCGAACGACAGCGACGTCAGCAGCTTCTGCAGCTCGCCCGACACATTCACCGTTTCCAGAAAGCGCCGTACTTCCTGACCGACGACGCGCAGAAGCTCGTCTTTCGATGACGACGCCTGCACGAGCAGATAGGTCGCAACTTCGCGCGGCAGGTTAAATTCGCTGACGAGCCGACGGATCGTCTCTTCGGGCGACGTGATCGCGGTGCTGCCGGCGGAAATCGCGCGCCGCACCACGTCGGGCAGTAGCTGCTCAAGTCGCTCACGAAAGCCACGGTCCTCGCTCGACTCTTCGAAGCTTGGACGATCTTTGTGAAATTCACTTGGCATCTTTGTCCTTTTGCGGCGCCGCTTGGGCGGGCGTCGTTGCTGCTGCGCCAGTCGTTGCTTTTTTGGGGTCCGTTTCCGTCGCTGGCTTTGCCGCGGGCTGGGGCACTGGCTGTTCCGCCGACAAAAGCAGACGCACCATCGGGGTCATCGGCAGCTTGGTTGATTGCAGCGCGGTGCCCGGTTCGCTGTCGCGCTGGAACACTTGGCCGGATTCTTTGCGCGATACCCACAAGCGAGCCGCGGTTGGATCGGTCGTCGGCACCGAGATCCCAATCCACAATGTGCCGCTCAGTACGGGCAGATCGCCGATCGGTTCGAGTACCCACTTGCCGTCCATGCCGCTCGAGGTGTGGTTCACTTCATAGGTGCGTTCCAGCGACGTCAGCTTGGCGCCGGGCCGTCCGCTTTCATCGCTGCGATAGATCGCAAAGCGAATTTTTCCCGGTTGTGCGACGAGCAGGCGCAAGCGCTGTGGTTTGTAGGCCGGCAGGGTCGGATCGAATCGGATCAGCCATTCGCCGTCGCCGCCCGGCAAGAGCGGTCGTTCTGCCGGCTGTCCGTCGTCAAACGCGAGTTCCAGTTCACTTTGCAGTTGGCTGCGATCGGCGATGCGCTGCGACGACGCACAGCCGCCTTGAAACGTCACCACAGACAGAAACAGCGAAGCCGATAGCAAAGGGACTACAGCGCGCATAAGGTTTCTCCTCGCAGAACATAGCCGCTTCCGCAGCCCGCACAGTGCAGCGAATCGTCGGGAAGCCGTTCACCGCAGGCGCAGACCCAGCCGACGAAACGCGCCGGGACGCCGACCCAAAGCTGGTGGGCGGGAACATCGCGGGTGACGACCGCACCGGCACCGATGAAGGCGTAAGGACCGATTTGGTGGCCGCAAACGATGGTGGCGTTGGCGCCAATGGTTGCACCGCGTCCGACGACAGTTTGGCGATATTCCGACTTGCGAGAGACGTGGGCACGCGGATTCACGACGTTTGTAAACACCGCGCTTGGGCCGACGAAGACTTGGTCTTCTAACACCACGCCATCGTAGATCGAAACGTTGTTCTGGACACGCACACAGCTTCCCAAGACGGCGGTTTTGGCGACGAAGACATTTTGCCCCAGCACGCAGTCTCGGCCTAGCCTGGCCCCGGCGCTGACGTGACAAAAATGCCAAATTCGGCAGCCTTCACCGATTTCGGCACCTTCGTCCACCCAAGCGGTTTCATGCCGAAAGTACGCCATCATGGTCATTTCTTGCGCGCTGCGGTTGAAAACGTCTTTGGCTCGGCGCTGCGCAGCACAAGCGATAGGTTGGACACCGCCTGTTCACTCGCCGGACCGACGGTGATTGGATCGCTTTTGACCCAAATCGGCGTGGGCAGACCGGGCGACGGTTCTGAAGCCGCGCAGACGGTGAGCTGCTCGCCTGGATCGGCCATCACAACGACGAAAAAGCTGTCGGTGTCACTGAGCGGAACGCGGCGCAGCAGGCGTGAACTGGGGCTTGTGCAGTCCCCGCTCGCGACGATCACCGAAACGGGATAGCGGGGACGCCCCGACGGACCGATGCGCACAACGCCGCTTAGCTCGATGGTGGGCTCTTCACCGCTTTGGGGCGGGACGCTGACCACGGGCAGGGCAGGGGGTTTGGCCAGATCTGCAGCCGCAGCGGGCGACGCCAAATCGACCCGCACATCAATGACGAGCGGCGGTTCTTTTTTGCAGCCCGCACCCAGCAAAAGGAGCAGACCGATCGCTGCGAAAAACTGGGCCGTGCTGGGTTGCCCCGCGCGAAGCTGTGTTTGGGGATGAATTCGCCGCACGCGCCTGACTCGATGGCTGGGTTTGGTTGAAGATCGGAGCTTGCGGCTTACTGAATGCCGGCGCTCAGTGGGAACACCGAAAAACGCTGTCCATCTGGAAGTGTCTCGACGGTGACAAACGCCGCACCATGGGGCGATTCAGCACGGAAGATGCGCACCGGCGGACTGCTGGTGATGTCGGCGTACAGCCGGTCAATCTTGAGCGGTGTCCGACCACCATGCGCGTCGTTTTTCCAAGTGCTGGTCACGGCCTGCGGCAGCACCGGCGGTTCTTTGAGTTCACCGGCCAGCGCTTTTTGCAGCGTTTGTGCCGTCGCTTTTCCATCGGGAGTCGAGGCCGCCCCCAAGCTCAGCAGCTTGGCCGACGAGGGTCCGAGGTGCAACACCGACAGCGCGGCAGGCTCAGACACCGATTTTTTGAGATCGGCACCCGTCTTCACAAACACGGTCAGGCCGGCGTAGCTCACGGGCTGGCCGGGCGTCCAGATCGGATCACTGCTGAGCCTCGTCAGTGCGCAGTAGTGCATCAGCGGATCTTTGCGCCCTTCTTCACACTTTATAAACGCTGTGAACTTCTTCGAGAGTTCTTTGGCCGCCACATCTTCGGTGGGCGGTGTGGTCGGTGCGCCTGGCGGAACATACGCGGCGGGTTGGCCAGGGACTGCTGCCGTCGGGGCAGGCGTTGCCTGAAGGGCCGCAGGTAGGGTCGATACGATGGCCAGCGCGAGTGCAAGTTGCGACATGAATACCCTCGGGAGTCGGAAATATTACAGGGCCATTGTGGATCGGGGCCCGTGCGAGCGGCCTATATTGCCCGACAGCCCCAAGGCTACGCAAGCTGCACAACATCGCGCGACCTGCGATGACCTCGCAAACCGCGCCGCATGTCGCTCTCGCGTGGTATGATGAATACGCAGCCATCTTCGACTTGAGCGTGCAAAAAGAACGGGTACGCAACTTCTCAGCGGGTGGACTGCCGAAACCAGAGAGGGCTAGGGATCGATGTCTCTGATAGGCAAGCGGCTCGGCAATTACGACATTCAAGGCAAGCTCGGCGAAGGCGGTATGGGCATCGTCTACATGGGCGTCCATCCGCAGATCGGCAAAAAAGTCGCCGTCAAAGTGCTGCACCCCGAGCTGTCCGACAAAGCCGATGTCGTCACCCGCTTCTTTAACGAAGCCAAGGCTGTCAACGACATCAACCATCCGAACATCGTAGACATCATCGACTTTGGCGAAGCAACTGTCGACGGAACGACCTTCAAGTACATCATGATGGAGTTCCTCGACGGCGAATCGCTGTCGGCGCGGATGCGACGGGAAGGCGTCACGATTCGCGAAAGTGTCAGCATTCTGGCGCAGTGCTGCTCGGCGCTCGCCGCCAGCCATGCCAAGGGCGTCGTACACCGAGACCTCAAGCCCGAAAACATCTTCTTGGTGAATCGGCCTAGTGATCGCAACTACGTCAAACTGCTCGACTTTGGTATCGCCAAGCTGACGACAGAAGACGGCGCGATGAGCCAAAAGACGCGCACGGGCATGGTGATCGGCACGCCGACGTACATGAGCCCGGAGCAGTGCGATGGCAAAGGCAACATCGATCACCGCGCCGACATTTATGCGCTCGGCGTCGTGATGTATGAACTTTTGACCGGCAAGGTGCCGTTCCCCGGCGAAGGGTTTGGCGAAGTGCTGGTGGCGCACCTGACGCGAGAGCCGGACCCGCCTCGGACGGTGAATCAGAATGTCCCAGCGGAGCTGGAAGCGATTGTGATGCGCTGCCTTCGCAAAAAGAGGGAAGACCGCTTCCAGTCGATGAACGACATGCAGCTTGCGCTCGTCGACCCGATGCCGCACTTCCAGTCGTTTATGCAGGGTCAGCCAGCGCCGCGTGCCAACGGTCCGGTGCCGCTGCCTGGCAGCGGATCGGTGGTGATGTCGGCGGCGATGATGCCAAGCGGACCGATGAACCTGATGGGCGGGCCGATGTCGTCGGGAATTGTGAATCCGGCGCAGAGCGGGGTGATGCGTCCACCGGGGGCCAGTGCGGCGATGCCGGCGATGATGCCGCAGGCTGCGATGAGCAATCCGGGTCAGTACGGCCAGCCGAACTGGCAGCAGATGCAGCAGATGCAAATGCAGCAGCAGATGCAAATGCAGCAGCAGATGCAAATGCAGCAGATGCAGCAGATGCAGCAGATGCAAATGCAGCAGCAGATGCAGCAGCAGCAAATGCAGCAGCAGATGCGAGCGGGCAATCCGATGGCATCAGGCGTGGTGCAACCGGGGATGATTCCGGGGCATCCGATGGCGTCGGGGGTGATGCAGCCAGGGCAGATGCAATCTTTGCAGATGCCGAGCATGACGCCGGGACCGTCGATGCAGATGGGGGCGGTGCAGCCGGGCAGTGGGCCGCGGGCGCAGACTCCGTCGACGCCGCAGCCGAGTGCACCGGTGGAATCGATTCCCAGTCCTGCGGCGCAGTCGGGGGCTCGGTCAACGCTGTCGGGGGCCAACGGGGAGACGGCAGGTCGACGCAAACCAGCAACGGTGCTGGCTGGATTTGCCGCAGCGATGCTGGTCGGATCGCTGTCAATGTTTGGGGTCAAGCAGTTTCGCGGTGGGGCTCCGACGGTGGTGGCTGCGCCGCAGAAGGCCGTTGCGGTCCATATTTCGGTGAAGACAGATCCCCCGGATGCCGAGATCGAACAGAGTGGCCCGGATGGAAAAAATGTCGTCAAAGCGCCCTATACCTTCGATGTGAAAAAGGACAGCGGCGAATTCAGCCTGAAGATTCGCGCGTCCGGGTATCAGGAAGAAAGCCGCACCATCCATCCGAGCGAAGACCAGAACATCGCCATCACGCTCGCGAAGCAGGAAAAACCGAGCGAGCCAAGTATGGACACCGGATCGACGCCGAAGGGCAAGACGGAAGCCGTCGCCGCGAAAGAGCCGAAGGAAGTCAAGGAGCCGAAGGAACCGAAGGAGCCCAAAGAAGGAAAGGCTGCGAAGGAACCCAAGGAACCGAAGGAAGGAAAGGCTGCGAAGGAACCCAAGGAGCCAAAAGAAGGCAAGGCTGCAAAGGAACCCAAGGAGCCGAAGGAAGGAAAGGCTGCGAAGGAACCCAAGGAGCCGAAGGAAGGAAAGGCTGCGAAGGAACCCAAGGAGCCAAAAGACGGCAAAGCGGTCAAGGAAAAGGGCGGCAAAAAGAAGAAAGAAGACCTGATGGCGCCGGTCTTCTAGACCGATTCACCGTCGGAAACGCCGCGACTTTGGTCTCTACGCAAGTTTTGCACAATCTCTCCATCAGCTTTCCTTTGTCCTGCCAAAGCCACTGCACTTTCGTTCGCTAGGCTCTCTTTCATCACGTCGGCTGCATCGGCGTGACGAAGGAGAACGCAATGAAACGAATCCTCTCTCTGTTCCGGCTGTTGTCCCGATACCACTTCGCATCGAGTCTGCTCATCGTGATGGTGGTAAGTACCGCCATTTCGACCCAGATGACCGATCGCCGCAACTTCGCAAGCAGCGAGCTGTATCGCGATGTGATGGATCGCTGGGGGGCTCCGATTGTGCAGCCTGGTCCGTCGGTGCGATACGTCCCAAGCGGAGCCGTGTTCAACAGCTTGACGGCGCTGCCTTTGCAATCCCAAGAAGTCACAGTGGATGCCGCGATGAACTATCGCAAGCGCGGGCTGGTCTACTTTTCGGGTTTCGATTTCAGTTTCCGCGGTGACTACGCTGCGGAAAACGATCAGGGGCGCGACATCGACATCGCATTTGTCTTTCCCATCAACATGGAAAAGAACAAAGTCCTGCTATCCAACTTGCTGTTTTCCGTCGATGGACAGCCGACAAAGGCCGAACTGGAAAGTGGCAGTGACAGACTTCTGTGGACCGGCAGACTGAAAGCCGGGGCCAAGGTTACTTTTCGGGTAGAGTTCCGCGGTCGCGGTCTGGATGCTTTCACATACAGTCTCGATCCAGCGGCTCCGGTTCGCAATTTCCGCTTGGGAATGCACATCCGTGGTGGGGACAACTTCGACTATGCCGATGGGGTCGTTCCGGCCACAGAAAGCCGCAGCAAAGGCGATGAAGTGTGGCTGTCCTGGAACTACCAATCGCTGCAATCAGGAATCCCGGTCGGCGTGATCTTGCCGTCGGAAAAATCATATGATCACCTGATCGCAACCATGGTGCGGCGCGGCTGGGCTCCCTTCCTTCTGTTCTTCTTCGGGCTGACGGCGCTGTGTCTTTACTTTGCGCATCCGCTGAAGATTTACGAAAGCTATCTGATCGCGGCAAGCTACGCGCTGTTCTTTGTCCTTTTGGCGTACTTTGCGGCGTTCATGAGCTTCTATCCCGCGTGGGGTCTTTCTCTGCTGGTGGCGGGCGGACTGCTTCTGTTCTATCTGGGACGGGTGCTTCCTGCGGGGGCGCGGCGGTATGTCTTGGGTCTTATCGTATCGTCGCTGTGCGTACCAACTGCTGCGGTGTTTATGCAGGGCTACACCGGGCTTGTTTACACGCTGGAGATCCTCGCACTCATCGCCACGATGATGGTGCTGACCACTCGTCCTGCGGTTCGCGAACTGATCGAGCGGCTGCTCACCCCGGCTGCTGCAGAAGGAGACTCCCATGCTGCGTAACCACTTCATTTTCGGTCTGAGCTTGGCGCTGTGCGGAATGCTTGCCATCGGATCGTCATCGCCGGTCCGTGCTGAGCAACCACCGTCGGGAAATCCGGTTGCCACGCTGCCACTTGCGGAAGTGCTGCGGCTTTACAAGGCAAGCGAGAGCAAAGCAGAAAGTCCCAGCGCCAAGCCACCGATCCGCGCCACGATCAGCAAGTTCGAGCTGTCCGGACGGCTGCTCGAAAATGCGATCGATGTCTCTGCACACGTCGAGCTGTCGGTTCTGGAAGCGTCAGGCTGGGTGTCCGCTGCGCTGTTCCGCAAAGATGCGGCGCTGCGCTTGACCAAGCTGCCGCAGATTCAAAATGGCGTGCTCACCGTCGTGGATGGGATGCTGGTGTTTATGACCGACAAGCCCGGAACGTACAGCTTTGATGTGGGCTTTCTTCTGTCCGCACAAGTCAAAGGTGCAAGGCGCAGTGCCGACGTGCAGTACGCTTCCGCAGCGCTCGCGGTGCTGAAGCTGCGCTTTGACGAAAACCTGTTCACGCTGGGAAATTCCGATCGAATCGAAGAGGGCGATGGCTATACGCTGTACCCAACCAACAATCGCTTTGAGGTGCTGTGGGATCGCAGCAGCAAAGCCGCGGTGGTGGCAAAACAGAGTGCAGTAAGACCCCCGATTGAGCCGATCATCAATCGCGCCCACGCATCGGTTGTGTCGACGCTGGAAGGGCGCCGGATCATCCGTCTGATGTACGCACTTCAGTTTGAAGGAGCGCGCAGCATCGACTTTGTGATTCCGGAAAAACAGCGGCTAGAAAAAGTGTTTGTGAACGGCGCATCGGTTCCGTTCAAAGCCAATGGGAAGACCGTGACGCTTCCGGTGCAGCCGGCCCGCGCAGGCGATGAATCCGCCAAAGTCGAGCTGCTTGTCGTCGAGCAGCAGGGTGGATATGCACTGTCTGGACGGCTCGATTACACCTTTCCGGCGACATCGTGGAACATAAACGATCTGTATGTGACGCTGAGTCTGCCGCAGGTGTTTAACTATCACTGGGAAGGCGGGAGTCTGGCCACGATGGAAGAAGGGGATGAAGTGGAGTACACCCAAAAGATTCCGACCCCCGGCAAGAGCATCTATCTGCACCAGCAGCTTTTGTCGAACGCAGCGACGGTACGAATTGCCTATACGGTGGATCTGGCGGGCAGTTACTATCGCGCTGGCAGAGAAGCAGAAAAAGTAGCCGATCCCAGAACGCTACGCTCGGAGTAAGGTAGTTCCATGAACCGAATCTTGGTGGTCGATGACGACGGACACATTCGCGATGTGATGCGGTTTGCGCTGCAGCAAGGCGGTTTCCAAGTTGTCGAAGCGAAGGACGGAGCGGACGCGCTGCTGCGATTTGATGCGGGGGGAATCGATCTGGTGGTGCTCGACATCGTGATGCCAGAATCCGATGGTCTGGAAGTCTGTCGTCGCATCCGTGCCAAGAGTCGGACCCCGATCATTTTTGTCAGCAGCCGCGATGAAGAGCTCGATCGGGTGCTGGGACTGGAGCTTGGCGCCGACGACTATCTGGTCAAGCCGTTCAGCCCGCGTGAGCTTCTGGCGCGGGTCAAAGCGGTGTTGCGGCGGCTGTTTCCAGAATCGGGAGCGCCGGAAAAACGGGACGTGCAAAAGCTGGGCGCGCTGGAAATGGACTTGGGACGGCATCGCTGTCTGTGGATGCAAAAGGAAGTCATCCTGACCGTAACGGAGTTTGCGCTGCTGCAGTCCATGTTGGGGTCGCCGGGTCGGGTGTTTTCGCGCGGTGAACTGGTTGACAGAGCGTATGGACACGGGCATGTGATCACCGAACGCACCGTCGACAGTCACGTTCGCAGAATCCGCCAAAAGCTCTCTGCACAGGGCGCAGACCCGATCGAAACGGTGTACGGACTTGGCTATCGCTTGAAGGAATCGCTGTGAAGCTCAAAGGACACGGACTCCGGATTTCGGCGCTGCTGCTTGGCGCCAATGCGTTTGTGCTGCTTGTTCCTCTTTTGTCGATTGTCGCGCTGCGATTTTACGAAAATTACTTGGTTCGGCAGACCGAAAGGCAGCTGATTGCGCAGGCGATTGCCGTTGGTGAGATGTGGCGCGAACTGTGGCTGCGGGAGCAGGGAATCGATCCTGCACTTGGGGCGCCTCCGTTTCGCCATCCGGGGAAGGAATCGGAGCCGTTTATTCCGATCGAACCGACCAGCAATCTGCGCCGTGGTGTACTTCCGCCGCAGCCAGAGCCGCTGCGGGTTGCGCCACCACAGGATTCCCCCGTGCTGCGTGCCGGCAAAAAGCTTGAACCGCTGCTGGCGCGGATGCAAGTCTATAACCTGAGCGCAGTGCGTGTGCTCGATTCCCAAGGCTGCGTGGTGGCGACGACCCGTGGGGAATCGGGGCTCTGTCTGGACAATCTTCCGGAAGTCGAGAGCGCACTTGTGGGGCGCTACGCTTCGGTGATTCGGGAACGGATAAGTGATGAACCGCTGCCGCCGTTTTCGGATGTCAGAAGCCGCGGATCGGTGCGTCTGTTTGTCGCGCTGCCGCTCTTTTCTGATGGAAAAGTCATCGCTGTGGTGCGTGCTTCCCGAACCAGTCTGGATGCCCGCACATCGCTTTGGCACAACCGACGCGGACTTCTGTTTGCTGTGTCTGCGACTGTGTTTGCCGCCGTGTTTGTCAGCTTTCTGTTTGCCGCATTGATCGTCCGTCCGCTGCGCAAAATCACCACGTCCGCGCAGACCATTGCCCAGGGTGGAACCGCGCCCCCTTTGCCGATGAGCCTGTTTACGCCAAGTGAGATCCAGCGTCTGAGCGCCGCGCTTGATACCATGACGCGCAAGCTGCGTGAGCGCGCCGATTATGTTTCACAGCTTGCCGCCAATGTGAGCCATGAGCTGAAGACTCCCATCACGGCGATTCGCGGTGCTGCCGAGCTGCTGCGGGATGAATGGGAGGGAATGACCGAAGCGCAGCGGCGCCAGTTCGCCGACAACATTGATGCCGATGCAGAGCGGATGCAGCGACTGGTGATGCGACTTTTGCAGCTTGCGCAGATTGAAAATGCACCAGAGCCGACGGAAACGATCGTGGTCGCAGATTTTTTTGCAGCGCTTAGGAATCGCTATCCGGGGGTCTGTTTTGTGCTCCAGAGTCCGCCGGACAAAGTCTTGATAAGCGGAGATCACCTGCGCTCAGCGGTGGTAAACCTGATCGAAAATGCGCTGCGCCATGGCGAAGGAAGGCCCGTCACCGTGCGGGTATCGTCTGATGCGGGTCGGCTCTGCATCGAAGTCGAAGATCACGGAACCGGAATCAGTCCGGCCAACCAGCCGCGGCTGTTTCAGCGCTTTTTTACCACGCAGCGCGACAGCGGCGGCACCGGGCTGGGTCTTGCGATTGTGCGCGCGGTTGCGGAACGGCACGGTGGCGAAGTCACGTTTTCAACCAGTCCGCAAGGCACCACATTCACGCTGCGAATCGCGTGAGTGTGGCACAAGTCAGCGAGGAAAATGGGGTGGGGTTTTTGCCCCCATTGCAGCCGACAAATGAGCGGGGCATAGTGCGCCGCCATGCGTTCCTTACAGACCGAATTTCGCCCGATTGACAGCCCCTCTGCTTCGCCGATCTTTGTGATTGGGACGGGCCGATCTGGGACGACGCTGCTTCGGCAGATGTTAAACGCGCATCCCAACATCTACATCGCGCATGAATCGGGATTTTATAGCTTGCTGCGGCTGGCGCCCAAACAGATTCCGCTGCGGACGTTTTTGCTGCGTTACTTCGACACGTTTTCATTTGCGTGGATGCGACTTGATCCGCGTGATGTGTTCGCGTCTCTGCCTGCGCAGCTTGTGCTGGATGATGCGCGGGTGGCCTATGCCGAAATTCTCAAAGCGAAGGCCACGCAGCGCGGCAAGCGTCGCTTTGGCGACAAAAATCCGCTGGACACCCAGAACTTGGCGCGGATTTTTTCCGACTTTCCTGATGCGCGGGTGATCTTTATCGTTCGGCATCCTGTGCCGACGGTGCAGTCGTTTGGACAGATGCCGTTTGGGACGGGAAGTCCGTTTATCAATGGGCTGCTTTGCCGGATTCAGTATTCCCACATCAAGCCGTTTCTGGATTCGATTCTTGAAGTCCGTTTGGAGGATCTGAGCCGCGATCCCCGCACGACGATGCAGTCGATTTTGAACTTCGTTGGCGAGCCGTGGGATGAATCGGTGCTCGATCATGTGCAAAACGCCCAGACAGACGATCTGCCGCCGAGTCCGTGGTTTGTCGGCGCGACCAAGCGTGCTCCCAACCAGCGGGAAGGGGCGTTCCGCGCCGAGCTTTCTGCGGCGTGGACAGAGATCGTGGAATGGCAGAATCGTGAAACCATGCAGCGCTATGACTATCCGACGCAGACCAGCGCGAAAAAACCGGGGCTGCTGCGCTGTCTGGCAACGCTTATCGGCAGTGTTCCGACCATGACAGAGAGCATGCTGCGACTCCTGTGGGTCAATCACAAGATTGTGCAGCACTTGCAAGGCAAGCATCGGCTTGATCCACAGATCGCGCAGCGGGACAACTTGATGCTGAATCCGGCGGCGTGGCGCTACTATCCGGAAATAGACATTCCCGAAGTCCCAAGGCCGCTGCTGCCCGACGGGAAAAACCAACCGACGCGCAGCGAAGTGCCGCTTTCGTTTTCACAGTCGGCTTAGGTTAGCTGCGCAGAAAACGGCGGGCGAACAGTCCAAGTCCACACAGAATCAGCAGCGAAAAAACACCCAGTCCATACGTGAACCGTCGGGGCGAGGCTTGCGGACTCTGTTTGCGCAGCTGAAAGCGCATCGTGACCGAGCGATCGGACAAAAGCGAGCGCGGTGGTCCAAACTGCCGAAACAGTGTGGGGACTTTCGTTTCCGTCAGCAAAGTCGGTGCGTTCTGGATCGGATTCGGCGATGAACTTTGGTTTGACTGTGGCTTCGTGCTGCCACTTTCAGCCGACAGCAGCTCGACTCCGGGCCCTTCTTCGATGCGCAGCTCGATCTCGCCGACCGGGGGAATGTCGGCTCTGTCATCCACAACCAGTGTGTGAGGGGATGGTTGGTTAGGAATCGGCAGATCCGTCTGAAGCTCCAGCGCAAACGGAGTCGACTCGACCTTGGGACTCTTGAGCGTGAGCGGCTGACTTACAAACGGTGCGCTGATTTTCTGTCCATCCATCTGCACCGACACATCACGCTGGACCGTCGCCACGAGCGAGTCAACGAGCTGTTTCTGTTCGCTGTCTGAAAGCTCTCCGTTGCGATCCAGATCAGCCTGTCTTTTGATTCGTTCGGCTGGAACTTCACCCACCATAAGCGAGTAATCCAGTCGCACACGCCCCGGCATCATGACCAGTCTGGCATAGCGATTTACCGTCGAAAGCGCAAACTGTGGATGCGCAGAAAGTGGCCCCGGAAAAAAAGACAGCAAGCACAGCAGAGGCCAATACCGACGCATCGTCTGCACGTAACACAAACGGTGCGGACTGCACAACCAAACAGCCACTTGGCGGCCCTGCTTTTCGGTGCCTCTTTTGCGCTTGCCTCGCCGCGCAGTTTGGAAAACGATGCGCCGATGCGTCGGTTTCTGCAAACACTGTTGCGAGAACCTCTGCTGCATTTTGCGCTGCTGGGCGGTCTGCTCTGCTGCGCATACTGGTTTGTGCGTCCGGTCCCGCGTGAGCAGATCGTGATTCCGAAAGAGCTTGTCTCGGCGCGGCGAGGGGATCTTTTGCGGCGGTTGGGAAGACCCCCTACGGCTGCGGAGCTTGCGGCGGCGACGTCCGAATATGTGGAAAGTGAAGTGCTGTACCGTGAAGCGCAGCGCCGGCGGCTTGGCGACGGTGACATCATCATTCGGCGGCGCTTGATTCAGAAAATGGAATATCTGGCCGATGCGCTGATTCCGCCTTCGATTCCTACCGATGAGGAACTTGTGGCGCTGCGTGACGCGACGCCTGCGCGCTATCTTTTGCCGTCCCGCATTGCGCTGCGACAGGTGTTTGTTGGCTTTGACAAACACAAGGATCGCGCAGAGATCGTCGCCGCGGCGCTGCATGATAGGCTGCAAACAGGGACGGATACGGCGCTGCTTGGCGACCCTCATCCGCTCGGCGCAAACTTGCCACTGCACAGTGAGTCCGAGCTTGCCCAGCTTTTTTCCGCTTCATGGGCAGCCGCGGCGTTTGCGCTTCCCGACGGAAACTGGTCGACTCCGCTGCGCTCTCCCTTTGGTCTGCATTTCATTCAGGTCACCGGCAGACAAGCAGGGGCAATGCCTTCCCTTTCGGCGCTGCGTGATCGGCTCCGCCTTGACTACGCAGAACAGAATCGCGCCGCTCGACGCCAGCGGGCCATCGGTGCGCTTCTGCCACGCTATGAAGTGGTGCAAAAAGGCGGAACATGAAAAAAGACAGCACGCCCAGCGGGTCGATGGGAATCTGGCTCGTCTTTTTGTGGATTGCATGTGCCATCAGTCCATCGGCGGCGCTGGCGCACTCATTTGCACCGACGGTGGTTACGCTGTCCGAAGAAACCGACGGGACGTTCTGGGTGCTGTATCAAGCGCCCGCAAATGGCGAGACCATGACTCCTTCGTTTCCGCTGCACTGCTCACTTTTGTCGCGGGACGGAACTGCCATTCCGGAAGAATCCGAGCTGTCCGGACGGATCTTGTCTTGTGGCGCGATGGGTCTTCGTGGACATCCGATCGTGATGAAGGGAAGCGATCTGGGAGAGACGCTGCTGACGATTCACTTCCGAAACAGAGAGGTCCACAGCGCTCTCTTGCATCGCGAGCCGCACCTGATTCCGCCTCTGCATACGACCAATACACCGACGCTGGCTTTGACCCTCCGGCGTTTTTTTGGACTTGGCGTACATCACATTCTGTCCGGGATCGATCACTTGCTGCTTCTGCTTGGTCTGCTGCTGCTTGTGCCTTCGGGGTCCGCGCTGCTTCTTACGGTGACGGCGTTTACTGTTGGACACAGTGCAACACTGGCACTGGCTGCACTGGGCGTAGTCACGCCGCCCCCAGCCCTTGTCGAAGCCCTGATCGCACTGAGTGTGGCGTTTGTCGCGAAGGAACTGGTCTGTGTGAATCGATCCCAACCGATGCTGCGCCCGCTTCTGCTCGCGGTTTTGTTCGGGCTTTTGCACGGTCTGGGTTTCGCTTCTGCACTGCGCGAGACGGAGCTTCCTTCCGGTCAGCTCTTGCTTTCCCTTTTATCTTTTAACTGTGGCGTGGAAGCCGGACAGCTTGTGTTTGTGCTCGCACTGTGGCTGCCCGCGCGTTTTTTGCAACGCCAACAGCGACTCCCCTGGGTTGGGTATGTGATGGGTCCGCTGGCGATGGCATGGACCATCGAACGCTCGCTGATTCTCTTTGGAAAAGGTCTTCCATCATGATGCAACTGCTATCGCGTGCGGTGTGGCACTGTCCGCTGTTTTTCGTCGGAATGGCTGCGTGTCAGGAACCGTCCGAGCTGCCTCCCATCCACTATGAGGAACCGCGCACTCCTTGTGCTGCACACAGTCCGCTGCGGCAGGCCTATTTTGGCGATCTTCACGTTCACACCAGCCTGTCTTTTGATGCCTACGCATTCGATGTGCGAGTGACTCCGGAACAAGCGTATCGTTTCGCCCGCGGTGAAGAGATTGCGCTGCCACCAAACGATGGAATGGGAAACGGAACCCGCAAAATTCATCTTTCCAGACCGCTCGATTTTGCCGCAGTGACCGATCATTCGGAATTTCTGGGAGAAGTCCAAGCCTGCATCACACCGTCGGCAGCAGGCTATGGATCACTGACTTGTCAGCGCTATCGGATGGGTGGAAACTCGGCGATTACCAACCTGGGTTTCAAGCTTGCGATCGAAGATCAGCGCTTTGAAGACATCTGTCCTCCCGATGGGAGCGGCTGTGCAGAGCTGCTGTCTGTCACCTGGAACCGACTTCAGCAGGCGGCACAGACAGCCTATGACAAAAGTGAGTCGTGCGGATTCACCAGCTTCATCGCGTATGAGTATTCCGGAGCCCCTGGTTTGTCGACGCTGCATCGCAATGTCATCTTTCGCAATGATCGGGTTCCGCTGCCGATTACGCACTATGAAGAACCGACGCCACAGGGGCTCTGGCAAGCGCTCGATGATGCGTGTCGCAATGCGCGCACCGGCTGTGATGTGCTTGCGATTCCGCACAACCCCAATGAAAGCAACGGAAAGATGTTCCGGATAGAGTACCCAGACGGCGCAAATCTCGACGAGCAGCGGCGTCTGGCTACACTCCGCCAGCGGATGGAACCCGTGGTGGAAATTTATCAGCACAAAGGCGATTCAGAGTGTCGAAACAGTCTGTCCGGAGTGCTTGGGGCGCCCGATGAACAGTGCGATTTTGAAAAGACGCTGCGCAAAAATGTCCCCGATTGTGGCGAAGGGACAGGAAGCGGCGGAACGGCGCGCACTGGATGTATTTCTCGACGGGATTTTGTCCGGTATGCACTGCTCGATGGGCTTTCCGAACAGCTGCGAATTGGCGTAAATCCGTTTCCGCTTGGCTTTATCGGCAGCACGGATACCCACAACGGCAGTCCGGGCAACGCAGAGGAATCGGGTTTTGTCGGCCACCGCGGAACGGACGATGATACGCCGGAAAAACAGCTTGGCGGTGGTGGTATCACCATCGGTGGCATGGAGTTTTCACCTGGCGGATTGGTTGGGGTGTGGGCGGAAGAAAACTCGCGTCCGGCGCTGTTTGATGCCCTGCGAAGGCGCGAGACCTTTGGAACCAGCGGTCCCCGCATCACGGTTCGTTTCTTTGGTGGTTTCGATCTGCCGGATGGACTCTGTTCTGATCCGCGGCTCGTCGAAAAAGGCTATCAAAATGGTGTTCCGATGGGCGGAACGTTTGCTGGCAAGGCTGCGCAGGCACCGCGCTTTGTCGTCCAGGCGCTGCGCGATCCGGGCGATGGGACGCGGCCAGGAACGCCGCTGCAAGTGATCCAGATTGTCAAAGGAACGCTGACCGCACAGGGCCCCATCACCAAGGTATTTGACGTCGCTGGAAACCGTGCAAATGGCGCGTCAGTGGACCCAACTTCCTGCGTTCAAAAGGGCGAGGGCGCAGACCTGCTGTGTGGCAGTTTCCGCGATCCAGAGTTTGATCCCAAACAGCCTGCGTACTACTACGTCCGTGTGCTAGAAAACCCAAGCTGTCGCTGGAATACACTTCTGTGTAACGCGCTGCCGGCAGCCCAGCGACCCGCGCCGTGCTTGGATGCGTCGGTTCCCAAGACGATTCAGGAGCGCGCTTGGGCGTCCCCGATCTACTACATACCTGGTTAGGAGTTCCCCCGATGATGTCCCCTCACATTCGTTCTGTGCTGTCTCGATCGTCGCTGCTGCTTGGTTTTGTGGGCGCTGTGCAGCTGCTTTCTGTGGGCTGTGGGGGACCTTTCACGCCGCTGGAAACAGAGAGCGAAGGGACTGTCTCTGAAACCACCGCAGCATCGGTGTGGGAATCGATTGGGGTCGGAGTAAACTACCGCGGCACCGGCAACGCGGGGGAAAATGTCTTTATTGGCTATGCCGGCTACAACGTATCTGATTCACAGAGCAAGGCATGGACCGATGCACTGTACGCAGCCCGGCTTTCCGCGCTCGGAGTCGGACACCTGTACGCGGTGCGTGGTCCTGCGGATGTGACCTATGTTCGACGAGAAATTGGCAACACCAAGCTGATTGCGCACCTTCTGCCAAAGATTGGGAGTCGTACCAAGCTGATCACCATCGCGTCGCATTCCAGCGGTTCTTATGTTGCAAACGAACTGCTGGGTTTTTTGTACACGAGCAAGTTTGATTCGACGGGAAAGACTTTCGACAAGACGGTCTACTTCAACCTGGATGGCGGCGGCGGAATTACGTGGGATGCAGTGAATCGGTTGTATCGGACGTTCTTTGCATACAGCAAAGACGGTCGAAGCGGAACGCTGTCCCCGAATGCTGCGGGGATGATCAGCTTGGCGAATTCCTTTGTGCCGCGGGCGGGTTCCATTGTGGTTCCTGCCGACGCTGCGGGCTGCGCATCGGGCGCTTCGTGGTGTCTGCACATGACGCTGATTAACCAGCGACCGCACAACCCAAGCGGCACCGATTTGCGCGACTATTCTGATTTTTCAGCAAGACCGGTGCAGACCAGTTATTTGGACCAAGCTTGGCCGCTTCTCGATGGATTGGCGAAGCGTCCGTAACGTCTGTCCGTTCTACGACACTCCGTCGCTGCCGCGTTTAGTTTGTTCGCATGCCGGGGGCTTCGTGTCCGGTGGCGCTGACATACTCTGCATACGTGCCGCCGTAGATGTGCGGACCGTTTGATGTCAGCTCAAGCACGCGCGTGGCGATGGCGCGCAGAAATGCGCGATCGTGCGAAACAAACAGCAGCGTCCCTTGGTAGCTGCTCAGCGCTTTGACAAGCGCCCGCTTGGTCGCGATGTCCAAATGGTTGGTCGGCTCGTCGAGAACCAGCAGGTTCGGCGCATCGAACAGGAGCTTCGCAAGCACGAGCCGTGAGCGCTCTCCACCGGAGAGGACACGCACTGGTTTTTCAACGTCATCACCATGAAAACCGAACGCACCGGCCAGATTGCGCAGCACGCCGATTCCTGTTGTGGGCGCGTGCGATTGCAATTCGTCAATCACCGTTGCGGTGCCATCCAGTTGTTCCATCTGGTGTTGCGCAAAGTAGCCCAGCGTCACCGATGCACCGACGGTGACTTCGCCCGCATCTGGATTTAGCACCCCAGCCACCATTTTCAAAAGCGTGGTCTTCCCTGCGCCGTTTTCACCCATCACGGCCCAGCGCTCGCCGCGACGTACCAGCAGGTCCAAGCCGCGGTGGACCACTTTGTCTCCGTATGCTTTGCGGAGCCCCGCCACCCGAATCACATCGTCCCCTGATCGCGCCGGCTTGCGGAAATCAAACTCCCGCTCGATCAGCCGACGCGGCGGTTCCACCCGTTCAATCTTGTCGAGCTTTTTGACCCGACTCTGTACCTGGGCGGCCTTGGCGGCTTGGGCACGGAATCGCTCGATAAAACGCAGCTCCTTTGCCAGCATCGCCTGCTGCCGTTCATACTCTGCTTCCCGTCGCGCAGCTTCCTGCTGACGGGCCTGTTCATAGAAATCATAGTTGCCGGTGTAGCTGCGAATCTGTCCGCCATCGATCTCGATGATCTTTTTGACGACGCGATTCATGACATCGCGATCGTGACTGGTCATCACCACAGAACCTGGATAGGAACGCAGGAAGTCTTCCAGCCACAGGATCGACTCAATGTCCAAATAGTTGGTTGGCTCGTCGAGAAGCAGGACATCGGGCTGCAGAATCAGGATCTTTGCCAGCGCGACGCGCATCTTCCAACCACCGGACAGATTCCCAACATCGGCTTCGATCTGTTGCGGAGTCAGTCCAAGTCCCGCCAAAATGGTATGGGCACGCGCATCGATGTCGTAGCCTCCCAATTCCATAAAGCGCGCTTGCACTTCTCCGTAGCGTGCGACCACAGCGTCCAGATCGTCGCAGCCTTGCGCCATCTGTTCTTCGAGGACTTTCATTTCCTCGCCCAGCGTCGACACTTCCCCGGCCCCTGCCACCGTCTCTTGCAAAACGGTGCGTCCGCGCATTCCTGAGATGTCCTGATTGAAATACCCAAGCGTCAGCTTGCGCGGTCTTTCGACACTCCCATCATCGGCGGTTTCTTGACCCATGATCAGACGGAAAATCGTGGTTTTTCCGGCTCCGTTTGGGCCGACCAGACCGACCCGTTCACCGGGATTGATCTGAAAGGACGCATCGACAAAAAGAATCTGTCCACCGTACTGTTTGGTGACGTTTGTAAACGCAATCATGTGGCGCGGCATGATGCCAGCACCGTGGCCCAAGAGAAGATTTTTTTGCGCGTGGCGGGATTTTTGTCGCGCTGCCTTCGGTCGGTTTGTTTACTTACACTGGCCTAGCAGCGTCGCAACGTTCTGGGAACCGGTACTGCTTGAAGTGGCCACCAGATCAGGCATTCCGTCTCCGTCAAAATCAGCGACATCTACCGATTGTGGGAATGCTGGCCCAGTGACGGAAAGCACGGGTTCAAAAGTGCCGTCCCCTTTGCCGATGAGCACTGGGAGCGTGTTACTTCCGTAGCCCGCAACGACCAGATCCATGATTCCGTCTTTGTTCAGATCCGTCGCCACTGCGCCGCGCGGTGCGGTTTGGTTTCCGATGTCGATGTTGACCGGGGTTGCAAAGCTTCCCTTCCCATCGCCAAGCAGAATCGACACCATGTAGGTACTGGCAGTCATGCCGTTGTTGACGACCGCGAGATCCATTTTCCCGTCGCCATTCCAGTCCGCAGCCGTCACAAACCACGGACTCGATCCCACGGCAACAGATGCTGCCGCACCAAAGATCGATGGCGTTCCGTTCGCTAGCCGCACCGACAAGTTGTTGCCATTCGCATTCGCCGTAACCACATCCAACTTCCCGTCTTTGTCGAGGTCAGTCAAAATGACATGTTGTGGGCTGGCTCCGACGGACAAGTTGCTTTGGGCAGCGAAGGTTCCGTCTCCGTTGTTTTTGTAAATGCTGATGTTTCCGGAGCCATAGTTGACGGCAACCAGATCCGCAGCGCCGTCCCCGGTCAGATCCGCTGCGGCAATCGCACGGGTATCGGCACCGGCTCCGTACTGGGTGCTGGCTGTGGGAAATGTACCGGCCCCTGTGGCCACGCGAACAGAGATGTCATTGCTGTTGCTGTTTGCGGTCACGAGGTCCAGATTCCCATCCTTGTTCAGATCGACAGCAGCGACGCCAAATGTCGAACTGCCTGCGGTGTAGGAAGTCGGATTCCCAAACGTTCCATCGCCATTTCCTAGCCGATAGACCAGCGCTTGGGCTGCTTGACCGCTGTTGGCAGAGACCAGATCGACTTTCCCATCTTTGTTCAGATCAACCGCCAGGACTTGACGCGGATAGGTTCCCATCGTGATCGGATTGGGAACGCCAAACGACACGCGGTTGGTCAAAAACGTGATCAGATCACCGCGCATCGCGGCATTCCCATCGGGATTGGTTACCACGACGGTCACGGTGCCGCAGGTGGCGGCTTTGAGCGGACTTTTTAGCTGGATTGTTGAGGAATCAACCACCACAACATCTTGCGCGGCAACGCCGCCAATTGTGACGGTGGCACCCGTCTTGAACCCGGTTCCTTTGAGCGTGACCGCAGTTCCTCCTCCGTTTTTCATCAGCTTGGGGGATGCATCGGTCAGGTTCAGCGTTTCAGGGGGCGGATCTGGAGGGGGATTTCCCATCGTGTTTCCAGAGTCGCAGTGCGTTGAGAGCGAGACAGTCAGCAGCGCAGCAGATATCCATACAAGTCGCTTCCGGTCTTTCATCTACATCTCTCCTGCCAATTGGGAATTGAAGTTCATCGCACAAGGCAAAAGCGATTCAGGAGCCCGCAAGTGAGCGTCGGGACCGTCGAGATCGTACCACTTTGCGGCAAATCGGATATCTTTCTATTTCAGGCTGACCGCAGCGTGTTGTGAAAGCTCGCGGAAGCAATAAGGAACGACCATGACCGATGGGGCCCAATCTGATGTGTGGACAATCGATCGGGAGCATGACGCGCTGCTGGTGGTAGATTTGCAGCCGGACTTTATGCCGGGTGGCCCACTTGCCGTCGCAGAGGGGGATCAGGTTGTGTTGCCGATCGCTGCGCTTGTGCCGCGATTTCATTTTGTTGTGGCGACGCAGGACTGGCATCCTAAAAACCATGTGAGCTTTGCCGCACAGCATGGTCTGTCGCCGTTTTCCTCGATTCCGCTGTATGGTGCGGATCAGACGCTGTGGCCGGTGCACTGTGTGCAGGGGACGCCAGGCGCTGCGCTTCATCAAGGACTCCCACTTGATTCGGTGGGTGTCATTTTGCGCAAGGGAGCCTATCCGCACATTGATTCCTACAGTGCGTTTCGTGAAAACATCGGTCCCGACGGAAAACGCCATACAACTGGGCTTGGTGCGCTGCTACATGCGCGGCGGATTCGCCGGGTGTTTGTCTGTGGTCTGGCGCGTGACTTCTGTGTGGGTTGGTCCGCGCTTGATGCGATAGCGGAAGGATTTTCTGCGGTTGTGATCGATGATCTGACGCGCGCAGTGTTTCCGGACAAAGAGGAAGAGACGAGCGCGCGCTTTTCCGCTGCCGGAGTGTTGCACGGCAGAAGCAGCCGCTTGCAAGGTGGTGCACCATGAGTCTGTCTGCGCTGACACTTGATGTTTATCAACTGACGACGCTGATTGCGCATGCTGCAGATGGTCGTCTTTCCGACGGACCGCTTGCGATGAGCTTCTTTTTCCGCAAGCTTCCCAAGCAGCGAAATTACGTCGTAAGTTGTGGTCTGCGCAGCATTGTCCAGCATTGTCAGTCGCTGCGTTTTTCTGCGGAGGAGCTGGCGCTGCTCGATTCCCATCCGATTCTGGGTCCGGCGCTTTCAACCAAAACGGGGCAGCTGGTTCGTGATGCGCTGGCGCGATTGGATGGTTTTGATGGTGAAATCGACGCGATTCCGGAAGGTACGCTGGCGTTTGCGGGTCCGGCACAGCGCGAAGATGGCAGTCCGCTGCTCGTGTCCGGAACGCCGCTATTTGCCTATACGCCCCTTTTGCAGGTACGCACCGACCTCACGTTGTGCAAGCTGATCGAAACGCCGTGGCTGTCGCGCATCAACTACATGTCGATGGTGGCGTCGAAGGCTTCGCGTGTGGTAGCGGCTGCCCAACATGACGGAGTCCTGCGATCGGTGATTGATTTTGGTCAGCGGAGGACCCATCCGATGGCTGCGATCGATGCCGCTTATGCTGCCTATATTGCGGGCTGTTCAGCGACGAGCAACCTGGCGGCGACGTACTGTCATGGGATTCCTTCGGTGGGAACCATGGATCACTTTGCGGTGCAAGCTTGTGAACGGTTGCAGACTCCGGTTGCGGAAACAGAGATGCATTTTTTTCGCCGTTTCTGTGAACTATTTCCCGGCCATGCCACGCTGTTGGTTGATACCTATGATACGTTCCGCGGCATTGAAAATGCAGTGCGCGCTACCGACGGAAAACTGGCCGGAGTGCGGCTCGATTCCGGGGTGACTCCGGAGTCTGTTCGCAGAGCCCGCAAGCTGCTTTCTGATCTGGGTGCGCCACACGCCAAGCTGTTTTTGTCAGATGGTCTGGATGAATACCGCGTTCGCGATTTGGCAACAGCCGGCGGCGATGGTTTCGGAGTGGGTGAAAACATCTCCTGTAGTCCAGACGCAGCGACGGGAATAGGAGCTGTTGGGAAGCTTGTCCAAAATGCGACTGGAAAGCTGACGATGAAGCTTGCGCGCGGTTCCGGAAAGGCCACACTGCCGGGCCGTTTGCAGGTCTACCGTTTCCCAGATCATGATCTGTTGACGCTTCATGATGAACCAGCAAGACCGGGCGGAACGCCCCTCCTTCAGCCGCTGTGGCGAGGCAAAAAGCTGGTGTCACCGCTTCCTTCGCTCACGGAAACCCGCGATCATGTCTCAGCGCAGCGTACTGCTCTGCCGGCGCATCTGCGCAAACTGGAAGTCGCGACGTCGGGTTCTGCGGAAGCACCTTGGCCTATCAAACTATCGAATCGGCTGGTGCATGTGATAGACGAACTGCTGTCGACGATGTAGAACAAGCACAATGGTTGCTTTTCTTTTGGGCAGACACGCGGAGATCGCATGAGACTACTTCGGCTGGGTCTTGGGAATGTCAACACCACCGTCGGGGCAACCGATGCAAATGTGGAACGCGCGATCGGAATTTGTCACAAGCTTGCCGATCAGCAAGTGACAATTGCAGCCCTGCCAGAGCAGGTGATTGGCGGCTATCCTCCAGAGGATCTGCTGCTTTGGCCAGGCTTTGTTTCTGCGCAAGCGGAAGGTCTTTTCAAGCTGGCGCAGGCGACGGCACAGGTGCCGATGGCGATCGTCTGTGGTGTGCTCGTACAGTCACTTGAGCAGGTGTATAACTGCGCCGCATTCCTTTACCAAGGGAAAGTGTTTGGTGTCGTTCCCAAGGAAAAGCTGCCACTTTACAATGTGTTTTACGAAGCGCGGACGCTCGCGCGCGGCTTCCCCGGTCTGTATGCAGAGATTGATCTGGGACCGTGTGGACAGGTTCCGTTTGGCGATTTGCTGTTTGACTGCGACTTCGGAAGGGTAGGGCTGGAAGTCTGTGAAGACATCTGGTCTCCCGACGGTCCGATGCGGCGGCGCAGCTACCAAGGGGCGGAGCTTATCGTAAATCTGTCGGCGTCTCCGTTTCGCATTGGTGTGCAGTCAACCCGTCGAGAAATGGTCGCAACGCGCGCAAGTGACAACAACGTCACGGTCGTCTATGTGAATGCAGTAGGAGCGAACGACGGACTGATTTTCGATGGGGGTGGCTTTGTCTGCCAAAATGGCCGCTTCCTGCATGAAGCGCCGCGTTTTGTCGAAGGTGGTTCGGTCTGTACGGTCGATCTGCGGCGGACGACGCGGCTGCGCACCGAAAGTACAACCTGGCGGATGGATCGCGAGGAATTCCTTTCACGTACTTTGGCCCAGAGCGGAAGTGGCGTGCGGCGCGATTCCTCGACCTGTGGCGCGCAGGTCATTTCCGTCGGTGCGATTGGCTCTGCGAGCAAGCTCTGTTATCCCTTCCCAAGCCATCGCAACTTCTTCTTGCCTTCTCCTTCTGTCCCTGCCGATCCGCGCCGCACATTCTGTGAGGAATTGCTTGATGCGATGGCAATGGGCGTCGGCGATTACTTTGAAAAGACTGGCGCGTTCAAACAGATCGGCGTGGCGCTTTCCGGTGGTCGCGACAGCCTGCTCTGTCTGCTGATTGCGCATCGCTATGTTACGCGACGCCATCTGTCCCAAGGGGAAGCGGTCGTCAAACAGAAGGTGGCAGACATGCTGCGCGCCTTTTACATGCCGACGCGCTATTCCTCTTCCGCTACGTGCAGTGCCGCAGAGATCGCAGCGACGGAGCTTGGGATTCCTTTTGTGATTCTGTCGATCGAAGATGCGTTTGCGCGCGAAGTCGAAGCGACCCAAAAGATGCTGCATCCGGGCGAAGAACTGACCCAGCTTACGGTGCAGAACATCCAGGCGCGGCTGCGCGCCGAGCGGATGTGGAACTGGTCGAACGCCGTGGGAGGTCTGTTCCTTCAGACTGGCAACATGAGCGAAAAAGCAGCGGGCTATACAACGATTGGTGGCGACCTGATGGGCTGTCTGGCGGTGATTGCGAACCTGCCAAAGACGGTCGTAAATTATCTGCTCGATTATCTGCTCGAAACCGAAAAGCTCGACGGGATTCGCCAGACCATCGCGATTCCGGCCACTGCGGAATTGGCTCCGGATCAGCAGGATGAGCGCGATCTGATGCCGTTCCCGGTGCTAGATGCCTGCATTGCGCTGCACGCGGCGGAAAAGCTCGATGCCAAAGAGCTGGCCGACGTGCTCTTTGACATGTTTCCGGAATACCCGGCGGACCGTCTGCGCGGCTTTGCCAACAAGTTTGTGATGCTGTTTGCGCGGGCGATTTACAAGTGGGTGCAGGCGCCGCTGTCGCTGCATCTGGGAAACCTGGATCTGGAACGCGAGCGCTGCTTGCAGCTTCCGGTGGTGACGCGCAGCGAGTGGCAAAAGCGCGCTTAGCTGTCGGATTTGGCGGGAAGCTGCTTGGCTTTGAGCGCGGCGAGTCGGGAATCGATGTCGCTCTCTTTGCTGTCTTTGCCCGGCCCGAGCAGTCGATTGAAGCGCTCCTCGGTTTCGCGATCGCGGTCGTTCTGCCTCTGCGAACCCAGCTCCGGCACAAGCTCGGCCATCGCCGCCGCTTGTTCTTCCTGGGTTTCGATTTCGGCGACCAAGCGATTGAATCGATCCATCGCGGTACCTTCTGGATCATTGGCCTGTTTGGCGGCCCGCGCCCGCGACTTGAGCGATTCTTTGCGCGACTTGATCTCGGTCAGCTTTCGATCGCCGCTTTTCAGATCGTCCGATAGCTTTTGAACGTGACGCGACTGCTCGGCGTGGGTCCGTTCCGCAGCTTCAAGCTTGGCTTCGGCTTCGACCCGTCGTCGCAGCGCTTCTTTGGCCAGCTCGTCATCGCCTGCCCGCACCGCCCGCTCGGCATGGTCTTGCCACTTTTGGACGTTGCGGTATTCCTCATCGACTTTTTTCTGTGCGAGCTTCTCTTGCACGAGTTGGTCGCGTAAAGTGACGCGCAACTGCGAAAGCTCGTCTTCCATTTCCTGAATGAGAAGGTCAATTTCCTTCGCCGGATCAGACAACTTATCGACGGCAGAGTTGAGGTTCGACTTAATCAGGTTCCCCAACCGACTGAGGATGGACATGCCTCGCAGTGTAGCAAAGCTCGCCGATAACCACGACCCAAAGGACGTTAAAAGGACCATCCGATGAACCTTACGCACGTTGCCCTGTCCCTGCTGCTCCTCGCTCCGGCCTGCGCGAAGAATGCTCCCAGCAACCTGGCCTCGTCATCGATGTCGGGCGATACCGTCGTCGCGATGATTGGCAGCCAGAAAGTCACCATGGCCGAGCTGGACAAAGCCGCAGGCCGTGAGCTTTTCGAGGTTCGCGAGCGCGCACTCGACAACATCATCAACGAGCGCGTCATCAAGGCGGAAGCCAAGAAGGTCGGTCTCGACGAGGATGCGTTCCTCAAGCAGCAGGTCGAAAAGCGCGTTCCGGAAGTGTCGGTCGACGAAGCGCGCAAGTTCTACGAAGAAAACAAAGCCCGTCTGCCGCCGCAGATTGGTGGTCAGCCGTTTGAGCAGGTAAAAGACATGCTGGTCAAGGGTCTGACGGGTCAGAACCGCCAGCGCGCCGTCGGTGACGTGATCGAAGAGATCAAGTCCAAGGCCGGTGTCAAAGTCCTGCTGACGGCCCCCAAAGTCCAGGTCGCGACCGAAGGTCCGGCCAAGGGTCCCAAAGACGCCAAAGTCACCATCGTCGAGTTTTCCGACTTCCAGTGCCCGTACTGCGGTCGGGGCCGCAAGGTCATGGAAGAAGTCATCGCCAAGTACGGCAACAAGGTCCGCGTCGTCTTCCGTGACTTCCCGCTCAGCTTCCACGACAAAGCGCAGAAGGCTGCCGAGGCGGGTCAGTGCGCCAACGATCAAGGCAAGTTCTGGGAAATGCACGACTGGATGTTCGACAACCAGAGCACGCTCGACGAGGCGGCGCTCAAGGACGCAGCCCGCAAGCTCGGTCTCGACGGCACCAAGTTCGATGAGTGTCTGACCACCAGCAAGCACGCCGCGGCAGTGCAGAAGAACATGAAGGAAGGCAGCGAGGCGGGCGTCAAGGGCACCCCGGCGTTCTTCGTCAACGGCGTCTTCCTGAGCGGCGCGCAGCCCTTCGAGAAGTTCAAGACCGAAATCGACCGCGCGCTCGCCGAGTAGTCTCGTCGGTGACCACATCTCTGTGGTCGCTTCTTCGCTTTTCCCCCGCCCCAGTGGCCGTGAACCGTGAAAACGCGCGGCGCGGCCTGGCTCCCCCAAAAACAATGGCAATTCTCGCCGGGCTCGGATAACGTCGCCGATGCGCTCACTTCTGTCGGTGAAGCATGGCTTTAAAACCAAGTTCCGATTCTCCAAATTTAGCGCCGCCGCAACCTGCCGAACCTGTTCTGGTGACTTCGGCTGAACCCGGCGCGCCGATTTCCCCCGATGCCATCGATCCCGAGCTGGTAAACCTCAAGGTGCCGCCGGCTCGTCGTCATCCTCTCGTCGCAATCGCCGTGATGGTGGTGTCTCTGCTGCTTCTTTATAAGATGCGTGGCGACATCACCTATGCGCTTTTGCCCGAGCAACCGACCGATGTCGGCACACCGGAGGGCGCCGCGACGGGCAAGCTGGCAGGTCAGGGCGACAAGTTCGTCAAGCTGTCAGGACTGCCCGATCACCGCAACTCGGTGTCGTATGACCCCAAAGGCGGGCGAGGTCGCGTGCAGGTGTTCCGTCTGCTCGGGTCGGCGAATCGACTGCTGGTGGCGCGCAAAGCATCGCTGTCGGCAGATGCGGCCAACGAGTTTGTCGGGCGGCTGCGTCCGATTTCCGATGTCTGGTTTGTCGATGCGCTGCGCACGTATTTCAAACAGACCCAAGCGCTGCGGGCGATTGACCTCGACAAGCTGAAGTCGGCACCAGCGGGCAAGCTGACGCTGCCGTATGCGACGCTCGATCGTGCTGGACAGCCGCTATCGGTGAGCCGAGAGCAGGATCTTCTGATTGATGTGCTCGTCGAAGACGATGTGCGGGTGCTGCTCTCGAAAGAAAAGTTCCCGTCGGAACCCGATGCTCGCTACGAAGTCGAGCGGCTGGGCCTGCCCCACGGTCCGGGGATCGAAACGCGGGATGGCTTTGGTTACGTCCTGCGTCTGCCGGCCAAGGGTCCGGACCGCCAGAAGATGCTCGCGCAGATTGACTCGATGGGAATCTGGCTGTGGCACCGCATCGAGACCTACCGGGTTCCGAGCGCGCTTCTCCAGCTTGGTCCCACGGGCATCGAGATTCCTGGTCCCGATGCGCTTCAGCAGCCGGTTCGCTATCGGACCGCGGCGGTTGCCCCAGCTCCGGCGGCGCCTGGTTCTCCTGCCGCACCGACGATCCCGACTGCGCCTGCGAATCCGACAGTGGCGCCCCAGCCAACTCCGGCGGCAGCTCCCGCTGCGACGGCAACTTCGGCTCCTGCTCCACCGGCGGCGGCTGTTGATAGCAAGCTGTTGACCGCGGTTCGCGAGCCGAGCACGCTGCTTCTGTGGAGCGAAGTCCAAGCCGTGCAAGTCAGCGAGCCGCTGACCATTCCCGAAGATGCGTTTGTGCTGTTTGACGGAGAGACGCCGCAGCAGGTCAAGTGGGCTCCGCCAGTTGCCGCGCTGCTTGGGCTGTTTGTGCTGCTGAACCTGTATTACCTGGCCCGCCTGCGCTCCCGCCCCGAGGAATAATCCACATTTTATGTGCGACGCCGGTTGTGTCGTCGCCGGGCGAGTTTCCGTTGGACGCCAGCGTTTGTTACGCCGCTTTGCTTTGCAGGTGGCGCTTTACGTCTTCGAGGTGCCGACCCACCATCAGCTCGTGATGGAACACCGCCTCGATCCGTCCATCGGGACCGACGACGTAGGTGACCCGCTGGGTGACGCCGAGCAGCGGCCACATCACGTCGTAGCTCTTGCCGATCGTCTTTTGTGAGTCGCCGATCATCGGGAAGGACACGCCTTCGCGACTGGCAAACTCGCACTGCTTTTCATTGGAATCGACCGAAACGCCAATGACTTCGGCTCCGAGCGCAGCGATCTCGGTGTAGTGGTCGCGAAACAGCCGCGTCTCGATGGTGCAGCCGGTGGTCATCGCCTTCGGAAAGAAGAACATCACCACCCGCTTGCCACGCAGCTCCGAGAGCTTGACGGGCTTGCCGGTCGTCGCTGTCGCTGAAAAATCCGGTGCGGTGTCGCCAACTTTGAGCACGGAATAACCCCCTTTTTCGCTACCAACAGACGCAAAAGCAGTTAGATGCCGACGTGGTGCTAGGTACGGCGCGTAATCAGGCCGCGCGTCGGATCGTATGGAGAGACGCCGACCAGGACCTGATCGCCGAGCACCACGCGAATTCGGAAGCGCCGCATCCGACCCGACAGCCGGGCCAGGATCTTGTGCCCTTCGGGGGTGACGACTTCAAAGTTACCGCCGACCATCACGTTGGTGACCGTTCCGTTCATTTCGACCAGATCTTCTCGACTCAAATGCTTTCTCCTGCGGGGTGTAACTGACTTGCTTGTGGGGCGCGTGCGCTCTTATTCGAGCTTGTGTTGGCGACGGAGCTGCTCCATGACTTTCTGGTATTCGATTTCCCAGGTCGCCGTGCCTTCTTGCAGATTCTTGATGCGTCGACGCACTTCGTGATCGATATCGGCGTCGACCTGCATGTGCTTGCGCAAGATGCCTTGGATTTTCTTCCGCATGTCGGCATCGTCGGCAAACACCTCCTCGACAAAGCGCGAGTGCATAAACGCTTCGAGGATTTGGTTGGCGATGTAGGACACCGACTCGTCGCCGATTCCGATGTCGCGCTCTTCGGCCATGGCACGCTTGATTTTCGGCAGCTGCTCGTAGGGCAGACGCCGTTTTTCCATGTAGTCCTTGGCCTTCTCCGTCAGCTCACGCTCGAGCCGCAGGTACTCTTTGAGCACCGCTTCCACGTCGAGCTGGGCCTCCGAAACGTCGCTGACCTCAATATCGCCATCTTCCTTGAGCTTGCGAATCAAGTCCTGTGCGATGGAAGGAATCTTTCCCGAATAGAGCCGCATTCCTTGGTCCCTTTAAAAACGTCCGCAGCATACGCGCGCCCTTCTTGAGCGGTCAACTCCTACGGCACGTCGAACGTGAACTCGTCTTCGCATCGGCGCTTGTGGTTCGCCCCAGCAGCTTCTCGGTCGGGCCGACAGAAAGGTATTTTCGGGTAAGAAACATGGCTGCCCCTTCGTCTAACCGAACAGGCCCGAGGTTAGGTAAAATGCGGAAAGCCTCGACCGCACTTGGGCAGCGACGTCTTCGCCGGTCTGCTTGTCGAGGGAAAGGATCGCTCCATGGCTCGCTTTCGCACGATCTTCGGTGCTTCGATGGCCCTTCTGTTCGCCTCTTCGATGAGCGCGCTTGCGCAGTATCCGACGAGGCCTGCGCCACCCTATGTGCCGCCGCAGCCGGTCGCGCAGCCAGCTCCGCAGTACGTTCCTGCCCAGCCGCAGCCAGCGCCGCAATACGCACCGCAGCCGCAATACGCACCGCAGCCGCAATACGCACCGCAGCCGCAATACGCACCAGAGCCGCAGTACGCGCCGCAGCCGGGATACGTGGCCGAGCCCGAAGTTCGGGTCGAGATGGCACCACCGGCGCCGCAAATGGAAGTTCGCCCGGTGGCGCCGTCTCAGCGGCACGCATGGATCCCTGGTCACTGGGCCTGGCGAATGGGCCGCTACGTCTGGGTGCCGGGTTATTGGGACATGGCGCGGCCTCACCATGTGTGGGTTCGGGCGCACTGGGTCCGCGTCGGACATCAGTGGGTGTTTGCGCCCGGTCACTGGGAACCGCTCCGTCAGCCGCAGTACATGGACGGGCCGCCGCCACCAAGTGGCGTAATCGTCCAAAGCGCACCGCCGCCGCCGATGGAAGAAGTCGTGCCGATGGCGCCGTCCGTGCAGCATGAATGGGTAGGCGGTCACTGGACGTGGAATGGCGTGCGCTGGATCTGGACGCCGGGGCACTTTGTCGCGCGTCGGCATGGCTTTGGCTGGCAGCGCGCGCAGTGGGTGCAAGCTCCGGGCGGCTGGCGCTATGTTCCGGGTCACTGGCGGCGTATGTAGCGCGT
Organism: Pseudomonadota bacterium; assembly: GCA_035340095.1. Taxonomy (GTDB): domain Bacteria; phylum Myxococcota_A; class Polyangia; order Palsa-1104; family JAEUJZ01; genus JAEUKA01. The sequence goes on along the minus strand of DAORGN010000004.1, from coordinate 14,053 downwards.
GCATTGGCTTCGTTTTTCGCTTTTGGCGGTGGCGGCCCTGCTTTTGGGTGGGGCGGAGCCGCCGTCTGCGCTGCCGCGTGGCTGGCATTGCTTGGTCAAGCTGACGGATGGGCCGCATGCGCAGGCAAACGTGAGCTTGACGTTTCCCGCACCGACGACACCGCAAGTCTGCGCCGACATGCCTTCCGCGGGGCGGTTTGTGCGCGATATCCAGCAGATATTTTCCGACGGACGCGCGCTGCCTCTTGTGCGTGATGGGGACTGCTTCCGGCTGATCGACGCAAAAGCGGTCCCGGTGCGGCTGCGCTACAAGTACGATCTTGCGGCGGCGGCGGATCATTTCAACAACGCGGACCTGGTGCAGCGCCACGAACAGGCGATGACGTTCAGTGAGGAAGCGGTGCTGCTGCGCCCGGACCCGCTGCCACTTCCGGATTCTCCGTCGCTGCCGTCGCCATCCATCGATGTTGAATTCGAGCTTCCAACCGGGACGGCGCTGACGGTGCCTTGGCAGAAGTTGCCCGGACCGGGCTTGCGCTATCAGCTGGATGCGGCGCAGTACGACGGCGGCAGCTACGTGACCTTTGGCGCTGTTCGTCCGCTTGGGACGCTCGCGCTTGCGCATTCGCAGGTCGAGCTGCACCTGGTCGGGAAAAGCCGAGCGTCCGATCTGGAACTGCGGACGTGGATCGAGCAGGCCTCGCGGGCGAGTGAGCGGCTATACGGTCCACAGATGCCGTCGAACGTTCACATCGTGATCGTCGCATGGCCGGGACAGACTGAGCTGGGCTCGTTTGGGACGGTGCTTCGGCCACTGCGCCCGTCGGTGCTGATCTACTTTGGCGCGGATGCGACGCGGTTTCCGCTTTCAGACGACTGGGTGGCAACGCACGAGATATTTCATATCGGCAATCCGCTCATGCGCTACAAGGTGCCGTGGTTTGTTGAGGGTTTTACCACGTATTACCAAGATATCTTGCGAGCGCGGCTTGGGGCGCTGACGGCGAAGGAAGCGTGGTCGGATTTGTGGGATGGTTTTCGCCGGCACTGCCAGCCGAACGGGACGTCGCTGGAAACGGAGAGCGCCAACTTGCACAAGACCTATCGCTACACGCGGGTGTACTGGGGCGGCGCGTGTCTGGCGTTTTTGCTCGATGTCGAGATTCGCAAAAAGAGCCAGGGCAAACGGTCGCTCGATGATGTGATGCGGTCGCTTCGTAAGCAGAGTTTGCACACGCGACTCGATGAAGAATCGGTGCTGGAAGGGCTTGGGCAGGCCAGTTCACCGGCGCTGGTTCGGCGCTATTTGCGCGAACGAAACGCCCTGCCACTGCGGGAAACACTGACGCTGCTGGGCATTGAACCCGTCGGTGATGACTCGGTTCGACTGCGCGATGATGCGCCGCTTTCAGCGCTGCGACGGGCGATGTTTTAGGGACGATGTGGCTACTTGTTGACGCGGACGTCGTAGCTCGGATCGCCTTCTTCCTCTTCGGCTGGGCCAGAGCTACCGCCGGTGGGAATCGGGATGGGAATGGGAATCGGGATGGGGATTGGCACCGGAATCAGCGATGGAGCGCCGCCATTTTCTTCCGGTTCATCCACGGGCTCAGTTGGAATGATGGTGGTGATGTGGCGCGATCCGCCGCTGCCGCTCACCGTCGTCGAACCATCATCGCCGGTGACGACGATGCTGGGGCCGCCGAAGTTTGACGCCGTTGGCATCGCGGCGGGCTTCCAGTCGAACACGGCGGGGTCATCCCAGCGACCGTCTCGGTAATCGAGCGTCTTGAAGTGGACGCCGGATACCTGCGCCGACGTGAGCTTTTCGCCGGGACAGTCCGTTGGCAGCGACGTGCCTTCGACACCTTCACAAATCCGACAGTAGGGCGGGGATCTATCGACCATCTCGTGTGGCATGGTGGAAAGTATACGCTGCCGGGCGACATCGAATCAGCAGCAAGCTTGCAGCGATTGCCGGTCGCAGGTACGAGTGAGTCATGGCGCAACTGAAGAAGCGCAGCAAAACCAGTGCGAGTCCCCCGAAAGAGCCGCCGCTCAACAGTCCGTTTTTGGCAGCGCGCAAAGAGTTGTGGGGGCTTCTCGACAAAGCTCCGGTCAAAGAACCACCCAAAGCACCGCCGCCGCCGAAGCTGACGACCAGCGAAGAGGAACAGTTATCCGACGAAGAACTCTTCCGGCGCGAAATGCAGGGCACAAACCGTCTGGCTGTCCAAGGCCGCGAGCGTCCCGTCGAGCAAGAGCGTGCGGCACGGCAACGTCTGTCGGAAGACGCCGAAGCGTATGCGCAGCTATCCGATTTGGTGTCGGGCAGCGGTTCGTTTGATATCAGCGACACCGACGAATACATCGAAGGCATCGCGCACGGGCTCGACAGGAGACTTCTTTATCGGCTGCGACGGGGGGATTTTGCAGTGCAGGCGCACGTCGATCTGCACGGACTAAACCGCGAAGAAGCGCGGCTGCGGGTCGAAACGTTTGTGCATGACTCGAAGCTAAATGGCCGTCGCTGCATCCTGATCGTGCATGGTCGCGGGCTCAATTCGAAAGACCAAATTCCGGTGCTAAAAGATGCGGTCCGGCTGTGGCTTCAGCGCGGGCGGATTGCCAAAAGCGTGCTCTGCTTTGCGACGGCGCGTCCGACCGATGGCGGGGCAGGGGCCGTCTACGTGCTCCTGCGTCGGTGATCGCTACGTTTTCCGACTGCGCAGCATGGCCAAAAGCGTCCGTTCTTCGTCTTTGGGCGTCGGCGCTGGACTTTTCCACCCGAGCGGACCGCGTCCCACCACTTGCAGCTGGGCCCCGTATTTTTCGACGATCACTGCGTCGCTGATGTTGCCGTGAACTTCATCTTCGGCGTGGATCGCGTGCAGCGTCGCCAGCAGGATCGCTTCATCTTGGCGGGAGGGCGGGCCGTTTGCGCCAAGCGGTAAGCCGACGGTTTCCTCGAAGTGAACTTCTGGCGAATGTCCGTCGAGCATGATGCGCAGCACGCGCTGTAGACCCGGTCCACCAAGCCGAGCCATGGCGCGCAGCCAGCGCAGATGATGTTGCCCCGTCGGCGTCATCAGTTTTTCGCGATCAAATCGTTCGATGAGTACGCCTCTGGCTAGCTTGGCCGAAACGACGTGATACACCGCGCTGTGCCCGGTCTGATACAGCAGCGTCGGACTTGTGCCATCGATCGGGTGCAGGCTGTGGGTTTCCAAGTGGGGCAAAAGTCCGTCGTCTGCCGACGGGAGTTTTCCTTCCAGCGTGCCGGCTTGCTGCGCAGTTTCTGCGTCGGGAAGCTGCGTGATCCGCTGCGCCAGTTCGTCCATCGTCGACGGTCTGTCGGCTTCTGATTTGGCCAGGAGCTGCAAGCACAGATCGGCCCACGCTGCGGGCAGCGCCGGACGCAATGATCGCGGATCGGGCGGCGGCTGCCGAAGATGCTGGCTTACCCAATCGGGACCGACAAACGGAAGCCTCCCGGTGAGAAGCTGAAACAGTGTCACCCCGAGTGAATACAGATCGCTTGCGACGGTGAGTTTTTGTCCTTCTAGCTGCTCGGGCGACATATAAGCGAGCGTACCGACCAGGCTTTCGGTCTGCGTCGCACCAAGCTGGGCGAGCAGCGCCGCGCCGAAATCCCCGATTTTGGTGTTGTGCGCTTCGTCGAGAAACAGGTTGTGCGGCTTGATGTCGCGATGCAGCACAGACGCGGCATGGGCGGCTGAAAGTCCGGCGCAGACATCGCGCAGCACCCGTTTGGTCTTGACCAGCGACAGTGGCAGCGGCTGTTCCCCAAGCGATCCACCGCGCAAAAGTTCCATCACCAGCACCCCCGCCGATTCGGAAAAGTCGTGCACCGCGACGATGTTGGGATGGCGCAGCGTCTGCAGAATCTGCGCTTCTCGACAGAACATCTGCCATTTGCTGTCGCGCGCCTGCGAATCGATCGGCATTGGCAGCAGCTTGATCGCGACGGACCGACTGCTGGCCGTGTCTTCGGCGACAAACACCCGACCCATCGCCCCGGCCCCGATCAGCCTCTGCAAGCGATATCGACCGAGGAGCATTCGTTCTTGCACACTGGGCTGTGGCGCGGTCAGAAGCCACTCGGCAACCGTCGGTGGCGCGTCCGGGTGACGGCGTGAATACGACTGAAGCAGCGACAGCGCCGCTTCCGGCAGTTGAACCTGCACAAGTGCATGCAGCAGCGCGGGCTCGACTTCATCGAGGAGCGGCAACGGCGTGTTGTTCGTCAGCAGCTTGCGTCGGATCGCCTGCAAAAAAGGGATGGCTTCCTCGGCACGGCCTTGGCGAAGTAGGAGCTGGCCAAGCCGCAGCGCGGGTGACGATCGGTCGGCCACCGCCCCATCCGGAGACTGCGCCGCGGTATCTGCGCGATGTTCGACGATGCTCTGACGGTAGAGTGCTTCGGCCAAACGCTTGTCGCCAAGCTGTTCTGAAACCCGTCCGGCGTCGGTGAGAAGGCCCGCCTGCTGATACAGCGCTTGGGCGGAAGGCAGATCCCCAAGCTGCTCGTGAAGCTGTGCGGCGCGATCGGACAGACCATGCTTGGCCAAAATCGCCGCGGCCCGTCGTTTTTCCGTCGGTGGGCTGTTCAGGATCGTTTGCCACAGCGCTTCCAGCTTGGCCAGATCGGTCGACAAAAGCGCAGAACGCAGGTCTGCACAAAGGTCCGGCGCTGGCGTTTCCGACGGCACCAAAAAAATCTATCAGACCGTGTAAGGCATGGGGAACGATTGCGTTAGTAGCTCGACAACTTGGGAGGGAGGATTGACGATGCGGCTTACTGCTTGGCTAACCAAGCTGGTCTGTACGAGCGTTTTTTCGTCGATGATGCTGCTCGGCTGCCACCAAAGCAGCCAGAACGTGCGACCCGATTACGCGACCCCATACGGGCAAGACACATCGGGTTATCCACAGTCGGAAATGCAAAGTGGCACGGGCGGGTCTGCGGATGAAGCCTACGGTGGCTACGGTGGGGCGCCGACGCCGTCTTCGCCCTCATTGGCTCTGCCCGAAAAAAGTCGCCGTGAAGCGGTGGCTCCTCGGCAGGTCGAGCGGCCAGGGCTCGGCACCGAGTTTGGCGAGTCGCGCTATTCACCCGTGCGAGATGTTCCGTTTGAGCGCGGCAGCTCGTCGCCGCTGTTCACTGGCACGATCCACTACAACGATGCGCGCGGCGTCGAAGCCCAGCGCGAGAGACTGCTCCGTCGCCACTATCCGGGGGAGCCGATCTGGCGCAGCTACGTCGGCAATCGTCCGATTCCATGGTCCGGTGTGACGGTCTCGGTTGTGGATGGCAACGGCAATCCGCTGCCGGCCTATCACCTTCAGAGCCACGTTCTCGTCGTCGGATCGGCGGGGCAGCACTATTCAATCGTGGTCGAAAACAACACTGGTCAGCGCTTTGAAATGGTCGCTTCCGTCGATGGCCAAGATGTCGTCGATGGTCGCTCAGCCAGCCTCGAAAAGCGTGGGTATGTCGTCGACGCCTTTCATCGCGTCCGCATCGACGGTTTCCGTACCAGCATGACCGACGTTGCGGCCTTTCGTTTCGGATCGGTGCGCAACTCCTATGCCGCCCGCACGTCGGAATTTGGTGATCGCAACGTCGGTGTGATCGGAATTGCGCTGTTCGGCGAGCGTGGCGCGCCCGCCCCAGCCGTAGGTCCCGATCTCGATGACGAAGCCCGCCGGAGAGAATCCGCCGATCCATTTCCCGGTCGCTTTTCGCCGCCGCCACCACCGCCACCACCGCCGCCCCGTCCGTACTACTGACCGCTCGATCCAATGGGGAGCGTTGGCGGTTCATCAACGGTAAAGACCGGCATCGCACTCGTGACCCCTTTGAGCTGTACTTCCCCTGCGGCACGGACCGGCAGCGTGTGCCCGATCCGTCGCGCCACTTCATCGCTAAACAGCAGCGTCGGCAGCGGCTCGCGGGCTTTGCTTTCCAATCGAGCGGCGACGTTCACGTTGTGACCGATGACCGTGTATTCCATCCTTTCGTGCGTGCCCAAATAGCCCGCGATCACTTCACCGGCATGAATGCCGATTCCCGCCGACAAGCGGATGCCTTGCTGCCGAAGCGTGTCGTTATACAACCGAAGCTGTCGCTGCATTGTCTGCGCCGCCCGTACCGCCGAAATCGCGGGATTTTCGCCTGCCTGACCCGTCGGGGAGTCAACCAAGCCGAACACCGCCAGCACCGCATCGCCGATGAACTTGTCGACGATGCCGTGCTGCTGATGTATTGCCGCGACCATTTCCGCAAAATAGCCATTTAGCACTTCGATCAGCCGCTCGGGCGGGAGCGATTCCGACAGCGGGGTAAAGTCGCGCAGATCGCTAAACAGGATGACCACGTCGCGGCGTTTGCCTCCCAGCTCGGCGCTGCGACCAGACTTGGCGTAGGTTTCGATAAACTCAGTCGCCACCTGCGGCGAAACGAAGCGCCCGAAAGCGTCGCGAATGCGCTCGCGCAGAAGCAGACCGCTTGCCATTTCATTGATGCCGACGGCGACCTGAGACAGCTCATCGGCACGGGTGGTTTTGGCACGCGGGGAAAAGTCTCCTTGGCCCACTTTGCGCACCGCTTCCATCAGTCGTTCGCTGTCTTTGCGCAAGCTACGTCCGAACAGCAGCGCCGCAAGCAGAGCCATCCCGGCAAAGACCCCCATCAGCAGAGCGGATTCGATGACCTGCTGCGTCGTGCCACCCAGCTCGCGGACCACGCGCAGCAGTGTCAAAAGCAGCACCAGTGCCGGTGTCAGCGTATAGATCGCATAGCCTTCGATCAGACGATCGCGCAGTCGCTCGCGCAGCGGGTTTGCACCGTCGACCGCCTGGGCCGGGAACTCCTGTTCAAACAGCAGGTATTCCAGTTGGGTACACAGTCCACCACCGAGCGCCCAATACGCCAGCGCAAACTTGAAGTGGCTGCCCACCGGAAAGTCTGGATACAGCGCAAAGTGAAGCCCGATCGCCAGCGCACCAGCGACGAACCACGACAGCACAGACCGCAGGAACAACGTGCGAGCGGTCGTGCGGGTCGATTGCCAAGGAATGGGTCGCGTCAGCAGATGGTGGCGCAGCGCAAACTGGGCCAGCGACACAATCGCGATGTTGCGGGCCAGACGATCTGTCGGCAGCGCGCAGATGTACTGACAGACGAGCCGCGCATAGACAAAACCAAACAGCGCCGAAAGGACCGTTCCGCACAGCAGCCACAGGTGGACGCGGGGGGAAATGCGCAGCGATGTGTTTGCCATGGTAACGAGCCCCCGACGAAATGCTCCCATTTGAGCACAGCTTGGCGAGCGGGGGGGTTGGCAAGCGAGGGTCTCTGCTTCGCAAATGCCTGAAGACCGCTTCACGCAAAAGGTATAATGCGTCCCTATCGTCGAGTCCCCGCGGACTTGTCGTCTCTTTCCCTCAAGGAGTCCTGTCCATGAACAAACTTACGTTCGCTTCGCTTGGTCTGGCTGCGTCGGTGATTGCATCGGTGGCGCTTTTCAACTGCAACAACGACCCGATGGGAAACACGCCCACTGACACCGCTGACATGGCGGTGGGTTCGACGGACATGGCCACGGGCAGCGGTGACATGGCGCTGACCAATCCTGACCTTGCGGGGGTGGCTGCTCCTACGAAAGTGACCGGCTTCAAGCAGCCGACGTCGGCGTTCTGGGACGCCGCCACCAGCTCTTGGTATGTATCGAACGTCGGTGGCGCCACGGTGACGGACCCCAAGACGTTTTCGACCAACATGACGGCGTTCATCTCGAAGGTGCCGGCCAACCTGATGAACCCGAATCACGCTTGGTATCCCAACACGGCGACGCCGCGGCTCAATGCGCCGTTTGGTCTGCGCGGCGGTGGCGGCAAGCTGTACGTCGGCAACATCGACAAGCTGTGGGCGATCGACATGGCCAACCCGACGACGGTGGCGCCTTTGCAAAGCGCAACGGTGGCGGCGGGCGGTCTCGCGTCGCTGGCTGGCTATCCGACGTTTATGATCGACGTCGCGCTTGATTCGAGCAACAACGCCTACGTCGCCGATGCCACGGGTCGACGCCTGCTCAAGTTCACGGCGCCGTTTGCAGCCGGGGCCAATCCAACCACCATCGTTGCCGCTGATACCTTTGCTGGCACAAGCGGCGTCTATATCGATGGCACCAAGGTGGTAATTGCCGAGGCTGGTATCAACCAGGTCATCATGCAATCGGGCGGCATCAGCACCTGCAATCTCGATGGCTCTGGCCGCACCCGGCTCGTCAACAGCACCAAGAACTCGCTCGCGTACCAGGGCATCGAAAAAGACACCGTCGCAAACAAGTACATGATCGCTTCGCCCGGCGACAAGATTGTCTACAGCGTCGATCCGAGCACCGGTGCACAGACGATCCTGCGCAACGTCGCCCAGGATGGCGCCACGACCGCGACCGACATCGGCTGGGATCCGGTGGGCAAAGTCCTCGCGGTTCCCGATACCGGAGCGGACGTCGTCTACTTCTACAAGCTGTAGTTTCCGACGGAAGTGCAAAAAAGAGCGGACCTTGTAAAGATTTGTGGTTGACAGGGGCCGCCCTTTTATCGCAATACATACGCACTTCTTGCACGGGCCCATAGCTCAACTGGCAGAGCAGCGGACTCTTAATCCGTTTGTTGTAGGTTCGATTCCTACTGGGCTCACAAAAATTTGGCCGTAGTCCTTGACTACGGCTTTTTTTTTGCCGATTTTCTGGTGAACGACAGGGCAGTTACACTGTCCTCGCGCGAGAGTGGCGGAACTGGCAGACGCACCAGACTTAGGATCTGGCGCCGAAAGGCTTAAGGGTTCGACTCCCTTCTCTCGCACTGCCTCGGTTTTCGAGGCGCTTGATTTTGCTGTGGTTCCTGTCGCAAGTTCGGGCCGCGTTTGCGCTTTCGCCCACTTGTTTTGTCAGGAGTTCACCGCCGATGTCGCTCTTTCGTGTTGTGCTGCCGTCGCTGCTACTTTTGTCGGCTTGCGGAAAGGGCGACGATGCGCCCCCGAGCTTCGCCACCGACAAGCCGCGTTTTTTCCAAGGTCTGAACCTGCTTTCCGATGACACGCGCGCGGCGTTTCCCGATTTCGAGCGACGCTGGGACCAGATCGCCAAAGACACGCTGACAAAGCTCGACAACGGCGAAATCGTCGAGGAAGTCGATCAGAAAAACGCGGCGCGGGCACTGCTCTATGCCGCGTTTGCGCTCGTGGCTGGTCAGCACGCCGTCGAAGATGGCTACCTCAAACTGGAACAGCTGACCCGTCCACCGCGCTACTCGAAAGGCGATGACCAGGACGAACAGCGTGCGCGGATGAACAAAGCGCTCGAATGGCTGCGACGGGCGGCGGATCTCGATCCGACCGACGATCGAATCGCCAGTGTGATCCGCTCGTGCGGGTTTACTCTCCAGACCATCGACGGCATGTACACCGCCGATGTGCTGCTCGGGATAAATTCAGCGGCGAGCCAGAGCTGGTTTGACACGTTCACGGCGATGATGTTGGTCCGCGATCCCAACCTTCACCCTGGCTACGCACCTCACGTCGAGCAGCTGATCAGCGTGGCCTGTGGCACATCGCGGTTTAACTGCTCGCTTGGGCCGCAGCCTCTGCCAAAAACGGGCGAACGGACGCTCACGCGCGAAGTGATGGGGCCGCTGTTGCTGGCCGATCTGCTGGCCAAGCGCGGCGAGTCACAGCTTCAGCGTGCCGACCTAAACCCGGCGCAGGCAGGAACGCTGGTGCCCGAAGCGGCGATGCGTTTCAAAGTGGCCGATCAGTTTCTTTCGGCTGCGAGCCAAGCGGCGATGGACCCGGCGGTGTCGCATTTTCCCGTCCGGTCGCGTTTGCCCGAGCGATCGGCTCGGCTCAAGCTGCTGATCGATGCGGCGGCGTCGCGGATGGGCGCCGGCCAAGGTTCCGAGCTGCCCGACCCGAGCTACTACAAAAACCGCAGCTACCTGGATGCCTATCAGTGCGTGGCGTGTCACACCGCAGGACCGTCGACCCAAGGTTTTCCCAAGTAACCGTGTCGTCGGACAGGTAGGCTAGCCAAGAGGGCACTTTGGAACACGCAGCAGGCCCAATCGAGCTAGACGGCGGACACGGCGAAGGCGGCGGCCAGATATTGCGCACGGCGCTGTCGCTGTCTCTTCACACCGGGCGGCCCTTTCGCCTGCGTGACATTCGCAAACATCGCGACAAGCCGGGGCTGCGTCCGCAACACCTGCAAGCCGTTCTGGCGGCGCAGCGAATTGGCGCTGCCTTTGTCGAAGGCGCTGCGATCGGTTCCACATCGCTGTGGTTTGAACCAAAGCAAGCCGTGGCAGCGGGCAAGTACGTCTTTGACGTCGGGACCGCGGGGAGCACGCTGCTGCTGCTTCAGACCCTTTTGCCCTCGCTGCTTTTTGCGTCGGGTCCGTCGCAGCTTGTCTTGCGGGGCGGAACGCACAACGTCAAAGCGCCGCCGTTTGAGTTCGTTGATCGGGTTTTTTTGCCTCGGCTTTTGCAGCTTGGATACCGCGTTTCGATGCAGCTTGTGCGCCCCGGCTTTTATCCACTGGGCGGTGGCGAACTGACGGTGTCGATAGTCCCTTCGACCGCGCAACATCGGCTGCAGCTGCTTGGTCGGTCGCCGCATCGCAAGCTCACTGCCGAGGTGTTGCTTTCGCGAATTCCTGATCACGTCGCCAGGCGGGAACAGGCGGTGCTGCAAAAACGGTTTGGTTTGTCACCGCTCGACTGCCGGGTTCGTGCGCTGACCGACTGCCTGGGGCCGGGCAATGCCGTGCTGCTGCAAGTCGACAGCGACGATGGATGCGAGCTGTTTTCGGCGATCGGTGAACGCGGGGTCAAAGCCGAAGACGTCGCTGCCGCGTGTGCAGACGAAGCGCAGGCCTTCCTCGATGCCGATGTTCCCGTTGGGGAACACCTGGCGGACCAGCTTATTTTGCCGCTCGCGCTGGGCCAAGGCGGCGCCTATCTGACGACCAAACCGTCGCTGCACACGCTGACCCAGATCGACACCGTGCGCGCGTTTTTGCCCGTGCAGATCCAAGTCCAGCAGCAGGACGCGCTGGCTTACCTGATCGAAGTGAACACGCCCAGCTAAACGCGGCGGCGGAAACCCACTGAAATCCTAGCGATGTCAGAGGCATCCGATGTAATGCACTTGTTGCGGCAAGTGGTTTGTCGCAGCGAAAAGTCCCCGTGAAGTAGAGGAGGTTCCCCATGAAGACTGTTATGGCGATGGTCCTTGGTTCTCTGTTCCTGGCGAATGCTGCGATTGCCTGCCCCGGCGAAGGCGGTGCCCACAAAGACCAGAAGACCGCCGACAGCAAGGGCAAGACCGAAACCAAGGACAAGAAGACCACGACCTAACTTCGGCTAGGTCGTAGACAAAAAGCGCTGCTCAGGATGACTGGGTGGCGCTTTTTTTTTAACCAGCCGAGCCGGTGCCTTTGGTTCCCGACTGACCACGTTCTTCCGAACCATCATCGTCGGAATCATTGGTATCGGACTCGCTGGTCTGTCCGCCCTGCAAAATCTCGCGAGCGACATCGGCTGGATCAGCGTTTGGATTGGGAGTTTCACGACGGCCACTAGACATAGTGGAACCGTACACCACTATTTCGTCGCTTGGAAGTGCCCGTCAACTTGAGGTTTTATGTGTCCTTCCGACCTTTTTGGGACAAGGAGCCATTCGCCACATGATCGTCGCAGTCACGGGAGCCACGGGCTTTGTTGGAACCAACTTGATTGCCGAGCTGCTCTCACAGGGACACAAAGTGCGCGCCTTGCTTCACGCTGGCTCACGCGCAGAACAGGGCCTGCGAAAGCGGCTTCCACCGGGGAGCGACATCGAAATTCATCACGGGGACGTGCTTTCCCCCGGCACGCTCCAGCGCGCGTTTTCAGGTGCCGAGGTGGTGTTTCACCTGGCGGCGCAGATTTCGATCAGCCGCCACGATGCCGAAGGCGTGCTGCGGACCAATGTTGAAGGCCCGCGCAATGTTGCTTCGGCCTGTCTGGAAAACGGCGTGCGACGGATGATTCACTTTAGTTCGGTCCACGCCTTCGAAGTGCCGCCGCATGACGAACCGATGGACGAAACCACGCCGCTTGTCCATGGCGACGCGGCGCCTGCTTACGATCGCAGCAAATCGCTCGGGGAGCGTGAAGTGATGCGCGCGGTCGAAAAAGGTCTGGATGCCGTGATCCTCAATCCGTCGGGAATCATGGGCCCAAACGATCATGGACCATCGCGCATTGGGCGAACCCTGCTCGACTTTGCGCGTGGGCGTTTCCCGATGGTGGTGCCGGGAATTTACAACTGGGTCGACGTCCGCGAAGTGGTATCGAGCGCGATTTCTGCCGTCGAAAAAGGCCAGCGTGGGCACAAGTACATCCTGGGCGGCGAAGTTGGATCGATTCGCAAGCTGGCAGAGCTGGTCGCCGAAGCGGGTGGCAAGCGAGCGCCGCGGTATAGTGCGCCGCTGTGGCTGCTCGCACCTGTGGCACCGGTGATTGAAACCGTGGCACATCTGACCAAGACATCGCCGCTTCTGACGCCGCAGTCGATCCAGATCCTGCAAAGTCCGTGTGATTTCCGATCCGACAAAGCGATGCGCGAGCTAGGTCATCGCATCCGTCCGCTGTCGGAAACCGTCGGCGATGCTGTCACTTGGTTTCGTGAGACCGGCCACCTGCCGTAGCCGCTACACCACGTCGACAGCAGCCATGCTCGGCATGTGATCGGTCGACTGTCGCCCGCTGCCTCGTCCAGCCGTCGCATCAATCAGGGGCAAGCCCATCGCTTCGGCCAGATCGGCGGCGACGGCCTTTTGGTTGCCAAACTCTCCGCCTGACGACACCCGACGAAACACGATCGGACCCAGGGGATCGCGCCGTTCCTTATGCCAGCACAGGAAAATGTACTGCTGGCGAAATGGCGCGGCCAGGCCGTCGGACACCAGCTCGGAACGCAGAAGCACACTGGCAAAGTCATCGAAGCTGCCCGACAGCTTCTTTTCGCGCAGCCCCGACATCACCGTCATGTCATAGGTTCGCGACCGCAGATCGCCGCTCATTTCGACGAACCGCGCATCGGTCAAAAGCGAGATGGGAATAAAGATCAGCGAAGTCAGAAGCGTCAGCCCGAGCCAGACGACGCACAGAAGGATAAAGATTCGTTCCGAGCGCACCGACAGGGCCAAGGTACAGGCCGCGACCGCCGCCGAGGCCAAGCTCGCGTCCCGAATCGTTCGGAGTGCCGGTTTCCGAACCCGCTGTGGGGAGCGGAGAACGACAGCTTCGTCAGAGAGGCGACAATCCAGCCAGTCTTGCATCTAGCGCACTCCCATGCTGGCCATCGCTTCTACCGTCCTCTTACTTCCCCTCGCAAGCGACGGCCAGTGTGCTTCAGTCTACCGCAGTTTGCTCTCGAAAAGGCGTTACGAAAATGTCACATCGTTTCGATGCTTCCGCAGTCCCCGGCAACCCAGCAGTCGACCTACACTGCGGGCCACGGAGACCGCTCGCATGGCGAAGATAGTTGTGATCGAAGACGAGGTTGATCTTCAGCAAATCCTGGCCTGGAACCTGCGCAACGCCGGGCACGAGGTGCAGACTTCCACCCACGGGGGCGAAGGTCTGTCTTTGTGCGAAGAGTTTGCGCCCGATCTGCTGATTCTCGATCGCATGCTGCCCGACATACCGGGGACGCAGGTGCTGCTCAAGCTGCGTCAAAATCCGCGCACCGCGCCCATCAAAGTGGTGATGCTGACGGCCTGCGGCGAAGAGAGCGACCGCATCGTCGGCTTTGAGCTTGGCGCCGACGACTACGTGGTCAAGCCGTTTTCGGTGCGCGAGCTGCTTTTGCGGATTTCCGCAGTGCTGCGACGCAGCGGCAAAGAAGAAAACGCACCAACGCCGAGCCGCCCTGAGCTGCCCGATGACGAGTCGCTGCTCACAATTGGTGCGTTGCGC
>DAORGN010000003.1:0-65771 GCA_035340095.1 Pseudomonadota bacterium | reverse complement strand
GCCATTTAGCGGTGAGGTGAAGGTTCACTCGCGCTGCATGCTGCCGGGCTGTAACGGCAGCCTCGCGGGTCCGTCGCAGAAAATGATGGTCGAACGGGGCCAGCTGCTCGGGACGCTGAACGTCGGTGGTCACTCGGGGCCGTTCCAGATCGAAGTGGTGTCACCGCGCGGCAGTCTGCGTCACCAGTTTGAAGGCTCAAGCCACGTCGAGCGCGACATGGTGGCGGCGGCGGGCGGCGTCAGTTACGGCCACAAAGTCGGCGTCGCTCCATATGAAAACACCGTGCAAGTGCCGGGTCGCGATCTGTTTGTCGAAAGCAGAAAGCAGGGCTCCGATCCGTTTTCGGTCAGTTCGCTGATCGCCAGCTCGGGCAAGCTCAGCATCGAAGTGACGGCGAAAGTCAGCGCGCCGGTTCTGTTCGTCCACACCCCAAACAGCGACGGAACGTATGCCGCGAAGCAAGTGGCGGTGTCGGGGGATTTTGTGCCGGGACGCAAAATAGATGTCGACGTCGCAGGGCCGTATACGCTGGTGACCATCGGTGGTTTCGTCGCGGATACGTTCAGGGAAGGCTGGGCGCTGGCGTTTCCGCCGTCGCGGCTCAAAGTCAACCTGAGCGCACAGGCGGAAGGCATGCCGAAGGGCAAAGTGCCCGTCACGATCCAGGCGGAAGACCGCGGCAAGGGCGTCGCGCTGTCGGCGATTTTGGAAGTCTATGACAACCGGGTGCCGTCGCGCAGCCCGGCGACGCACCTACATTCCGCGGTGGGCGACTCGCTGCGCAATGCGTCGCGTTCGGTGTCGTCGTGGTCGGACAACACCGGCTGGGAACTCGATGAATCGGACTATCGCGCGGCGGATCGCGAAGAAATGGCCGAAAGCAAAAAAGAATATGCGCCGCGCAAGATGATGGCGGCACCGTCGATGTCGATGGGCGCAGCACCTTCGGCACCACCGGCTCCGGGCGGGCTTGGGCTTTCGGGTCGCGGCATGGGCGGCGGCGGCATGGGCTATGGCGGCGGGCTGGGCAAGATGGGCAAAAAGTCGAAAAACGGTGGTGGGGGCGGTGGCGGCGGTGAGGCAGACGGTGGCGGGGACGAAGACGAGGCGCCGAAAGAAGAAGTGCGCGAGGGCGACAAAAAAGTGGTGTTCTGCCAAAAAATTGTCACCGACGCGAGCGGTCGGGCCCAAGTCGATGTCGTGCTGCCGCCGCAGACCGGTCGGGTGGTGATGCGGGTCGTCGCGGTGCAAGCGCTCGAGTTTTCACAGTCGCAGCGTGAGCTGGACGTCAAGCGGGTCGCCGGGGCCGAAGCGCGTCTGCCCAAGACGTTTGTGCCGGGCGCCGAGCTGCGGATTCCGATCGATGCGACCAACGCAACACAGTCGACGCTACAGCTTTCGGTGACGGGGCCGGGGATTGCCAGCGAGTATGCAGTGCCCCCCGGTGCGTCGACGCATGAGCTGACGGTGAAGTTGTCAAAACCCGGCGTTTTGGCGTTACAGATGAAAGGCCCCGACGGCAAAGTCTACGATCGGCGTGAAGTGTCG
Source organism: Pseudomonadota bacterium (assembly GCA_035340095.1). Lineage (GTDB taxonomy): Bacteria > Myxococcota_A > Polyangia > Palsa-1104 > JAEUJZ01 > JAEUKA01. The sequence goes on along the minus strand of DAORGN010000003.1, from coordinate 64,222 downwards.
ATGCAGACGATATCCGAACAGCCGGTGACGTTTTCGCGGCTTCAGTTCGGCGATGGCGGGCAGATTTCCATCGGTGCAGATGAAACGGCGCGGGTGTACGCCGGGGCGGGACCGCTTCTGCGTGGCATGGCGATGAACGTCTACACGACGAGCGAGTCCTGGTTTGGGCACGCCGAAGCACTGAGCGCGCGGGTGGCGGTGCGGTCGGCGCTTTTGGCGGCGGTCAAGCGCGGGCTTCTCAGCGACGATGGGCTGGCCCACACGCTGCGCACTTCGGTCGACAAAGATGTTCGCGATCTCGACGAAGCGTTCTGTGACAAAGGCGAAGGGCTGTGCCGTCCCTATCCAGGGATGCAGGCGAGTCCACAGTGGAGCGGCTGGGTGGCGCGCAACCTGCTTGCGGCGGTGCGGTCGCTGCAAGTCGCTGCGTCGACCGATCCGCGGGTTGTGCAGGCACAACAGACGGCAGTGGCGATGGCGGAACGGATTCGGCAGTCGCTGGCAGCCAAAGGTCAGAAAACCGAACAGCTTGCCGGGTTCGACGCGAGCGGCCAAGACGTGGTGCCGGTCGAAATAAACGGGCAGGTCGTCTATCGGGTCATTACCGACGACGCGGTCATCCGCTGGGCGAGCGACAAGCTGCTGCCCAAGCTCGATCTCGACGGCAAGGATGCGGATGTGGCGTTTGCCAAAGCGTATGACACGTTCCGTTTTCTGCGGGCGTTCGAGCGCGTCGGTGCGACCCAGTATCTGACCGAGCTGGCGATGGCGTTTTATCAAAAAGGCGACAAGGCGACGTTTGCCAAGCTGTATCGGCAGGTCAGCCGCAACATGATCCTGTCGCAAGAACCGGGGCTGATTCAGGGTCCGGCGCTGCTCGGCGGGGTGTATTCGACGCCGATGGCGCTGGTGCGCTTTATCGAACTCCAGCTTCTCATCGGCGCACAAGAAGCGACGGCGCAAGGTCTCCGCAAAGCGGACGGCAGCGCGCTTTCGTTCGAGCAGACGGTCAAAGGTCCGGCCCAAATTGTCGTGCCCGCGGCGGCGATTGCTCGCATCGATCGGCCTCAGATCATGCGGCTGCAAGCGACGACCCAGCCATTTGCCAAAGTTGGCCTGAGCAAGACCCAAGCCCACGTCGGTGAGGAGCTTACGCTGGAAGTCGAGCTGGCGCCTGATCGCGATCCGCTCGAATACTACGCGCTGATTGCGGTGCCGACGACGACTTCGGTCAAGCAGACCGAGGACATCTTGTCGGACTATCGCGGCCAGCTCATCTACGGACAGCAGGGCCAAGGCGGAACCCAGATGCAGCTTTTGACCGTCCCGTTCCGTGGCAAAGCCAAGCTGCGACTGCTCCTCGAAGGTGCGTACAAAGGTCACGCGCCCGGTCTGGTCATGATCCGCCACATCGAAAGCCTGTCCCACGTCTGTGGGCTCGCGGTTCCCGACGTAACGGTTCAGTAGCTAGCCGCGGCGGAAGTCGCGGATCGACGGGATGCTTTGGTGGGGCGCGATGCCGCGTGCCGAATCGTCGGTCAGCATGTGAACGCACTGCGCGTCGGTGAAGTGGACAAAGTAGCTGTTGATGTGGATCGGCTCGTTGTCAAACGCCGCAATCACCGTCCCCAGCGCCGCCAGCGGCTGCCGCGCCCGGACTTTGAAGTCGTCGTCGTGCGTTTCCAAGTCCGGCTTCATCAGCAGATGGACGCGATCGCCGTCGGGCACCGGGAAACCTTCGCGTGCAAAACAGGCCACGGTGCCTTGTCGCATGCCTTCGTGCCGTCCGGTGCAGTAGGCAACCTTGCTGCCCGCCGCGAGGACATCGCGCACAAACGCCACCGCCCCGGCAATCGCAATGTCGTCGACGCAGTATTCGCTGGTGAAAAAGCGCTGTTTCCAAAAACGTCGCACTTTGGGCACCAGGTCGGGAATTTCTTCGTCGCGCAGCCCGAGCCGACGCAGCGGCTTGTCGACGGACCAATCGGTGAAGTGTTCCGGCTGGCAGCCCAAAAGTCGCGGCTCACCGAGCGCCTGACCAGCCTCGCGCACAATGCGTGCCTGCCGCGGCTTGTTGTCGAGCAGCGTCGAATCGAGATCAAACACCAGCACCGCCTGTTCCCGCAGCGCCGCCGCCCGCGAAAGCACGCGCGGAAGCACGTCCGGATCGACGGCTCGGCCATGGGACGCAGTCCAAAAGTTGGGGTCTCGCTCGCGCGCCGCCGGGTCGCGAGGATAGTGGCTTTCAGGGGGCGAGGTCGGATTCTGTGGCGTTTTGCTCATGCGAGCCGCGCAGGCTAGATCAGGCCCGGCCCCGCTGTCGAGGACTTGGTTGGGTGCGCTTTTCTGCCTGTTTTCCCGAGAATGCGTTGTGTGGCTTACGTTATTCACATAAAATGTTTTGGATATGCCAGAACCAGCCGTCGCTGCTGCCAGCGTGGGGCCGGGTTCCATCCTGGGCGGGAAGTATCGACTCGACCGTGTCCTGGGCTCTGGGGCCATGGGCACGGTCTACGCCGCCGTCCACGAAAAGCTCGGTCGCGAGGTCGCGATCAAAGTGCTCAATGCCGAGCTGGGTCAGCACCAAGAAGCGATGGCGCGGTTTCAGCGCGAAGCCGAGCTGGTCACTCGGCTGGGGCACCCGAACATTGTCGCGGTGTATGACTTTGGATTAAGTCCAAGTGGCGCGCCGTATTTCGTGATGGAAGTCGTGACCGGCGAGACGCTGCGCAAGCGACTAGAGCGCGGGCCGCTTTCCGACGATGAAGTGGTGTCACTGTTTGCGCCGCTGCTGTCCGCCGTCGGTGCCGCCCACTCAGCCGGGGTGGTTCACCGAGACCTCAAACCAGAAAACGTGATGTTGGTGCCGCGGGGCGACGGGGAAAGCCCGATTCCTCAGGTCAAGCTGCTCGACTTCGGCGTCGCGAAGATCCGGAGTGATGACCGGCCCGAAAATACCGACGGCATTGATGCGCAAAAACTGAGCACGCTGGCGACGGCGGTTGGCGCGATGATGGGCACGCCAGCCTATATGTCGCCCGAGCAGATCAAAGCCAGTCCAAACATCGACGGGCGGGCCGACATTTATGCCGTTGGAGTGATGCTGTTCGAGGCCGTGACCGGGCAGCGTCCGTTTATCGGTGACTCGCTGGCGTCGCTTTTGGGCGCGCATCTGCTCGAAAGTGCGGAAAAGCCGTCGCAGATCGCCAAGCGGCTCAAGCTGGGCAAGCGCTTTGTCGATATGGCGCGGCTCGATCGGGTGATCTTGCGGACGCTGGCCAAGCTGCCCGAAGAACGCTACGCCGATTGCCAGAGCCTGCGCGACGACCTGGACGTGGTGTGGGGCGGTCGTGGGCTGTGGAAAGAAGCAAGCGTCGGGCAAGCGGTGACAACCCGTCCGGTGCGGCTGCGGGCGTCGCGGCGAGGTCTGTGGGCGTGGCTGGTTCCGCTTGTGCTGCTTGCGGGGCTGGCGGTCGGGATCGTGATGCAGACGCGGCACCACCGGCATGTGTCACCGTACAAAGCCGGTTCGCCCCCGGCGCGCGCGCTGGACGTGCTGCAAGCCGCGGAGCGCGGCAGTCCGCCGGACAAGCGAGCGCTTTTGCAAGCGATCGATGCGGTGCCGAAGCGGTCTCTGCTGCCGATACTGACGGAGCTTGTGGCGGACGAAACGGTGCCGCTGCGACCGCTTTTGGCGACGGCGTATGTCATCGGGCAGGCCGGGGATGTGGACTTGCTGGCGGCGGTGAGCAAGCGGACGCAGTCGGCAGTCGGGGCGCAGGCAGTCGAAGCCCAGGCGGTGCGGCTGCGGCTTGGGGCGGCAGATGCGGTGGCGGTGCTCGACTCGGCGGCAGCCAGCGAGACGCTTCCACCCGATGCGCGGCTGTGGGCCGGTCTTGCGCTGACCCAAGCGGGCAAGGCGCCGAAGGTGGCGCTGCAAAAGCTCAAGGAAAAGCTGTGGCGACCCTCGCTTTCGGTGCCGCGGATGTTGCGTCAGCAGCTTCTGCTGGAACTTGTCCAAAAAGGCGACGAAACGACGGAAAAACAGCTTCGCGAACAAGCGGCAGCGAGTCCACTGTCGGAAACCGCGCTCGATGCGCTGGAACTTTTGGCGCTGGCGGGCAAGACCGATGCGCAGAAGGATCTGCACGAGCTGCTGGCCAAAAAACCGCCGCTTCCGCAGCGTCCGCTTGTGGTGTTGGCCCTGGCGCGCGCTCGCGATGTCGGCATGGTCGACGAGCTAAAGCCCCTGCTAAGCCAAGATACTTATCGCCTGCGGGCCGTCGCTGCGGCTGGCAGTTTGGGTCCCAAGGCGCAGTCACTTACGGAACCTCTTTTGCCCCTTTTGTCGTCTAGCGATGCAGTGCTGCAAAAGACCGCGGCGGCGTCGCTCTTAGCGCTCGCAGAAAAGGAAAGCCATGTCCGAGGAGACTAACAGCCCGATCGGGCAGACGGTCGGCGACTACAAGGTCGTCAAGCTGCTCGGCGAGGGCGGAATGGGCGAAGTCTACGCCGCCCAACACCTACAGCTCGGACATCGCTCGGCGGTCAAAGTCCTGCGTCGCGAGATCATGAACAACAAGGAAGCCGTCGAGCGCTTCCGTCAAGAGGCGCGCCTTATCGCGCGGGTGCGGCACCAGAACCTGATCGACATCTTCGACATCGGCGAACTTTCCGACGGGCGGCTCTATTACGTAATGGAGTATCTGTCGGGGCAGTCGCTGTCGAGCTTGCTGGAAAAGAAGCGGCTGTCGTTTCGCGAAGTGATGCAGATCATGCGGCAGCTCTGCGCCGGCCTGTCCGCCGCCCACAAAGCCGGAATCGTGCATCGTGACCTGAAGCCAGACAACCTGTTTCTTGTGGAGCGGGAGGGGGAGCCGCCGCTTGTGAAGTTGGTTGATTTTGGCATCGCCAAGACCGTCGGCGTCGAGGGTGAATCGATGAAGCTGACGCGCACCGGGACGCTGGTCGGCACGCCGTATTACATGGCGCCCGAGCAGATAAACGGCGGCAAAGTCGACGTCCGAACCGATCTGTATGCGCTCGGGGTGATTCTGTACCAAATGTGCAGTGGGCAGCTTCCGTTTGGCGGCGATACGCTCGGGGAAGTGCTGGTCGGGCATCTGCAAAAACCGGTGCCACCGCTGCCTGCCGATTCGGTGCAGTGGGGGATTCCGGCGGAAATCGGCCCCATTTTGGCCAAGCTTTTGGCCAAGGCGCCCGAGGAGCGTTACGAAAACCTAGGCGATGTGCTGGCCGATCTCGATAGGCTCCAGCGCGGTGAGCAGACGACGGCGGGGCTCAATTCGCGGCTGACGCTGTCTGCGATGCCCAAAGTCGAAAGGGTGCGTCGGCGGAACCTGGTGGCGCTTCTGCTTTTGCCTGTAGCAGTCTGTCTTTTGGCCGTCGGTGGCTACTTTTTCATCGACAAGCTGCGCAGCCGCAGCAAGGGCGAAGAGATCGACATGGTGGCGCTGCGCTCGCTCGCGCTCAAGATCCTGCAAGAAGGTCTGGGCGACGGCGATCCGCAGGTGCGTGGGCAAGCCGTTGGGGCGCTCGAAGACAGCCGCGACAGTCGACATCGGAGCTTGCTGGAAGGTCGGCTGCGTGACGCCGATCCGCAGGTGCAAGCGCAGGCGGCGCGGGCGCTGGGGGTGATTGGCAACCGGGGGGCGACGGCGGCGCTCTTGCATCGGGCCGATGAGGGCGGCGATCCAACGGTCCTGGTTTCCGTCGGAGAATCCCTGGCCAAGCTGGGGGCGCCAGCGGGCAAGAGCTTGCTGTTGCGTTCTCTTGAGCAGGATCGCTATCCGCAGGTGCAGCTTCAGGCGGCACTGGCACTTTTGGATCTGGGGGAAGACCAGGCAAAGACGCTGCTTGTGACGCGGCTTGGTCAGGCCAAACCGACCGACGAAACGCGGGTGGACATTCTGTCGCACAAAGCGCTGCTCGGGGACGACGAAGCCAAGACGCAGCTGATCCAAATTTTGCCAGAGGGGCCACCGAGCCAGCCGCGCCAGCTCCGGGTGGCGCAGATATTGGCGTCGCTTGGCGATGACCGCGCGCGCAACCTGCTGTCCGACGTGGCGGTGCAGCCGGGAAACCTGCAAGTGGCGGCGGCGCATGCGCTGTGTCTCATCGAAGATCCAAGTGGTCAACCGGTGCTGCGAACGACGCTGTGGCAGACGGGCGCGGGCATGCCGCAGCGGCTCTTGGCGGCGCAAGGCATCGGACACTGCGGCGACAAACAGGACGCAGCCAAGCTGTCGCAAGGTCTGCGACTGGGCGAACGCAGCGGCATTTTGCGACAAGCAGAAGCAGGTGCGCTGCTGAAGCTGTGCGACGGTGATCCACTGGTTCTGGCGGAACGGAGTGTAAGCTGGGCCGAGCAGGCGCTGGGCGACGACGACTGGAATGTCCGGGCCCAGGCGGTGGCGGCACTTGCCGACGTGAACCAGCAAAAAGCGCTGCCCCTTTTGCGCAAGGCGATGCACGACAACCGCGTCGAGGTGCGGCGGGCGGCGGCGGACTCGCTGGCACGGATCGGTGGCAAAGATGCGATCGCGGCGCTGACCGAAGGCCTGACCGATCAAAGTGCGCAGGTGCGAACCCAAATGCTGCGCGCAATCGCCAAAGCCGGACAGACGATGGGCGGCGACGCGGCGACGCAAGGCAGTGTGATGGCCAAGCTGAAGCAAGACGCCGGGCAAGGCAGCGCAAGTGAGCAAGTGGCGCGCGCGGCGGCGATGGTGGCGCTGGGTGACAAAGCGCAGGCCAAAGAGGTCGAAAAAATGGTCGGCTCGGGCGACGCCGAAGCGCAGGCGATGGCGGTCGAAATGAGCGACGAAGTGCCCGAAAGCAAGCAGGCGTGGCTGGGGACGATCGTTGCGGACGAAAAAGCGCCGTTTGTGACGCGGCTGAAAGCGGCGGTGTCGCTGGCGCGGGCGGGTAGCAAAGCCGGGCTTGGCATTTTGCAAGAAGCGCTGCGACGGGGCGGGGCCGAAGCCATCTGGGCGCAGTCGGCGCTGACCAAGCTGGGGGAAGCGGGCACGGTGGAGCTGTCGCCAAAAGAAGTGCAGGCGGCGCTCAAATCGAGCGATCCCGAGGTGCGACGTTCGTCGGTGGAGGCTCTTTCGGGCTGGCCAGCGAAACAGGCGGTGCCCAAGCTTCTGGATGCGACGCGCGACCCGAGCGAGCTTGTGCGGTCACAGGCGCTCGACAGTGCGATGCAGCTTGCGGGGACAGATCGCGAACCGGCGCCGGGGCTTCCGGTGTTGCGGGTGCTTTCGCGCGATCGTGATCCGGCACTGCGCGAGCGGGCGCTCTTGGCGTTGGCCAAGCTGGAAAAATCGGGCGTCAGTCGGGCGACGGCGGCGAGCAAACCGAGCGAAGCCAAAGCGACCGAAGCCAAGCCGACGCCAGGCGAAAAAACCAGCGAACCGGGCAAAGAAGACAAACATGTAGATGGCGGCGCTGGGCCAGAGCCTGTGCCGACGCAGCCAGCCGCGGTGGAAAAAGGCTTTTTGCGTTTTGAGGGACCGTCTGGCACGCAGGTGCAAATCGACAAGCAGCCACCGCACACCATCGCGAGCAAACCCGTCGAAGTCAGCGTCGGTGAACACCACATCGTCTATCCCGGCGGCCAGCAAGATGTCACAGTGACGGCGGGGGCAACCGTGACGGTCAAGATCGCGCCGTCTCAGCTTGGCGATTTGGTCAAAGCGGGCGTCGAAGCGTTCCAGCGCAAGGACTACAAAAAAGCGCGCAAGCTGCTCGAAAAAGCCAGCACGCTGTGCAGTCGCAAAAAAGAAGACAAAGCGGTCTGTCAGAGCCTGGGCTATGAGCTGTCGTTCCACCTGGGGCAAGTCCTCGAGGCGCAGGAGGCTTGGGCGCAGGCGATGACCGAGTACGACAAAATCCAGCAGCCGGGCTTTTTCGGCAAGGTCAAATCCGACGGGCACAAAGCGGTTGCGGAAGCGATGAAGCGGGTCGCTCCGCGCGTCGGACGGCTGCGGGTCAGCAAGGTCGTCAAAGGCCGCTGTCAGACCGAAGACATCTGGATGCCGCCCGGTCGTCACCGCGTAAACGTCGGCGGCGGTCAGACGGTGCAGGTTCGTCCGCAAGAGACCGTCGAGGTCAAGGGCTGTCCATGAGAGAGTTTCGTTTCGGGATTGGCGCATGGCTCGGCGTCGGCGTTTTGGTTGGCCTGGGGCTTTTTTCACCGTCGGATGCGCTCGGGCGGCACGAAAAACGACCGAAAGCGAGCGTGCAAGATCAGCAGCAAGCGCAGACGCTGGTGAGCAGCGGCAATACGGCGCTGGCGGCGAACAACCTTTCGGCGGCGAAGACTGCGTTTGAAGAAGCGTTCCGAAAAAATCCGGCGCCAGAGGTGCTGTTCCGGATCGGCAAGCTCGCCGAAGCAGAAGGTCGGATCGTCGCTGCGCAAGATGTGATGCGGCGCTTTTTGCAAGAAACCGGCGGCGAAAACGACGGACCCGATCAAAAAGATGCGCAGCGGATCGGCCAGCTTGAAGCGGCGCCAAGTGGTGAAGTCAGCGTGATTGGTGCGCGGGGCGCGTGGGTGACGGTCGACGATCACCTGATTGGCGCACTGCCGCTGCAAATGCCGCTCTTGCTCGAAGCAGGAAACCATCGAATCGTCGTCGAGTTTTCGGATCAGCGCATCGAAGAGCAGGTCAAGTCGCTGCCGGGTCAGACGGTCGAAATGCGCTTCAACCAAAAGACCGGCACGGTGGTGGTGTCGGTGCCGCCGGCTTTGGTGCTGATCGTCGACGGAGACTTGACGGCAGAACAACAAAAAGCGCTGCACGCCGCGGTGGGCAAGCAGGTGCTGCGCGACCGCCAAGTGGTGGTACCCGGCGACAAAGCGATCAAGCTGAAACCGGCGCTGGCGAGCTGTCTTTCGTCGGCGAGCTGTCTTGCCGAGCTGGGCCTGGCCAACGAAGCGCTGTACGTCTTGCGGGTCAAAGCGAAAAAAAACCAGGCGGCGACGCCCGACGGCAAAGCCAACTGGGATTTTGCGATTGATGCGTTCGATCCGTCGGTGGGTGACTATGCGGGACGCAGCACGGCAAGCTGTAGCGACTGCGCCAGTGAGCAAGCGTTTGCCGCAGCGGCAACCAGCGTCGGCACTGTGATCCAGCAATCGAGCGCGCGGGCCCGTGGCAGCGTCGAAATCACGTCGAAACCGCCTGGTGCCGACGTGCTGATCGGCGGTGAAAAAGTCGGCGTGACCCCCTACAAAGGCAGCCGTTTCGTCGGTGATGTCGAAGTCGAGCTGCGCCTTCTCGGACAGCCGCCGTTCCAAAAGACGCTGAGCGTGCAGCCGGGTCAGACGGCGCAAGTCGAAGCGACGCTGGCCAAGCCGGATGACGCCGCGGAACCTGCCCCGTTTGTGCCGCCGCCACCGAAAGCCCCGGTGTATCGCACCGAAGTCGGGCCGCGCCCCAAGTGGCGTCTTTTGCTCGGTGGCAGCTTGATTGGCGCCGGTTTGGTGGTCGCGGGCTTTGGCGTTTCGGCGCTGTCGGTCGACGGGAAGTCCACTTGCCCGGGCGGAACCTGCCAGACCATCTATGCCACCCAGGGCATCGGATCGCTTTTGCTAGGGATTGGCGCAGCGTCGGTCGCAGGCGGCATCGTGGCGATTGTTTTGCCGGGGCCGAAACGACAAGTGCAGGTCTCCTCGCTGCTCGCGCCGGGCTTGCTGGGTCTTTCGCTGCGGGCAGCGTACTGACGGAAGATGAAGTAGGGTGATGTCATGCTGACGACGCGACGCAAGCTTTCGGTGCTGCTGGTTTTGTGCGCCCTGCTGTCTGCGCGGTTTGCTCTTGCCGCACCGCCAAATCCACCGCCACCGGCCAAGAAACCGGACCCTGTCGCTGCGAACACCGTGCCGTCGCAGGTGACTCTGCCGCTAGCGGAATACCAGCAGATGCTGGGGCGTCCGGCGGTGACGGTGATAGAGACGCTGCGCATCGACGGGAGCTTTGAATCGCGCAACCTATCGCTTGTGCTCACGGGACGGACGGCGGGCACCGGACCGACGGTCGAGGTGCTGTCGACGACGGGCGGGACTCGGCTTTGGGGCTGCGAAGGCGATGCGATTTTGTCGCGCGGTGGATCGGACAAGTACGAACTGACGCCGCTTTTGCCGCGGTTTTCGCTGCGCTGTCAGGTGGCGCTGACCAGCGGCGACCGGCTCCAGCTTGTGACGACGCCGCAGGTGTTGTGGATTGATTCTCAAGTCAAAGACGGCGAGCTGATTCGCGACGAAGAAGAAGGCGGCAAGCAGCGGCTTTCGGTCGTTCACATTGCCAAAGATCAGGCGGAAAAAGCGCTGCCGGTGTCGGCGATTGGTCGCTACCATGTGACGCTTTCTCCCGAGGGTGTGGGCTTTGTCTATCAGCTGCTTTTGCGCAACCCCAATCGATCGCATCAGCGGTTTGCGATTGCGCCCCACAACGGCGAGCGGGTGCAGCGGCTTGACGCGGCGATTTCGTGTGAACAGCAGTCGGGGGAATACGGCTGCCATGTGCCGCCGGGGGAACACACGCTGACGCTGCGCGGAAGCTTGCCAGCGACGACGTTTAAGCCTCCGCTGCAGGCGTCTGTGCATTATCTGCTGCTCGATGGGCATCCGCTGCTGCGTCCGGCAGTGGAATCGGCGGTGCAGCGCATCAGCGTCAGTGAAACCGGAATGAATCCGCAGTACCGCGGTGCCCAGGGCTTTTTGCTCGACGACAAACAGACGATTTCGTGGCGGGTGGTGCGGCTGGAAGCGATGCGGACGCAGAGCTACGCGGTAAGCTCGGCAGCGACGACATTCTTTTTGGGCAGCGACGGACATGTCTTGGGCGAAACGACCTTGGAACTAGACAACCAAGGCGCCGCCGAGCTGCAAGTCCCGATGCGCGCCGATCCAACCTACGCCAGCCTTCAGGGCGAGCCGATGCTGCTGACCAAAAACGAAGCCGGGGCGCTGCTTCTGCCGCTGTCGCAAGGCGCGCAGCGCGTGCAGCTTCAGCATCGGCAGTCGTTTTCGCGCAGCGTCGGCATTGGGGTTTCGACCCTGTGGCTGCCCGAGCTGCCATCGCCCGCCGCGACGGCCAGCATCGAGCTGCGCTACGACCGCGACTGGCTGCCGCTTTACGAAGAGCTGTCGCCCGAAGTCCGCTTTCCGGCAGTGTCGGTCGGCGAACTGATCGTGCTTCTGCTGCTTTTGCTCGGGGCCGAGCGTCTGCTTTTCGCACTGGGTCTGTCGACGGGGTTGCGGGTCAGCATTGCGCTTCTGTTTTGCGCGTCTGCCGCGGCGGTGTCGTCGTTTTTGGTGCTGTTTGTCCTGGCCGAACTGTTGGTCGGCGGGCTGTTTGTTTTGCCGTGGCTGTTCGGTCAAAAGCGGCTGTTTTGGCTGGTGGTCGGCGGCTTGTGTCTGGGCGGACTGTGGGCGCTGTTGCTCGGCGGTCTTTTGCTTGGCGGGCGTTCGGCGGATCGGCCTGCGATGGCGCCGGTCGCGAGCGAGGTGTCGTACAGCCGCAAACTGGCCTCAGATGCGGGTGGCGAAGCGGCGCAGCCCGAAAAGCCCAAGCCGCCGGTCTATCAGGGGCTCCCCCCGCGTGAGACGATTCCTTGGGGCGAACACCGCAGCTATCTGCATCGCGAGCGCTTGCTAAGCGAAGGCCGCGCGGTGCAAGCGGTGATGGTGTGGAAACCGGCGGTGCAGCTTGTGGGCACGGCATTTTTTGCGCTCGCGGTGCTGCTTCTTTCGCTGCGCGCTGGCATCGTTCGGATGGGAATTTCGGGCCGCTGGCGTCGGGTTCTGGAAGCCAAAGCAGCGTCGGAAGGCGCCTAGTCGCAGCCACCGCACCCCGCGGGCGACGACAAACCGCGGGATCGCTTGACAGTTTGCAGCTCAGCTTGGTAGGCCGTGGCCCGCCATGCGCATCTACTTTGTTGGTTCCCACGCTACCGGCAAGACCACGATGACTCGCTGGGTCAGTCGTCGCTACGGCCTGCCGATGATCACCGAAGTGGCCCGGTCGGTGCTCGCCGAACTTGAAATCGATCTCGACTCGCTGCGCACCGACATGGATCGGGTCAGTGACTACCAGCGTCGCGTGTTCGAGCGGCAGATTGCGATCGAGCGACTGCAAGAAAAAGGATTTGTCTCTGATCGCGCGTTCGACAACCTTGCCTATGCTGCCGATCACGCCCTGGTGCTCGGCGACATCATGTCGGGTGAAAGCGGCGAAGAAGTCCGCGAGTACATGAAATGGGTCGCGCAAGGCGTGGTCTTTTTCGTGCGGCCCCATCGCTCGCTCCTGCGTGAAGACGGAGTCCGCGCTGGCGTGGATTGGGAATCGGTGGTGCGGATTGACGGAATGGTCAAGCTCCTGCTCGAACAGTTCCGGATTCCCTATCTGCCGATCGATACTTCGTCGATGCAAGAGCGCGTTCGTGCCGTCGAGTTTGTGCTAGGTCGGCTTGGACTTCAGCAGCAAGTCATCGAGCACGCACCGCCAAACCGCAACATCGTGACACTGGTCAAGAGCGCTTAGGAATCGCGTTTTTGCATGTCGCGACCAAGGCCGCAAAAGACGTCCGCAATCGAAGCAACCATCGAGCACCTCGCCGCCGCGATTCCGCTCGAAAAACCGCTGCTGCGGGGCGTGTCCCATCAGGCTGCGTTTTTTGCGGCGTTTCCGCTTGCGTACTGGCTCGTTTCACTTGCGCAAACAGACGAAGCGCGGACGTGCGCCTTGGTGTACGGCATCGCGCTCATCGCGCTGTTTGGCGTCAGCGCGCTGTATCATCGCAAGCACTGGCAGCCCGGTCCGCGCGCATTCCTGAAGCGACTCGATCACTCCAACATCTTTTTGTTTATCGCCGGAAACTACACGCCGATCACGATTTTGGGCGTCGGTGGTTCGTTTGGAAAACTGCTCTGTTCGGTGCTTTGGATAGGGGCCGCAGCGGGCGTTTTGCAGACCGTCTTTTGGCCCAGTGCGCCGCGGGTTCTGCATGTCGGAATTTACGTTGTACTCGGCTGGATCGGGGGTCTGGGACTGCCCGGAGAGTGGCGTCATCTGGGGCCGCAAGTGGTCGCTCTTCACGTCGGTGGCGGCATTCTGTACACGCTTGGGGCGCTGACCTATGCGAAAAAGACTCCGAATCCGTTTCCGCGCGTGTTTGGCTATCATGAGATATTTCACCTGCTCGTGATCATCGCCTGTGGCGCGCTGTTTGAGGTGGTCCGAAAGTGTCTGCTCCTTCCCGCCTAATCGTCCTTTCCGCGCTGGTCTGTGCGGCACTTTTGCTGGTCGTCCACAGCCTTCGATTTAACTTCGTCACCGACGATGCGTTTATCTCGTTTGTCTATGCAAAAAACTTGGTAGAGCACGGTGCGCTGGTCTTTAACATCGGCGAGCGAGTCGAGGGTTACACCAACTTTCTGTGGACGCTGATCGTTGCGGCGGGACTTGCGCTAAAGATTCCGGCAGAGCTGTCTTCGCGCGTGCTCGGAACGCTGTGCGGAATCCTCACGATGTTTTATTTGGCGACGGTGCTGCGGAAGCTACGCGCAGACAAGGAATCGCTGTGGGATTCTGTTTCAGCGTGGATTTTGGCCGGGATTCCGGGCTACGCCTGCTGGTCTTCCGGTGGCTTGGAAACGCAGCTCTTTGCGCTGTTTTGCACGCTGTCGCTCGGTCAGTATTTGCAGGCGATTCTCGACGAAGAAAACGGAAACAGAGCGCCTCTGTGGCAAATCGGAATCACGCTGGGACTGGCGGCGCTGACCCGGCCCGAAGGCTATCTTCTGTTTGCACTTCTGGCGCTGCATCGGATCATCCTGAAGATCAAAAAACGGGATCTGATTCCGACAAAAGAGGAATGTCAGCTGCTTCTGATGTTCCTGCTCTTCACCGTGCCGCACATGACCTGGCGACGGTGGTACTACGGCTACTTTGTTCCCAATACGTTCTACATCAAGTCATCCGGTGGCAAGGGAACCTGGCAGCAAGGGGGCTACTATCTGTGGGCGGTTGCGCGCGATCTGAAGCTTGTGATCTTGCCGCTTTTTTATCTGCTCGGTTTTTTGCGTCCGTGGCCCGATTCGGTGTCTGTCCGTCTGCAAAAAGGCTACGTGGCGCTGGGCGGTCTGTTTTTCATCTGGGTGATTCCGTTCTGTCTGTATGTCGCAAAAGTGGGCGGCGATTTTATGGGGCTGTATCGCTTCATGATGCCGGTGATTCCCTTCACGGTGCTGTGCGGAGCGATCGGACTCTATCGGCTGCTGCATCGGCAGAATCGGGTGCTTTTGTCGTCGGTGTTGCTGGGATTTTTCGGCCTGCATGCGGCCAATTCCTATGTCGTCGATGACCGCGCGCTGCACTTCATTGGAGCGGATCGCGGCATCGATACCCCTGGCTATCTGCGTTACTACACAGCGGATCGCGCAGCGATTGGAAAATGGCTGGCGCAGCATGTGAAACCCGACGATTACCAAGTGGTCGGCGGTGCTGGAGCCCAGGTGTATTACGCCGGAATTCGCGCGCTCGATAGCTTTGGTCTGTCCGATGAGTACGTCGCCCACAACGTGCCGGCGGTTTCAAATCGTCCGGGTCACCAAAAGTTTGCGCCGCTCGATTATGTGCTGTCGCGCAAGCCGACGATCTTGACCTACAACGTCTATCGAATCTCGCGTGAGCCGTACCGTCCGTCGCCGCAAGAAGCTGCCGAGTGGCGGGCGCGTGGTTTCCACTATGTCAGCGTGCAGATTCCTGGGCTCAGCGAGCCATGGTATTCGTTTCTCAAGCGCATGGATCGCTCGCTCGGACCGCTGCCACCGGCTTCTGATATTAGTCCTTAAAAATGCTTCATATTTGGACTGAGTCCATGTTTGGACTTACTTCAAGTTTGGACTTACTTCATCTTCACAGCCGAGCAGTGCGGTCGGAATCTGATAGTAATCGGCGAACCTGCGCGCGCGTGGCAGGTGATCGCGGGTCGAAACAAGCAGCGCGGTCTGGAAGCCGTGCTCGGCCATGATCCGACGGGAAAAACGCAGATTCTGCCACGTCGTCAGCGATTCCCCTTCTTGCAAAATCGCTTGGCGTGGCATCCCTAGACGCTCGGCTTCGCGGGCCATTACCGCTGCTTCAATGAAGCGATTGTGGGCTGCGCCACCGGCAAAGATCGCTGCCCGAAACTCGCCGCGCCGATACGCCGAAAGCGTTGCGTGAATTCGACAGCGCAGACACAAAGACGGGGTTCCATCGGGATTTGCCGGGCAGCCGAGCACAATCGCGACATCGGTGGTCTTGGGCCGTGGCAGCGCGAGCGCTTCGGCATAAATCTGCGCCGTCGGCCTGTCGCGCTGAAACAGGTCATGCCACGCTGCACAGCCGAAAAACGGCAGCGTACACAGGGCAGCAAAAAAAACGGAGCCGGACCGCATTCTGCGCATCGCGGGCGCGAGCTTACCCATGACGCAGATCGGCGGCAATTGCGTTTCCGACCCGGCGACCTGTCGCGTAAATCGTAAGCTGCGGCGGCCCTCCTAGCGAGGTCGGAAACAGACTCCCATCGGCTACGTACAGACCGTGCAGTTGATGGTGCCGGCCTTGTTCATCGACGACGGCTCGTGTTGGATTGAGTCCCATCGGAAGACTCCCCATCGGGTGTACCGAAGTGAGTATCGGATCGAGCGGACGATAGCGGTGGGAATCAAGAACGGACAGCTCTTTGGGACTGCGAACCAGCAGCGGACGCGCAAACGGAATCATCACTTCCTGCGCACCTGCCGCGAGCAGAATGTCCGCCGCTGCACCGATTCCGCGCAGCAGTGCTTTGGCATCGGAAGCGGTCAGCGCGTAATCGACTTTGGCACGTCCGTTCCCATCGACAGACACGACACCTTTTGTTTCATCATGAAGCATCGCAGCGACGACAGCTGTCTTGGCATAATCGCGCATGGCCGCCGCATGCTGTTTGCCAAAACCAGGCTGCAGTCCAGCAAAACCACCCGGATGGGCAAACGCCGGAATCAGCCAGCAGCGATCTTGCGCACCGTCAGAAAACGACAGTTTTTCGCTGCACTCATAGGCTTGCGGAATGCCTTTCCACGCTTCCACTGGTTCGGCAAAGCAGCCGCCCACCGCGACGCCAGGATGCAGCCGGAGCGACTTTCCCACAAGCTTGTGCGGATCGGGTACATCGCTGTGCAAAAGCAGAGCCGGAGACAGAACCGCGCTAGCAGAGACGCAGACTGCACGCGCCGAAATATTCAGGGTTTCGCCGTCGCTGCCGTCGCTACGCACCACAGAAGCAGAGACGCCGCGGACTCGTTTTCCGTCATGCAGAATTCGGACGACGCGCAGATCGCAGATGACGCTGGCCCCGAAAAGGAGTGCCTTGGGGATGACGACTTTGGCGGCGTTTTCCTTGGCATCGTAGGCGCAGCCCAGCTCGCAGAAACCGGATCGCTGACAGCCGCGGCGGTTGTGTTGTAGGAGTCCGCCGCGCCAGCCGAGCTTTTCGACCCCGCGGCGCATGATCGCGTTGTTGCGGTTTACGTCTTCCTCGGTGAGCGGTGTGACGGAAAGTTCGGTTTCGACGGCTTCATAATCCGGGGCGACACGCTCTGGACTCCACGAGGGACAGTCGTGCGAAGTGGCCCACTGCTGCAGCACTTCAGCGGGGGCGCGCTTGCACAGGTTGGTGTTGTGGACGGTCGATCCGCCAATGCCACGGCCATGCAGAATCATCACCGCGCCGTCTTGTGTCGATCGCCCACCCGCGTCGTAAAACAGCCGCGGCAGCATGTCGCCTTCCCGCTGGTTCATCTGGCTTGGCAGATGATGGCCACCCGCTTCCAGCACCAGCACCGAAAGACCGGCCTGCGCCGCCTGCTGCGCGCACATCGATCCGCCTGCGCCGCTGCCGACGACGATCAGGTCAAAAGTGGCTTGCGATAGCTTAGGCGGTAGCTCGCCGTCGCGGGCACTGACAATGCGGGGGGCTGTCATGGCGATTGCACCGTAGACTAGTCGTCGATCGTCAGCTTGGCGACGCGACCGGCCATAAGCGCCATGGCGCCTTTGAGCAGACCGGGAGTGTGTCGGCTCGCGGCGACGAGGACTTTGCCGTGACCTGTGACGACGCGCAGTGGCTCGCGGGCCATGATGGCGTCGACAATTTGGCGGGCAGCATCGGCAGTTTTCATAAACAAAAACGCGGGGGCCTTGGGTCGCGGCGGCGTGTCGTGCAGTACGCCCTGGTTGTCGACGAGCGAAATCTCTGATTCGACGAAACCGGGGGCGATGTGTGTCACCGAAATGCCGTCTTTGGCCAGCTCTTGATCGAGCCCTTCCGCGAGCGCCCGCACGGCAAACTTGCTCATCGCATACGGAATTGTTCCCGGCGCAGAAAGAAAGCCCGAGACGCTGCCGATAAGCGCCAGCCGACCGCGGCTCGCTTTGAGCGCCTGGTGCGTCGCATAAAACGTCCGCAGCACACCGAACACGTTGGTTTCAAACTGCCGCCGCACATCGTCGATAGACAGCTTGGTGAGCCGGCCCTGCACTCCAAAGCCGGCGTTGGCGACGACAATGTCCACACCACCGAAGCGCTTTTCCGCGGCCTCGGTCGCGCGTTCCATGTCGCCATCGCGGGTGACATCGCCGGTGACGGTCAGGACTTCGGTGCCACCTGTGCGCAGATCAGCCGCGAGTGTTTCCAATCGATCCGTGCGCCGGGCCACGAGGACGAGCCGGGCGCCGCGCCGTGCAAATTCTTTGGCCAGCGACGCGCCGATGCCGCTCGATGCGCCGGTGATAAGTACGGTAGGGGTCTGCATGCGCCTTCTAAACTACACGGCTTTGGCGAAAAAGCCCGCAACTCGTCGCCCGCCATGTCAAAGTCAGTCTAAGATTCGGTAGCCTAAATCTATTTTCTGTATGTTGACGGCGGCGCAGCCAGAGCTACGGCGCGTTCTAGAGGCAGTTCCCCTCGAAGGACGCAATCGATTGGTGAAGATGGGGTGGGGTGACTGTGCATCGTGCCTGCCCTGCTTGTCAGATCCAGAGCGCGATTTGCGTCGGGCGGTCGGCGGGCCACAAGCGGTCAGCTTGGTCGACGTCGAGCTGGACCCCGAACGCTGGCATCGCCACTTCATCACCACCATCGGGGCGATTGGCTGGCAAGGGGGACCGCTTGGGCCGATGTCGCTTGGGCGGGTGTGGATCGATCGCAGCTTGGAACTGCTTGGGCGACGGCTTTCGGCACCGCTGCCGAGCGGAACACGAGCGCGGGTGACGGGCATTCTGTTTGCGGATCGCGACGTGCGCAGCCTGCACAAGCAGCGCGTGGGCGAGCCGGGCGGTTACGGCAAAAGCGGAATCTACGTCGCCCAGCTTACGGCGGTGTCGATTCGGCTGGAGCTGCGCTGAGCGCGGACGGGCCGGCTTTTCGTCGCTGCGTGCTGGAAAAGCTTGAAAGCGGACGGGGCTCGCAGGAATATGCGCGCCGCTATGCTTCCCACAAGGGCCGTCGTCTCGACAGAACGTTATCGCTTCCCTGCCTCTGCACGACTGTTTTCCGTCGCTGCGCTCTTGTCTTTTGCCGCGGCGTGTAGTCCCTATCCCGACGACGGAGAATTCCTCGCCGGCGTGGTGTACGCGCAAAACTTTCTCACTGGCGTAAAGACCATCGACCGGCTGCGTGCCGTCGGCAAAGGCCGTGGCGACTGGCCGCAGATTCCGTATACGGTGTTTGCGACCACGCGATCGGCGGATACCACTGCAAAAGTGTCGTCGACGGGATCGGATGGCAAGACGGTGTCGGCAACCACGCCGTTTTGGACCGATGGCAAGCGCGATCCGCTGGCGGTGACAAATGCCGGTCAGGTGTATGTCTTCGACGGATCGTGCCAAGCGACCCGCGACGAAGCCTTCGACGAGCGACTCGACCTGATCCGCTGGGACCGTCAGTATCCGGTGTTTGCGGACATCCCCGAAGTGCTGTCGACGAGCAGCGGCAAACCGGGGCGTAAACTAAACTACAGCGCCGTCGTCGAAGTGATTCACTTGTCAGCACCAAGCTCGCTGCCGTGTCAGTCGATCAAGCGCTTTGACACCGCGACCGGGCGAATCGACAAGGATCTGGCCGTCGTGTCGCGCGAATATCGGCTTTTGCAAATTGTCGATCCGGCGCTTACACCGTCGAATGCGCCGCCAGCGCGACTGCCGGTGCAGCTTGGTTTTTACAACCAGCTTGTCGTGCCCTACATCGACATGGGGCCGGTGCCGGTTTCGACCGACGGCAAGTCGTTTGTGACGATGCCGCTCTACAAGGTCTACAAAGAAACCGCACCGACGGCAACGACGACGCCTTTGCAAGTGGTCATTCCGGGCCTTCCGTCGGAAGTGCCAGCGGGAACCTATTCACCAATCTGCAAAGAGTTTGTCTTGAAGGGTCAGACGAGCCCGCCGCCACCCGATGCAAACGACCCGGCGTACAAAGCCGCGACCGCGAGTGGTGCCCTGGCGAGCTGTCTGCCGTGTCAGACGCTGACCGTCGATGGAAGCAACGTGCCCGTCGAAGTCAACTGCCCCTTTTCGCAGAGCCAGGTAGCGGGGAAGTAAATGCGGCGTCGCTTTTTTTTCGCGCAGCGTCTCATTTGGCTGACTTCGCTTGTGGTCGTTCCGACGTTGGCCGAGCGTGCGGCACTGGCCGTCGGCGAGCAAAATGCTCGTCTGCAAGGCGTGGTGTTAGAGGCGGGCACAGGCGTGCCGATGCCGGGCGCCAAAGTGACGGTGCGGTCGGATGCGATGATTGGTGGCAGCAAGTCCGCGACCACCGACGATGACGGGCGTTTTGACTTTTTGTCAATTCCGCACGGCAGCTACGACATCACCGTCGAGTATGAAGGTCTGCAGCCGATAAAGCGCCGGGTCAAGCTCGCGCTGGGTGAGACGCGCACGCTGAAGATCGACTTTGCCGCCGAGATGGCCGAAGGCGAGACGACCAAGATTTTCGAGGAGCGCGCTCGCATCGATTCCGAAAAAGTCTCGACGGGCCGCGTGCTCACGTCCGACCAGCAGGCCAAGATCGCAACCGGACGCAGCTACCAGAACATCGTGCAGCAGCTTCCTGGCGTCGTCGGTGGTTCAAACCCAGTGATGGCCGGTGGCTCGCTGCGTCACAACCGCTATCTCGTCGACGGACTCGACATCACCGATCCGGTGTCGAATACCTTTTCGGCAAACTTTAACTTCGACGCGATTGGTCAGGTTGATACCCAGCTTCTGGCGATCGACGCGCAGTACAACTCGCTCGGCGGTGTCATAAACCTGGTCACCAAGCGTGGTTCGGACAAGTTTTCCGTCGACACGAGCTTTTATCTAAACCACCAGAAGCTGTCGTCGGGATCGCGCGCGGGAACGCAGCTTTATGAAGGCCGGCTCCTCGACCAGAGCGATCCGCGTCCGCCCAATGCGCAGTATCAGCTCAACCTGAACCTAAGCGGTCCGATCGTAAAGCAGAAGCTGTGGTACTACCTGTCGACGGAGCTGCGCTATACCGCGTCGGCGCTGGTGCCGGGTACGCCGCTGAACTTGCAGCACGCGACGCGCGAATTTTATGGCGCGTATCCGCGGCTGAAGCTGACTTGGGCCCCCGCGCAGCGTCATCGCGTCGAGCTGTCGTTCAATGCCGATCCGGCGTGGATCTACAACACGATCCAGTCGAACGCCTACGCCAACGAAGCCGAGACGATCCAGCGCCAGGGTGGGGCGTTCACGTCGCTGAATTACGATTACTTCGTCAGCGACAACGTCATTTTCAACCTGCAAACCGGCGTCATCTACAGCAACATTTCCGTCGACCCGATGAGCGCCGACAAGGTGTCGCCGCAGCACATCGACGGCGCCAACGGCATCACCTGGAACAACGCTGGCGAAGCGCGATTTACCGACGACAAGCGCTGGCGCGTGCAGTTCGATCCGAACATCACTTGGGTGAAAAAAGGCTGGATCGGTCAGCACACCTTCAAGGCCGGTATCCAAGGCCAGTTCATTCGCCATTACCTGTATACCGGGACGCCGGCCAACTCGGTGTACGTCGACGACACGTCAGCAGATGGATCGGTGCTGGCGCGTGATCCGACGTCGACGGACCGATCGGCGGGCTGTGTGCAGGCGCAGCCGCAGGTCCGAGCCGGTTCTGCGGCGACGCCGTGCTACCAGTTCAACTCGTTTGATCCCGCGCTCGCGCAGGTTCGCTATGGCCTTGGCGTCGGCTTTTTCGTGCAAGATACCTGGAAGCCAACGTCGTGGCTGACGGTGGTGCCGGGCTTGCGCGTCGACTATGGAACGACGCAGAACTCACGCGCGGAAACGGTGCAGAACCTGCTTGGCTTTGGGCCGCGGCTCGGTGTCAACATCGACCTGACCCGCGACGGCAAAACGCTGCTGAAGGCGGCGTATGGCCGGGCCAACGAAGTCGTGAGCCTTCTGCCGACGTTTTCGGCGGACGCGACGTATCAGTCGAACACCTGGAACTTCAACCGCGCGACGGGTCGCTTTGACCGCTGGGTCACGTCGTCGGGTGGCGGCGATGGCTACGATCTGCGCGGACGCTGTGCCGATGGCAGCTTCACCACCGAGTGTGGCAACGCCAAGCTCAGCTTGACGCCGCCGCACGCCGATTCGGTGACGGTATCGTTTGAGCGCGAGCTGTTCCAGAACATCATCGGCGGCATCACCTACTCGTACCGGATGACGTCGTACCTGTGGGAAAACATCGAGCTAAACGCGGTCAGCGCGCTCGACGGTAGCAAGTTTGTCCAGTTTGCCGATCCTCGCCGCGGCAACGTCTATGGCTATCGTCCCACCGCCGAGGCATACCGTCGCTATAACGGCGTCGACTTCGTGGTATCGGGCAACCCCAGTCCCAACTGGATGGTGTTTGCTTCGTATACGCTGTCGTTTCTCGACGGAACGGTCGACGATCAGATGTCGCAGCTGCGCAACGACATTCCGCGCGACCTGCGGTTCTATGGCTATCTGTCCGACGACCACCGCCACCAGGTCAAGCTTCAGTCCAGCTACACGTTCCACGGGCTCACCGGCGGCGTCAACCTGACCTATCTGTCCGGCGCACCGGCGTCGCGCATTTATCGCGGCAGCAAACCGACGAGCGCGGGCTACCTAAACCGCTATGGCTGGCGGGGACTCGATCCGGCGGCGGACCCGAACGACGTGCGCAAGTGGACCGAGCTGCGCAACCCGGACCTCGTCGAAATCAACGTGCGCATGCAGTTTGACATGTACGAACTCGTCCGCCAGCACCTGTCGCTGATCGTCGACTTGTTCAACGTGCTCGATACCTCGACGCCGATTGGTGGCAGCAACCATGCCGGCTTTGAAAACCGTGACATCGCGACGACGTTCGGCACCGTGCTCAGTCGGCAGACCCCGTTCCGCGCCCAGTTTGGCGTGCGCTTCCAGTACTAATGCGACCTGCGCCGCGCAGCCACGGCAGCGGGGAATTTTCGCGCAGCCAGCTTGCCGCTTGCCCCGAATCGGTGGTGATTGAGCCAGGCGTGCTCATTTTTCATCCGGAAAACGTCTCGCTGGGTGAGTGCGTCTACGTCGGCCACCGCGCCATCTTGAAGGGCTATTACAAAAACGAGCTGCGCGTCGGCTGCGGCACCTGGATTGGCCAAGACGTATTCTTTCATTCCGCCGGCGGCATCGAGATTGGCTGCGACGTCGGCATCGGCCCGCGCGTCATGATTCTGACGAGCGCCCACGAGCTTCCCGCGACGCCCGACGGCTCGACTGCGCCGATTTTGCACCGCCCGCTTGCGTTTGCCAAAGTCACCCTCGAAGACGGCTGCGACATCGGCGTCGGCGCGATCCTCTTGCCGGGCATTACGATCGGAAAAAACGCGCAGGTCGGCGCTGGAGCCGTCGTCACCCAGTCAGTTCCGCCGCGCACCATCGTCGCTGGCAATCCTGCCAAAGCGCTGCGGGTGTATTAGGGACTGGATGGCCCGTCGGATGGACGGGCTTTGCACAGGGTGGGGTCAGGCCGACAACATGGCGAGTCTGTCAGCCAGATTCGGGCTTAGCCGCAGCGGTTCGTGTTCTTGTTGCACGCAAACGGAGCGCCGCAGTAGTCGGTTCCGCTGCTGGACGTGCAGCAGCGCTGGCCCTGGCCACCGCATGCGACGCACTGGTTGTTGTTGCAGGTGCTAAACGCCGCGGTGCACTCGACGCCGCTGCCGCAGCAGGCCTGGCCGATCTTGCCGCAAGTGCCCGACTGGCAGCCGCTGTTTGTGCACATGCCGAGCGTACCGGGGCAGGTCGCACCGCTGGCGATGCAGGTGCGGTTGTTGTTGTCGCAGCAGCCACCGTTTGCGCAGCTGTTGCCATCGCAGCACGGCTGGCCTGGGCCGCCGCACGCGGCGCACTTGCCACCGCTGCACGAAAGGCCCGTGGTGGTGCAGAAGCGTGCGCCAGAGGTCGCGTTCTGACAGCAGGTCTGACCCGCGCCGCCGCAGGCGTTGCCGCCAGTGCCACACGAACCAGCGGTGCAGGTGCCAAGCGTGCCACCACAAGTCGCCGTTGGAGCCAGGCAGGTCGTGCTGCTACCGCAACACGCTCCCGAAGTCGAGCAGGTATTCCCCGCGCAGCATGGCTGGCTGTTGCCGCCGCATGCGACCGTCGCCGCGTTTGCGCAGACCGAACCGGTCATGTTGGGAATGTTCTGTCCCGAAGCAACGCACTGGCCCGCGACGCAGCAGCCGCCGCCGCCGCAGGTGTTGCCGGGGCAGCAGGCTTGGCCGGGGGCGCCGCAGACTGGGCAAGTGCCAGCACTGCAGGTTGCGCCCGTTGAACAGACCGATCCGCTTGCGAGGCAGCTGTTCGATCCCGGATCGCAGCAGCCACCCGCCGAGCACGTCGAACCTGCGCAGCAAGGCTGGCCGGGACCACCGCAGGCGCGACACAGACCATTGCCACACGCCGTCGTCGAATCGGTGCAGACGTTGCCAGCGCAGCAGGGCTGACCGGCGCCACCGCACTGCTGACAGATGTTCGATCCACCACAGGCCAGGCCCGATCCTGTGCAGGTGCTGCCCGCGCAGCAAGGCTGACCGGCGCCACCACAGGCGACGCACTGACCGGCGCTACACGTCATGCCATTGGCGGTGCAGAAGTTGGTGGTGTTGCCAGCAACGGTGGTGGTGCAGCAAGGCTGGCCGGCGCCGCCGCAGGTGCCGCAGCTTCCATTTGTGCAAGTACCGGTCAGGTTCGGACAGGTCGAGCCCGCCGACGAGCAGACGTTGTTGACGCAGCAGCCGACGTTGCCAGCGACGACGCTGCCGCAGCCGTTGCCGACGCAGCAGGGCTGGCCAGGATTGCCACACGGGCTACAGATGCCTTGGCCGTTGCCGGTGCAGACATCGTTTCCGTCACAAGCGCGACCGGCGCAGCAGGCCTGGCCGGCGCCACCACAGGACTGACAGTAACCACCGACGCAGTTTCCGCCCGATGCGCAGGTGTTGCCGGGCGCGCAGCAGGCCTGGCCGACGGCACCGCAGGTTGGGGCCGGTGACATGTCTTGGGCGTTGGTGGTATCTGAGCTACAGCCCGCGAAGAGAAACAAAGCCAATAACAAGGGTGAAAGACAACGCAAACTCATTGGGACCTCCTAAGTGTATACGTCCGATGTGCACAGTGGGTTGGACGCAAACCCAATAGGAGTATATCGCGATAGTGGGCGAAAATAGAGGGCTCTTCCGTCGGGTGAACACCTGATGTGTCGAATGTGACAGCCGTGTGACATGAGGGCTGATCCAGTAAATTTCCTGTAATATTATACAATTACATGATGTGCTCTGATGAAAATGATCCTGTTTAATTTGTGCATTTCGGTACGCTGTGAATAATAGTTTACGTGGCGAATAGGCAATTGTGCCTAATCGGAAGATTTGGATTATTTGTGAAATAAGCAGGTGTTCGACCGTACCATTTGGTACGCAGTGAACGGCGGTAGGGCGAGTTTATGTCGGCAAACTGCGGCTTTCTTGCGGACCTGGGCTAGTTGTACTTGTTCCACAGGTTGTAGACGGCGTCTCGGACGGCTTGGCTCGCGGTCCAGAACGTGTAGCGGGTGTGGCTCGACAGGCCGTTGCGACCCGCGCGATAGTCACCGACTTGTTCGTCGAGCGCCGCCTTCATCGCGCAGCCGGCGTAGACCGCGTGAATGTGCGGTGCTTCATCGCTTGGCCAGCCATCGTGACCGGGCTTGCGATACCACGCGGCGAAGCCATACGACCCGAGCGATGCGAGCAGCGCCCGAATCTGGCTTTCGCTGCGTCCGCCGATCCGAATGTCAACCGCTGCGGTGTACGGCTGGCCTCCCGCGGTTCCGTCTTGTGCATGATATCCGGCGGAAGCGGGCGCACTCCCAATCGTCTGCGAGATGTCCCCAGCGGCAATTCCGATGCAGCGCAGTCGATCTGATGCGTCGGGATGCAGACCCCACTTGAGCTGCGCTTTGTGCGGACAGGTCGCCGTGATTTCCTTTTCTTCCAGCGGCGCGACGTCGATCTCTTCGATTTCTTCCCCGGTTCCACAACCCGATAGGAGCCACAGACCGGAAAGGACAATGCGTGCGGTTTGTTTCATCATGAAACGACCGCTGTTGCATCGGCTGTGCCAGCGTGTTTCCGTCGAAAAAGATCGCGTGATGCTTGCAGTCTGCGGGGTGCAGACATCAGGTGCGGGGTGGAAGAATCAGTCCCCTGGGCGCGGAATCCACATCCCATGCGGGTAGCCCGCCGTTCGCAGTGCCACGACCGTTTCCGGACCGGGAACTCCGTCGACAGTCAGTGACAGACCGAGCTTTTGGTTTAGGTCTGTTTGGCGAACTTTCCACACCGCGCGATCTTCTTCCTTGTCGAAGTCAAAGCATTCATAACCCGCCGCAAGGAGCGCCGAAAAGATCGCATCGCCTGGATCGCCGACCCCCCGATCATCGCTGGCTTCACGGTGTCCATACACGGCAACCACCGACGAACCACCTTCCTTTATCCGCAGCACCGCTTGGTTGCGATAGGGGGCGTGAAACTGTCGCTGAATGCCGAATCGCCGGGTCAAAAAATCCACCAAACGGACAGTCTGTTCCAGTTGGAAAGCGTACAGCTCTGCTTCCTCACCTTGGTACATTTCGATTCCGATCGAGTGGTGATTCACCGCGCGCTGCCCGGCATGGTACGTCGTTTCGGTCAGCAAGTCAGCGACGCAGGCAATGGTTCCATCCTGATCGATTAGGAAGTGCGCGCTGGCGCAGATGTGATCCGATGCCCAGGCCTGTGCAACCGCAGCGATGTGGTTTTTGTGCGGCCCACTTCCATCGAGGATTTGCTGTCTTCGCTGATCGGAACCACCCGGAATGCCTTTGGTGGTGTGTAGTACGATCGAGTGAATCCAGGCCTCTGTACTGCGCGGCTCGCGATCTTCTTCGGAAAGACGGAGTCCTTCCGGATCGAGGAAGCTGCGTATCGCAAGTCCTGGAACTTCTTCCGTGACAGAGCCGATCACGACACCCATACACATTCCTTTTTATGTCAAATGGGACAGCTTGCTAGACATTATACAAACAGTCCCCTGACAGGCGCGAATCAGCCCGTTTTTCGACGGAAAAACGCATCGTGTAGGGCGTAATCGGTGTGCGCCACGCGGCGTTTTTCCCAAAGAGACTAGATGAGCTGTTCGATGACGCTGAGCAGGACGCTCTGATCAAACGTGCCTTTGGTCATGTAGGCACTCGCGCCGGCTTCGATTCCGCGTTCGCGGCTGCGCTGATCATCGTTGCTGGTGATCAAGATGACCGGAAGTTTACGGAAGAGCTCAGACTTGCGAATTGTCTGCGTGAGCTGATAGCCGTTGAGCAGAGGCATGTCGACATCCGACAGCACCAGATCGATTTCACCGGACTGAATGCGATCCCACGCTTGGACTCCGTCTGCTGCCAGCTCGACCGAAAAGCCCGCGGATTCCAGCAGACTTCGTTCCAGACTGCGGGTTGTCACCGAGTCATCGACGACCAAGATCCGTCTCTGTTTGCGCTCACCCGAGTCTTGTGCTCCGCCATGTCGAAGCGCGCCCAGCGATTCATCTGGCTTCTCGGTGTGCAACAGATCGGCAACGTGAATCGTCAGCGCCACCTGGCCATCGGGCATGATCACTGCGCCAGCCACGTTGCGGATTCGCTTTACACGACTTCCCAGGCTTTTGACCGTCACTTCCTGTTCGGCGACAAGCTCATCAACCAAAAATGCAGCGGTGCGCTGTTCGGAACGCAGCACCACCACCGGACGCTTTCCCTGCCAGGTGATTCCTGTCGGTTGCCGAAGCGACAGCGCATGCGCAAAGGAATCCAGATGAATGGGCTGATTGTCGATGACAATCATCGGCCTTTCGCCAATCCAGATCACTTCATTTTGCCGGAGCCGCAGCAGCTTGTGCACGTAGTTGTTGCTGACCACAAACGTCTGATCCGCCGCACGGATGAGAAGTACCCGCAGAAGCGTCAGTGTCAGTGGCACAGTCAGTTGGAACTGGGTTCCTTTTCCGGGCACAAACGAAACGTCTACTTCGCCATGCAGAGACTTGATCTGATTGCGCACCACATCAAGTCCAATGCCGCGTCCAGAGACCATCGAAACAGAGTCCGCTGCCGTCGAAAAACCCGGCATAAAGATCGCATCGATCAGCTTCTGATCGGTGTCAGGAATCGGCATTCCCAACTTCTGTGCACGCTTGCGAATCGAATCCGCAACAAGCCCCTGACCATCATCAGAAATCACAATGGCCACTTGTCCACCGCGCAACGTAGCTGAAGCGATGATCGTTCCACGGGGCGATTTTTTGCTGCGCTTGCGGTCTTCCGGTCTTTCGATTCCGTGATCGATCGAGTTGCGAATCAGGTGGCGGAGCGGATCTTTGAGCGCGTCGAGCACGGAGCGATCCAGCTCGACATCGCCGCCTTCGATTCGTAGCTCGATGTCTTTGCCGCTGTTGCGGGCCAGATCGCGGACCATTCGATCAAAACCCACACACGCATGCGAAAACGGCAGCATGCGAATGCGCGACACCTGCTGATCGAGCGCTGATCCAGTGTGCTCCAGCTGTCGCAAGTCCTGGCGCAATGCAAGCTGAAGCTTGTCGATCTGGGCGACAAGTTCGGTCAGCCGTGCGGGCGTCTCTTCCACCAGGGAATCGCCTGTTTTCGTCGCTGTCTTGCTGGTGGGACTGCCGATTTTGGCATTCCCCTTGCCGTGGTGGCGCCACTCCGATTCCAGTCTTCGGATCGAATCTGCGACCTGTGAAAGCTGCTCGCTTGTCAAACGCAGATGTTGTCGCGCAGTCAACAGCTCGCCACTCCGCGTGAGCAGCGCATCGAGCTTTTCGGTGTGGATACGAACCGTAGGAAGATCGGAAGAGACCGCATTTTCGGCATCAGCGTTTGGATCGGACTTCGCGATCTGTGCTGGTGGCGGCGCAGCTAGAGCCTGGGCCGGTTCCTTTCCAAGCGGACGGATGGTGCTCTCGATAAACATCTCCATTTCGAGCGCTACGCCAAACAACAGCGAGCCCTCTAGTGGTTCCTGTTTCCGAAGCAGCTTTCCTGCTTCCGCCAGTCCGTCCAGCACACCAAACAGAAGCTGAATCAGGTGTTGGTCGAGCAGGGTCGGATGGTTGCGCACCGCCGCCAAAATCTCTTCCAGATGATGGCAGGACTTTTCAATCAGGGATACTTCGACCGCGCGCGCAGCTCCTTTTAGGCTGTGGGCATTGCGCAGAAGTTCTTGCAGGTTTTTGTCCCGCTCAGGAGTCCCAGTCGCACTCGCTTCAAGCGCCAGCAGACCGCGGCTCATGGCCTGCAGGCGCTCGTCGAACTCGACGAGAAATGTCTCAAGCAGACGCTGGATGAGGACAGACTTGTCCATGTCTTACGCTCCAGCTTGTCCCGAATCCTTCAGCAGCTCGGTGAGCTTGAGACCGATTCCGTTCAGCTCGCGAACTGCGTGTTCTGTCTGCGCGGTGGCAGACATGTTTTGGGTCGCGATCTGATTGATGCTTCCCATCGCCGAACCGACGTGATCCATTCCTGTCGCCTGTTGAGTCGCCGAGTTCATGATCTGCGTAGACACCGTTGCGGCCTCGGCAATGATCTCTGATAGTCGTGAGATCGTTTCGCCGGCTTGGCCTGCCGCTTCCGTTGCTGTGACCATGCTGTGGATGCCTTGTTCTGTCGAATACACCGCCGTACTGATCGCTTTTTGAATGCTCTCTAGGATGTTGCGAACTTGTCCGGTCGCTTTCTTGGACTGTTCTGCGAGCGCTTTGACTTCGCTTGCAACCACCGTGAAGCCGCGTCCATGTTCCCCCGCGCGCGACGCCTCGATTGCGGCGTTCAGCGACAGCAAGTTGGTCTGTTCTGCGATCTCACTTACGGTGGCAATGATCTCACCTATGGCTTGGGTCTTTTCAGCAAGTGCAACGATGTTTTCTGCCACCTTGTCTGATCGTTCCTTTGCGATGCCGAGCACTTCCACCGTGTCTGTGACTGCTTTGCGTCCGGCCTTGCCGACTTCTTCGGAACGGCGAACAGAGTCGGCAACTTTGCGAGCGCGGCTTGCGGCTTGGGCGGCAGTCTGTGACACGTCATCGACTGCGGTGACTGCATCTTTGACCGCACTGGCTTGCTCGCGTGCGCCATGAGACAGCTTGGCTGCTGCATTCAGAATGTCCGCGCTGGTGGTTCCCAGTTGCGAAACGACATTGCGAATCGTCGCAGTGAGCAGCTCACGGTGGCGAATCTGATCTTTGAGTGCATCGCGTGAAACCAGCGTATTTTTCAGGTCCGCAGTCATTTTGTTAAATGCCGCGGCCAGCTCTCCGACCTCATCTTCCGACGAGATATCGATCCGTTCATCCAGATTCCCACTGGCGATGAGATTGGTGCTCTGGGTGAGTTTCACAATCGGTTCGGAGATCGATCGCGCAACGTACAGCGCCGCGCCAATCACCACCAGAACCGCAAACAGCGCGATCACAAGCTGATCGCGGCGCATCGCGGTGATGGCTGCGGTCGCTTCCTCGATGTCGACTTTGGTCACCATGCCCCAGCGGAACGATGGCAAAAATCGCCATACCGCCAAGACCTGCTTGCCGCCGTAGTCTGTGACCGTTTCCGCAGACGTGGACGTGCGACCCTGCGACGATTCATAAAGCGCGCGGTATTTGGGAAGATCACGATTCCAGATTTGGCGGCGGAATGCGGCGTCCGGATCGCGGCGCGTCGGTGCCATGTAAATGATCTTGTCGTTGCGCAGTGAGACCACGACCGTTTCACCCGTTTCGCCAAGACCTGTGTAGTCCGCAAGCAAGCGATAAATTTCTTGGTTGTTTAGCTGAAGCTCGATGATTCCGACCAGCGTTTTGCCACGCATGATCGGCGCGGCAATGAACGCGGCGGAGTCATTGCTCGCTTGGTAGTAGTCAAAGTCAGACACTTCGGAATCGAGCATCGATCGCGTGCGTTCGAACACCCGCGCCAAGCTGGAATCACGGTACGGTCCGGAGAGTACGTTTGTGCCCCAGACTTCGGCTTTGGCGACGGAAAACAGACAGTCTCCATCGGGTGAAATCAGGAACAGATCGGAATAGCCGCGCGACTCCTTTACCGAAGTAAGAAACGGGCGCATCCGCTGATCGATTTCATCAAACGCCGGTGACTTGAGGCCGCCGCGGGTGAACGCTTGGTGAAAGTCAGCCATGGTTGCCACGATGTCAGGTATTCTTGACAGACCCGAGGCGTTGCGTTTGCGCTCCACAACGTAGTTTTCGATCGCCACCGCGCGGGCTTTGGATGTCGCTTCCAGCGACTGTTCCACCTCGCGCCGGATCGCCGAGGCGCCGCGCTCATACGTGATGTACATGATGAGCGCAAGCGGTCCCGTGGTCAGAATCAAAAACCAGCCAAGCAGTCGGGTTGCCAGACGTGGTTTGCTTAGAATGCGAAGCAGCTCTCGTGTTGTAGGAATCTGCATGGAAGCCTCTTAACCTCGGTTCATCCACTGACGCTTCCAACCAATGAACAGGTCGTTTAGGAGCGTCTCCCAGTCAGCTTTCGTTCGGTAGATTGGATAGGGAACCGGACGCAGCGCACGTCCGGATTCCCACACCAGATCAAACGATCCATCGGTATCGATTTTGCCAATCCGCGCCGATCGCCAGACATGGTTGTTTTCGGCGTCGACGTACACCAGACCTTCGGGGGCGTTGTAGCTTTGGTTGGGAAGCGTTCCCAGCACCAGATCAGGGGAAAAGGAACGCGCCGCGCGCACCGCAGCCGCCCACAAATACACGCTCAGGTAGCCCGATTCCATCGGATCATCGACGACGGAGTTGGCCCCGAAGCGAGCCCTGACTCGTTTCACAAACTCGATGTTTTCAGGGTTCGACTGCGCCTGGAGGTAGTTCCACGCAACATAGTCGCCCGCCATCTCGCGCGTGTTCAGCGCGGCCAGCTCATGTTCTGTCAGCGCAAACGACAGCGTAGGAATTTTGGTTGGGGTGATTCCGGCTCTGCGCAGCTCGCGGAAAAACGCCAGGTTTGAATCCCCGGTGATGCTGTTTACGATGACCGATGGCTTGCGGGTCTCGATCTGTTCGATCACCGATTTTACGTCTTTGCTGCCCCACAAAACATACGCTTCACCGACCACTTCACCGTCGATAGCAGAGACCTGATCTTGGATCATGGCGTTGGCGGCGCGCGAATGAACTTGATCGGTTCCTACCAAAAAGAAACGCTTGCCCAGGTTGTCAAAACACCACTTCACCGCGGGTGTGATCTGCTGATTCGGCGCGGCCCCGGTGTAAATGATGTTGGGGGACTGTTCCAGCCCTTCATAGGACATCGGATAGAACAGCAAGTGGTTGTACTTTTCGAAGACCGACTTGGTGGTGCGCCGACTCGCAGAGTTCAGGAGTCCGAACACAACTTTGACATGTTCGTCGACGATCAGACGCTCTGCTTCACGGGCAAACACCGCGGGATCGGATCGGCCATCGACCAGAAGGGGGACAAGTTTTCTTCCCAGCAGACCGCCTTGCGCATTGATCTCCTCAATCGCAAACATCGTCATTTCTGCGACCGGCTTGGCAATGATCGCCATCGTTCCGCTGAGCGCGTGCAGAACCCCCACTTTCACTGCATCATCTGACGATCCGCTGCGCTGCGGACAGCCAGCCAGGAGCGATGCTGTGGATGACAGAAGCAACGTCCCGAAACGTCGCCGCGATAAAAAGGAATCGCTGCTCATCGTCTGGCTCCTTGGGATACCGCGCTCGCCGTGATCGTTTTTTCGGTCTGGGCCGAATACAGAATGTGCCGCAGCTCTTCATTGCGATGGATAAGACGCTGGAGCTGCTCGCTTCCCTGCGCAGTTCCATGCAGGGCGGCTTGGATCACGGACACACTGCCGGTCTGTGATTCCATGCTGGACAGAAGCTGCGACACCGAATCCTGCGCTTCCGTTGCTTCGTTTTCTAGCGACAGCAAGGACGCCGCAGTCTGCCGCGTGGTATCGGCCAGCTCTTCGATGCTCTGTTCACTTTCCATCGCGAACGACAGCGTGCTTTTGCTGGCTTGCTGAATTTCCTCTAGCACCTGGCGCATTTTTTGTGCCGCACCCTTGGACTGTTCTGCCAGGGAACGGACTTCCGCAGCCACAATGGAAAAGCCGCGACCGACATCACCAGCGCGCGCGGCTTCAATCGTTGCGTTGAGTGCGACGTGATCAATTTCACTGGCCAGAAGTTTCACCGATGCAGCAATCTGTCCGACGGTCTGCGTGCGATTCATCAGTTCCTGCATGGCTGTAGACAGCGCGCTGCTTTTGCTCCGCAGAGACAAAAGACGTTCGTGCGCGGACTCTGTTTCTGCATGGCTGTGATGCGTCTGTCTGACGATCTGATCGATCAAGTCACGCTGCGATCGGGCACGGGTCAGGGCGTCATCCAGATTTTGGCGCAGCCCTTCCATCGCATGCGGCGCGTTTTGGCGGGCGCTGGCTCGATCTGGCAGTTCTTCCACCGGGGCGCTTAGCAGCGATTCCATGCGT
Organism: Pseudomonadota bacterium; assembly: GCA_035340095.1. Lineage (GTDB taxonomy): Bacteria > Myxococcota_A > Polyangia > Palsa-1104 > JAEUJZ01 > JAEUKA01. The sequence goes on along the minus strand of DAORGN010000003.1, from coordinate 30,996 downwards.
GAAAGCAGAGACTGATGAAGCGATTCATAGTGACTGCTGAGCCGCTGAAGTTCTCCGCGCTGCTGCTCGTTTTCGCTGCGCAGCGCTTGCGAAACGGAGTGCAGTGAAATCAGCGTGTCGATGAGCTCTCGCGTTTCGCTGCCGATGCTGCGACCTTGCGAATCCGCTTGTGGGAGCGCGCTTGGCATTCGCTGACCCAGCGTCGTGAATCGATGAAACTGATTGAAGTAGCGCTGGAGCTGTAAGAGCGTCCCCATCGCAGCAAGTGCGGCGAAAAGCGGTGGTCCATAGGTCAGGACAAAGGCTGGCTCATTTGGATTGGGACTTGGTCCCGCCAGATCAGGAAACAGGAGCCGAACGATGATGAACGCGGGTCCACCAAACACAATCAGCAGAAGCAGATAGCTGGTCTGCTTCTGTGTACTGGAAAGAACAGATCGGAAAGTACTCATGGGGTCTTTCATCCCGTCTGGTTGACAAAGAGCCGCTGATCTCGCATCAGCTCTTTTCCATCGAATAGGAGGAGTCCGTCGCTGGTGACTGCATCAATACAGCCGAAAAACGGAGGCTCATGCAGTTCGGCAGAGCGTGACAGACTCGACTTGGGAAGCCGCAGCGTCAGTCCATCGCCACAACAGAGAACACCGAATTCCGGACGTTCTGCACCAAGCAACAGAATCTGCATGGTGCTGTCTGTCTTTTGTGAAGGGAAACCGAAAAGAAGAGCCAGATCGAATACCAAGAGCAGCTGTCCCCGCACGTTGCAGATTCCCAAAATGTATGGGTCGGTTCCTGGCAAGCGGGTGATGGCTGGAGCGGGAAACATCTCGATGACAAATCGAGTCGCGATGGCGCAGCGCTGCGAGCCGAGCAAAAAGGCCAGCACTTCCATCCCCTGGTCTTCACTGCGCACGCGGTCGACGGCATACGCCATCAGTCTGGCGCGGGCATCAAGCTGCTCGCGGACACGGGCTTCGGTGTGTGCCAACGATTCATCCAGCGCCGCCGCGACCTTGGCCAGCCGAGAAATGAGCTGCTGGAAGTGGCTCTTTGGTTCCTGGCTCATGTCGATTCCTTTTCTTCGCGGACGGCTCCCGCTGCATCACGGACTGCGCGGTCGAGCTGTTCACTCTGCTCAGCGGATAGGAATCGTCCCAGATCGTGAATCAGAACCATTCCATCCGGAATCGTGGCGACGCCAGAGATGACTTCGCTTCCCGACGCATAGCGGCCCGGATCGAAAGGCCTTTGGAAGCTGGCGCGCTGCAGATTGACGACACGATCGACACGCAGGGCCAGCAGCCGACTTCCCTCTTTGGCGATGATGAAGTGGTCGGTCAAAGACAGGGGACGCTCCGCGATTCCCAAACGGCGACGCAGACTGAGCAGCGGAATGATGTCACCCCGGACATTCAGGAGTCCTTCGACAATCGCGGGCGCATTGGGAATCGGCACCGCGCTGAAGGCCCGCAGCACCTCTCTGACTTGGCTCGAAGGGAGTGCATAGAGCCGTTCCCCAAGCTCGAAAATGAGCAGCTCTTGCGTGACCCCTGACACTTTGCTGGCTTCCCCCATCGCGAAGCAGCCCCCCGGCTGTATCGATGATCCATTTTTACATGGACCCGACCGTACTTGCGGAACAAAAATCATTAGCTAAACGCAGACGGACTATTTTTTGTAATACTGTCGTCACCGGAAAAGCCCGGACATCTTCTGACTGGGGATCGCGTCGATATGCATCGATCGGAGATGCGTTTTGCTTGTGCGGCGCAATGGTCGGATGCTGAGCCAATGCTGTCTCCGTGCGATTCCGAACCGACGGAAAATGCGGAAACATACTACTCAATATGAAGCTTATAGAATGCTACATATATTGATGTCTGTGGATGTCGTTTGCGACTTTTGTCATGTGTTGTGATTTGACAAAGTGGGACTGTCATCCAATATTACGTTCGACAGTAAAAGCGGGTGCCTGCTATGATGCGGGCCTACACCGAGTGAACACCTCGCCAGAGGACGATTCCCATGGAGCGCGCTCCGCAACATGATCAGCGAGCCAAAATCTTTGTGCTCGACGACAGTCAAACATTTCTTACCTACGTTCAGCTTCTCTTGCAAGCGGAGGGGTATGTAGTCCATAGCTTCGACTCTCCACTTGGTATCACCCGTGAGGTCATTCGTCACCAGCCCGATATGGTTATCGTCGACGTGAACATGCCGTCCATTACGGGTGACAAAGTCTGTCAGCTTGTGCGTGCCGCCAGCTATGGGAAAGGCGTTGTGATTCTGCTTCATTCCTCGCTTCCAGAGGCGGAGCTGTCCGAGCTTGCCCGTCGCTGTGGCGCTGATGGTTCCATTCCGAAATCGCGCGATCCCAAGCTGCTGACACAGGCTGTGGAGCGATTCCTCGCGCGGCGCTCGCGGCTGTTTTCATCCGGCACGATTCGACACGACCGGGCCCCCTAACGCAGTCGCTGGTAAGCAGAATCTGACAGGAGCAAGACCACGATGTCCGAGATCACCCTGTTTCGCGGCGAGAGTCATAGCAACATTCTTCTCCAGAACCTCGGTACTTCCGGCCTCGCGGTGCAGGCGAACCACCACCTGATCGTTCACAACGGCGAGTGCATTCTCCTCGATCCTGGGGGACACGCGGTGTTCCAGCGGTTGTTTGAGGACACCGCTGTGATGTCGGGTGGTGCACAGATTCGCCACCTGTTTTTGTCCCATCAAGATCCTGACATAGTGTCAGGAATCAACGATTGGCTGCGGGCAACCGATGCGCTCGCATACGTGTCGCTGCTCTGGCTACGCTTCATTCCGCATGTCGAGATCGAGGAGCAGTTTGAACATCGGCTGCGCGCGATTCCGGATGAAGGAATGTGGCTCGATCTCAATGGATCGGAATTGGCGCTGATCCCGGCTCACTTCCTGCACTCGGCGGGAAACTTTCACTTGTATGATCCGACGTCCAAAATTCTCTACACCGGGGATGTTGGTGCGTCGCTGGGCTGCGAATACCGTGAAGTTCCGGACTTTGAAGACCACGTACCTTTCATGAGCGGATTTCACAAGCGCTACATGGCGTCCAGCCTGGCGCTGAAAACGTGGGTCAAGCTTGTCCGAACGCTGGACATTGAAGTCATTGCGCCGCAACATGGGGCCCTGTTTCGCGGTCGCGAAATGGTGACACAGTTTTTGAACTGGTGTGAGACGCTGCGGTGCGGAGTCGATCGTTTGCCAGAATGCTACGAACTTCCGCCTCGTCCTTTGTAACGGAAGCGAAAAAGAGTGGCTCGGTACGATCGGATTGGCAGAGATTATCAGCGGAAGCGGCGTCCCGACCCACGGTTCGCGGCTCTCATCGAAGAGGCGCTGGGAGACTGTGTTTCGGTGCTCAACGTCGGGGCCGGAACCGGTTCCTATGAATCGCCGAATCGCAAAGTGGTCGCGCTGGAACCATCTGAAATGATGATCCGGCAGCGTCCACTTGATGCGGCGCCAGCGATCGTTGGCGAAGCGGAACGGTTGCCACTCATCGATCAGTCGGTGGATGCCGTGACGGCCTTTATGACCGTGCATCACTGGCTGGATGTTCCGCGTGGGCTTCGTGAGCTGCGTCGTGTGGCCCGCCAGCGCATCGTGATCCTGACTTATCTTCCGCACGGTGAGGTGTTTCCCGATCGCTGGATCACCAATGTGTACTTTCCCGGAATCGCTGCCGCGCATCGTCGCCGGATGCCAGCGCGCAGTTTTTTTGAAGAAGCACTGGGACCGGTGACGAGCATCCCTGTCTTGATTCCGCACGACTGCACCGACGGTTTCATTGATGCATTTTGGGGCCGACCGGAAGTGTATCTTGATCCCAGTGTACGAAATTCGATGTCGGCGTTTCAGCTTCTCAATCCGGTGGAGCTGGTGCAGGGAATCGCCCAACTTCGCGCCGATCTGAAGCATGGTCGCTGGGACGAACAGTTCGGCAAGCTCCGCAATCAGGAATCAATGGATGCCGGACTGCGACTTGTCGTGGCGCATCTTTCTGGCGATCGGAGTGATGAAGGCAGCGACGGCGATTCGCCCCCATAAGGGGTTCGCTTGGGAAGCGATCATGTCAGATGGGAACCTGACCAAACAGCGGATCGAAGGTGCGATGTTGGTGCTGCTCAGCGGCATCACCATTTCAACCAAAGCGATCCTGGCCAAGCTGGCCTATCGACTCGGCGCGGATGCGCTTCAGGTATTGTCCTTGCGGATGTTCATGGCCGTGCCGCTGCTTCTGCTGACCGCGTATTTTTCGGAAAAAAAAGCGACCGCGCGGCTTAGCAAACGTGAAATGGCGCTGACTGTGCTGCTGGGAATTACTGGATATTACATATCTAGCATGCTTGATTTTCTGGGGCTTTTGTATATCTCTGCCTCCCTCGAAAGACTGGTTCTGTTTCTGTATCCGACCTTTGTGGTTCTCTTGGCGGCACTCCTCTTCCGAACGCCGCTGCGCCGCCTGCATGTACTATCGCTTGGGGTCACGTATGCGGGCATGGGAATTGTGTTTCATCACGAACAAAATCTGTCCGGTCCGCTCGTGATGAAGGGCTCGCTGCTAGTGCTGGGATGTTCGGTTGGCTATGCGCTGTATCTTCTGGGCGCGGGTCGGCTGATTCCCAAAGTGGGTGCGGCACGCTTCAATTCCTATTCACTTCTGTCGGCCACGGTCGCGATTTTTGTGCACTGGATTGTGGCCGGTCGACCGCTTTCGGGCCTGCCGCTGCCGGTGTATGGATACGGGCTGCTTTTGGCGACCGTAGCGACGGTGATTCCGACCTGGCTGTTGGCCAAAGGAATCGGTCTGGTGGGTTCCGGACCCGCCGCGATATTGACCACGATTGGCCCCGTGTCAACGATTCTGCTTGCCCATTTCCTGCTGGGTGAACAGGTGACGATGGGCCAGCTTATCGGCAGTGTGCTGGTTCTGTGCGGTGTGACGATGGTGTCGCTGCGCAAGTAGTGCCGGGCGCGCTTACCCGATGACCACGACGCGACTGGGCAGACGGAAGATCAGGAAGGTCCGGGTTGGATTTTTTCCACCTGTGTAACGGAATGGCGATTTTCCGTCGGGGCTGTACCACATCCAGCGGGCTCCGGAATCAATGCCACGCTGTCCCATCGCGTCTTTTTGGCAGACGATCGGGAAGTCACCATCTGGGGAGCTGTTGTCTTCGCCGACCGCCAAGTTGCCGATTGCGCCCGGTGTGACGGCCCCTGTGGTCGATACCCAACCGGCGCTGCTGGTCGCCGGTGAACCGGCTGCTGTGTTACAGCGCGCAAGCTCTTGGTTTACAACGTCCAACGTGGGTCCACCACCGGCTGGTCCGGGATCGTAAAACTGACCTGTGGCGCAGACTTGCCAGTTTGCATCGCCGGTGTAAAGCGGTGTTCCGCTGCGCTCGAACTGGCCGAGTACACCTTCGGTGACGGCATCATCGGCCCAGGCCACGATGTAAAGATAGGAAGACTCTGGGGCTTCAGCGGCAGGGATGTCGTAGGCTTCCGGACCGACCCCTATCGGACAGTTAAAAATGTCGCCAGCGACGACAGTTTTCGGTCGTCCGTTCAGCTTGGTGACGCGATCAGCAAAGCCAAAGCCGAATGCATAGGCGTTGTCTGCGGTGATCACCACATGAACATCGGGCAGCGCGAAATCATAAACCGGCGGCGGCGCAAGGTCCGGTCTGGGTGGGCGCACCGTCAGATCCTGGGGCACCCCCATGTCATCAATTTCGACGCCGACCCGTGCGGGGGAACAGGCGGTCACTGCAAGCAGACTTCCAAAAAGGAATGCGGCGGAGAGCCGAACAGACAGTGCAGTTCCGAAACGGTGCAGCGCTTGCATGGGACACGTCCTTTTCCAGTTAGTTGTTCTGTGTGCCAAGCTGTTCGAGGGTGATGCTGTGCAGAATGAATCTTGTGCCCTTTGCACACACGCGCGTTTCTATCCCTGAAGTCCGTTCCGAAAGTTCAAACGGAAGTGCGACTGTTTGTCGTCCGGAAGGCAACGAATCGGCTTGCACTTTGGTGGCTGCAAATGACGTGTTGTGTGCGGCGACATCCAGCTTGGCAAGTGTGCCTGTGCCCGGCTGCGGAACCTCCAGTTCAAACGTCGCCACATAGCGTCCTTTGGGAAGCGCCACATAGGGTCCGTACACGATGCCGTCACCGTCGACAAAATCATAGGACTGTGGCTGTCCTTCGCTGCCTGTGATCTCGTGAACATCCGTGGGACTGCTCACCTGAAGATCCGCAGCCACGAGCTTCCGCTTGAACAGCGCGGCTTCGGTGCGCGTCAGCGTGACTTGTTTGCCCATCTCTTTGTTCACGAGCGCGTGCTGCGAGAGCGGCTTGGGAATCAGCACCAGGCGTCCTGCTCCGGCCAGCTCCATGCTTGCAATCGGGGCTCCGTAGCGCTTGTAAAACTGTTCCGGACAGCCCGGAGGCAGCCTGTCTATCGCAAGCTGAATCCCGGCAAAGTCGTTGTACAGATAGAACTGCTCGAAGAAGAACCACTCGTCGGAAGTCAGGCAGCGGCGCTGTCTTTGCGCGATGGTCATGCGCAGCGTATCCGGATCGTTTAGGGTATCCCATCCTTGTCGCACAAACGGCGCGGTCTGGTTGGGATGCAGTCTTCCCAAGTACTGTCCGATCACTTTCTTTTCGTGAAAGCGCTGGAGTGCGTAGACCCCTTTTAACCGCTGCCACAGCGGACAGAGTCCGGCTATGTCACCGTTGCCTCCGGTGAGACAGAAAGGGAAGTCGAGCAGCGCTTCACCCGGAAGTTTTTTGATGGTCGCAAGGTAGTCCTTTTGCTGCGCAGAAAATGAGTACGCTGGCAGCTCTCGCTTGATCTGGGCGACGGTCACAAGTTCGAGTCCGCCGATTCCCAAGATTCCAAGCAGGAGCAGACTGCGGCGGATCGACGTGCGCACAACCGAAAAGGAAACTTCCAGTGCGAAAAGCGCCAACAGCGTGCTGTAGACCAGCGTGGATCGGGAATAGACCCGACAGAATGCGAACCACGGAAGGAGCTTGAGGAGCGGCAGATGTGCGCCGCTGAGGACATACAGACAAAACGATGCGAACAAAAAGAAGTACGGCGATCGTCTTTGCCACGCTTTGGTTTGGTAGATGCCAAGTCCGGCCAGAAAGAGCAGAAACAGCCCCGGACTGCCGCAGCCGATTCCGTCTTCCGCAAGGTCGCCCAGGACGTGGTTAAACAGCGGCTGCATGGATGGATGAAGCCACGGCGTATAGGGAATCAGCAGACGCAAGGGACTTGCCCACCAGGCTGCTGCTTGGCCCGGAAATTTACCCACCGACAGCGAGTCGCGAACGATTCCGAACGTGATCGCGCCATACAGCCACGCAACCGCCAGCGTCGAAGACAGCATCAAAAGTGCAAACAGACGGTCGCGTCCAAGCTGATCGCGCAGACTGTGGAAAAGCTGCTGCACGGCGATTCTGCCTTGGCGCTGCTCGCTGCGGACAAACCACACCACATAGGCACTGGCGAACAGAAACGAAGTCAGGGAATAGCCAAGTACGTGTCCCAGTTCAAGACCAAACGCGAGCGCCAGAAGCAAACATCGCAGCAGCAGAAGTCGCAGCGGAATCAGGCGATCAGCGACGACAGTTTTCACTAGCACAAAGTCACAGACAATTCCTAACGTGGTCCAGTGGTAGCACGCGATGTTGAAGTGATAGGCGTACTTCTGCATCGAATAAAAGTTGAACGCATGCGCAAGCACGGTCGCGATGCCCGATCGAAGCGCACCAAAGCGCGGCAGAAGGAGCAGATAGCTACCGATTGTACTAAGTCCAACACCAAGCAAGTAGTAGAGCTGGAGCAGCGGAGCGTTGGGAAAGAGCGGTTTGAGCAGCGCAAACAGAACGTCACGCTCGACGCACCAGCTCTGTAGCGCGACGTTGGCACCGAACGGATACAGGACTTGATCGGTATGCAGATGAAGGGTCGGAATTGGCCACAGCGAGATGTGCTTCGATGCGTACCAGGCCAAGTATTCGTGCAGGAATGATTCGTTATAGTCACCAATGGGGCCGCTGAAATTGCGTATGACAAAGATCCCGTAATAGATCATCACCAAGGCAAGTGCGCCGATTCCAAGCGCCGTGCGGTGCGAAGACGCGGTAGCTGGAACGTGTGATGCGGGGGCAGATTCATGTGGCTGGGAAGGCATAGGAACCGGCAATCTAAACCGAGTCCTCGATGAAACATAGCAAGATGAAACGGCGGCGGCGCGGCGATGCGTAAGCGACGGGGAACGGGGCTACTTTCGACCGAGCTGTTTGTAGATGCGCTGGCGCTGCTCATCGAGAAAACGCAGAGCAGTGGCTTCATCGCTGACAAAGCTTGGGAATACCGGACGCCGGCCAAGCAGGGTGATGGCCGAAAACAGAAGCTGTAGGAGTCCCCGCAGAATCGCGCCGGCTCCGACGACGGCAATGGCGCTGTTTTTGCCTTCGTGCGGCGTGGCGTGTTCGGCGACGTAACGGCGTGCCGCGGGATGCATGCCGGTTGCTTCGCTGGCAAATATCAGCAGCAGCAGATAGTTCTGCTCGGCGCCAATCTGATCGCGAATCGCGACGTAGGCGCGCGCGTCGTCGAGCGTAAACTCGCCGCGCACACGCAGGATGAGCACATCGCCACGGCGAACGCACTCGTGGCGAAAATCGCGGTTGTCCACAAAGGAATTATGTCAGATGTGCTTGGCGAAGATCAGCGAGGCGTTGGTGCCGCCGAAACCGAAGCTGTTGGACAGTGCCGCCCGGCTCTGGGCCGCGCGCGCGGTGTGCGGGATGTAGTCGAGATCGCACTCGGGGTCGGGCTTATCGAGGTTGATGGTCGGCGGCAAGATGCCGTCTTGCAGCGCCAGGATCGAAAACGCGGCTTCGACACCACCGGCGGCCCCAAGCAGGTGTCCGGTCATGGATTTCGTCGACGACACCGCGAGCTTGCGGGCGTGATCACCAAATACCGCTTTGATCGCGACCGTTTCGGCGATGTCGCCTTGCCGGGTCGATGTGCCGTGGGCGTTGATGTAGCCAATGTCAGTCGGTGAAATGCCGTGCTGGTGGGCTTGGCGAAGCGCCATTCGCATGCAGCGCTGCGCGCCTTCCCCGTCGACACACGGCGATGTCATGTGATAGCCGTCGGCAGAACGTCCGTAACCGACCAGCTCGGCCAAAATCGGCACACCACGACGCAGCGCCGACTCGCGTTCTTCCAGCACGAGCAGGCCGGCGCCTTCGGCGATGACAAAGCCGTCGCGATCGACATCAAACGGGCGCGACGCTTTTTCCGGTGCATCGTTGCGCGTCGACAGCGCTCGCATGGCATTGAAACCACCGACGCCGAGCGGCGACACGGTGGCTTCGGTTCCACCCGCAATCATCACGTCGGCAGCGCCTTCAGAAATGGTGCGAGCCGCTTCGCCTATGGCGTGGGCTCCCGTCGCGCAGGCCGACACTTGGCTCATGTTCGGACCTTTTAGACCCTTGCGGATCGACAAGAGGCCCGGTGCCATGTTGATGATGATCTGCGGCACAAAGTATGGCGAAATTCGACCCGGTCCGCGCTCGGTCAGCGTCGAGTGCGTTGATTCGATGTGGCTGACACCGCCAAGACCGGCGCCAATGAACACGCCGACGCGATCGCATGGATAGCTTCCGTCGCTGCGCGCCCCAAACGGCAGCTGCGCACCAGGCACAAAAAGACCAGGCTTGTCGGCGGGCTCGGGGCTGACCTTGAGCTGCGCGTGGGCCATCGCTTCTTCGGCGGCGTACAGCGCGAAAATGACAAACAGATCCAGGTGTTTGGCTTCGCGCTTGTCGATGAACGTCGTCGGATCAAGCCCTTTGACCTCACCACCGAAGTGGGTGGTGAACAGCGAATGGTCGAAGTGGGTGATGGGTCCGATGCCGCTCTGCCCCGCTATGCAAGCTTTCCAGCTCGCCTCGCGACCCAGTCCAAGCGGTGTACACAGTCCGATGCCGGTGACCACAACTCGTCTTTGCATAGGCTTGCGGTGTACCACAAAAGCCGATGATTAGGCTACCAATGGAGTAACGGACGCAGCGAGGACGAAGGCACGGTGGCACGCTACGCGCAACAGAGAATCGGTCGGCCAGGGCGCCGTTTGGGTGCATTGTGCGACGGGACGAGCGCTGTTTTGTCGCTGGTGCTTGCCACTGTGTTGTGTGTTCTGTCGGTGCGCGCGGGCTGGGCGACGCCGCTTGCCGGGGACGCCGCGCAGGAGGTGTGGTTGGCGCCGCCGCCGCTTGTGCCGCAGCTGGGCCCGCGCTTTGCCGTGGTGACGGTCGATGTGAGCGGGACACTCGGCGGGACGTGTCCGGCGGGACTTCTGCGCAGCTTGGTGCGTCGGCAGCCTCTGCTTGGTGATGTCCGGGTGCGGTTTCTGCCGCTGCGCAGTGGCGGCGAGCGTGGCGCCGAGCTGTGGACCGCGGCCTGCGGTGAGCAACCCGCGCAGTGCTTCCCGCTGCTGTTGGAGCTGTGTGAACACCCCGAGTGGCTTTCGCCCGGTGCCCAGACAGCGCTCGGTGTGTCGAGCACGCCGACCGTGCCGGGGGAGCTGAGCGAGGAGTTGTGGCGGGCGGTGGCGCGGCATGGCTTTGATCCGGCGTCGCTGCGTGAGTCGTTGCGGACGCATCGGACCCAGCGGCAGCTTGCGGCGATGTGGGCGAGCGCCCGCGGCAATCGGCAGATGCCCGAAGTCCTGGTCAACGACCGCCGGGTGGTCGGGGCGCAGCTCGAATTGCGGGTGATGGATGAAATCGACGCGGCGCGGCTGCGGGCGCACGACATGCTGAAAAACGGGACACCGCTGACCCGCCTGTATGAACAGCTTCAGACGACCCCTGATGACGATCGGCGACGCTTGGACGTGATCTGGGGCAGCGGGCCTTTCGATCCACAGCGGGACATTCCGAATCGGCCCTTGCGGGTACATCTCGATGGTGTGCCGTGCCAAGGTCCACAGATCGCACCGACGACGCTGGTGCTTTTTTTCCATCATGAATCGTTTCCGACCGGCGTGCAGACGCGGGCGGTGCTTGATGCGGTGGCGCGCTTCCGCGACAAAGTTCGGCTGTGTGTGCTGCATGCGCCACTTTTGCCAGCGGCGCGACGGACAAGCGAGCTTATCGCCCAGACGGCTGCCGTCGATCCGCGGCTGTTTTTCCGTCTGCTCGAAGACGTGGCCGATCTGATGACGCGGCGCTTTGTCTTGCGCTACGACGATGTCGTACAGCTTCTGCGCAAACGGGGCGAGCTTGGCAAAGTGGAAGCGGCGAGCGCCCGTGGTCGCAATCAGGTGATGTCGGACGTGGCCGAGCTTCAGCGGCTTGGGCTGCGACCCGGAATGTGGCTGATCATCGACGGGAAAGTCTGGTCGAACTGGTCTACCGAAGCGCTTGCGCAAGCGCTTTTGCAAAAGACCCAGCAGGGATTTTTTTCGCGGCTGAAAAAAAATCTTTCGACCCCCCCTTGATCCGCGTTTGGCCAAAACTTATCTGTTTGAGTGACCGCTAGGGAGTGCGTGACCACGACGGACACGCCGCTTCCCTTGCAGTTTCACACAGACCTTGTGTACGGCTCCGTATGCGGCAGATATGTCCGGCATTGGGAGCTGTGCAAAACGACTCTCTGTACAAACAGATACTTTTGGGAGGATAGCCATGACCGCCGTTGTTCGTCGTCCTGTTTCTACCCAGTTCCCGTCGCTGTTTTCGGAATTTGATCCATTCCGCGTGATGGAAGGACTGCTCCGTTTCGGACCGCCGCAGGAAGCAATTCAGCGCAGCTTGGAGTTTGCGCCAAGCTTCGATGTGAAAGAAACCAAGGACGCCTTTTTGTTCAAAGCGGATCTGCCGGGAGTCAAGCTTTCGGATCTGGAAATCACCCATACCGGCAACCGGCTCACCGTCGGTGGAAAGCGCGAAGCAGAGGAACGCAAAGAAGGCGACAACTACTACATGGTCGAGCGCAGCTTTGGTTCTTTCCAGCGCACGTTCACGCTACCGGAAAGCGCCGATGTGGATCAGGTCAAAGCGGATCTGAACGCGGGTGTGCTCAGCATTGTGATTCCCAAGCGCACTGCCGCACAGCCCCGAAAAGTGAACGTGTCCGTCGGACAATAGACTCCCAGTCGTCCCCCTAAGCAGTCCGTTTCTGAACTTCTTCGCTCCTACGGGCCTCCTTCGTAGACCGTCCAGCGCTTGCCGCTGATCGGCGAAAGGAGTGAAGGAGATTCGTAACGGACTGCTTCTAGTTTTGCAGGCTCTTTTGCCAGCCAGTCAGCGACGCCAGGGGCAAAATACACTTCATCGGAAAGCGCCACTTGCCAGGCCCCGGCCAGGCTTTGTAGTTTGGCCGCGACATTGACGGTGTGTCCAAAATAATCAATGTCGGTGTTGAGCTTGACCGCGATGCACGGACCGACGTTCACCGAGATGCGCAGCTTGGTCAGTGAGTCGCTCCGTCCGGGGTGAAAACAGTCGTGAATGGCCTTGGCGGACAGGACGGCATCGAGCGGACTGGTAAACGCGCCCATGACCGCATCGCCGATTGTTTTGACCACGGCGCCACGATGTTCCGCGATGATGCGGAAGACATCGGCAAAATGGCGGCGGACTTCACGGAATGCCACCGCATCACCCTGTTTTGCGTAAAGCTCCGTCGATCCAACCATGTCCGTAAACAGAATCGTCTGTTGTCCAATCGCAAGCTGAACATCGGCGCTTAGATACTCTTCCCGAAACAGATCACGGAATTCCTGAAGACTAAAAATGCGTCCAGGTCGCAGTGCCAAGTCGCTCCACTGTGCGGTCTCCAGCACAAACAGAGCGGTTTCGGAGCTGTCGTTGTGAAGCTGCAGCGCAAAGTCACTGTCGACGGAAAGCTCGCATGGCTGGCTGCTTGTCCGCCAGTCGATTTCACGCGCACCGCTTGGCACCCCCACATCCAGGTAGCCGTAGCGCTTGTGTCCTTGCCAGCGCAGCCGATAGCGTCCTTTGGGAAGCGGCGGCAAGAGAATCTGCTTGCCATCGGGGGGGACACTGTGCTGCACCCGGATGTGTTCTTTCGTCGCTGGTTCCGCACTACAGAACGTCCGCAGCGGCACCTCGCGGATCGATGGATGGACATGAAACGTGATCTCGACTGCATCACTTGAGTCGGTACCAAAGTCGATAAGACAGACTTCGCAGGCCCCTTGCGTACTTATGTCACCCAGACTGCCGTTCTGTTTGCTGACACCGCGGCAGTGCGGACACATGACGTCCCAGCTTAGTTCCAAAAGTCCCAATCGCGTCGCATGCAGACACACCCGAAGCAGCGCATCTTCGTCGACCTGAAAGGCGCGCGCGCGCTCGCGAACTTGGATGCGGAACAGCTCCTGTTCATCGCCGTTTGCAATCCAATCGAGGAGCTGGTTGACCGCGCGGACATCGAGTCCTTTTGCGATCAAGTCCTGACGGATTGTCGCAAGTCGCTGCTGCGCCGCTTCGCTGAGTCCGGGGCCAGGCTGTACCAAAGACAGCGGTCGACGTTCGCGCACTTCATCAGCGAGCCGTGGCAAAAGCTTTGCATATTCGCGACCCACCGAAGGGAATCCCAAACGCAGTGCCAGACTGGTGAGGGGGTTTTTGGGAACCGCGCCAAAATAGACATACAGACGGGTTTTTTCCGTCGAGAGCGGCTGAAGCATGAACACGGCGTAGACCACTTTGGAAAAACCGCTGCGGTAGATACGGACAGACTCGATGAATCGTTCCGCCACCCAGTTCCACGGCACTTCCTGCCACTCATGAAAAAATCCGCCCGGTCGCGAGCTGCCAATACGCTGCCCGTTGCGATCCTCGAACTTCATCTCGCTTACTTGCAGCGCGCGATTCATCCGGGACGAATCCGCCACCAGCGTCCACAACTCTTTTGCCGACAGATCAACGTCGTAATGCCAGAACCACTCCAGGCGCTTTGCGGCGGCAAATTCCTTGGGAAAGGGGTGCTGCGCCAGACACTCCTCTTTGGTCAGAAGCGGAAGGGCAGACGCGGCGGCGGTCATGCGACGTCCTTTTTGGGAAAGAGCAGGAGACAGTGTTTGGATGTCGGTGCGGTCAAGCGTGCGCTGTTTTTTTGCTACTGGTTTTTGGCAATCCAGTCGAGCACATAGTCCGCGACTTCCTCCCAGCCGGTTTGGCCGATGATGAAGTGGCAGCGTCCTTCAAACTCGCGGAAATCGGTGATCGATGGACTGCGATCGTACTTGTCGTAGTTCGATCGATTCAGACTCGCCGGAATGATGTGATCAAGACTCCCAGCGATCAGCAAAAGCGGTGGTCGTGCCGTCTGGAAATTGATCTTTGCAACATCTTCGGTTGGGGCTTTGCCCACCCGGCGCGATTCTGGAACGGCGAAGCGTTCGTAAGCGGATTTCTGTTCTGCGGCAGGAATGCAGTTGGAAAAGCTGTAGTCGAAATTCTGTTGGGTTGGGAAAAACGGCTCGCTGACTTTTGCGCTCGGACTTATCACCGGCCAGTTGCTTTTTAGGAACGAGTATTTGAGCGAGATCACACCTTTGGGCGGCGCCGAATCAATCGCGATTCCTGCGGCTCCCAGGCCTTCGGCAAGCAGGATCTGGACGATGAGTCCGCCCATCGAGTGTCCGACCAAGATCGGCTTTTCATCGAGACCTTTTAACACCTGCCGATAATGTGAAAGCACCGTGTCGAGCGTCAGCTCACCGAGCTTGGGATGTGGATGATTTTTGCGCTGATCTTCAATCGGCAGATCGTGCAGCGGCCACGCCGGAGCGAGCGTCTTATAGCCCTTGGCGGCGAAGTGCGCTTCCCACTTTTCCCATGCAAGCGGCGTCATAAACATGCCGTGCACAAAGACGACCGTCTTGCTTTTGGCAATCGGCATCATCGCTTGTGTGCGCTCGGACCGAATCACAAGTGGCTGCGAGCACGCGCTAGCGACAATCGGAATCGACAAAAGGAGTGCAAGATGAAGCCTAGCGGAGGTTGCGTTTCTACGGGGGGAAAGAAGCCGCTTCTGAAGAGTAGACACCTTCACATCTTATCACGTTGGCGCATGCCGTTTCGTGGCAAGATTTGATGGTTTGCCTTTTGACGGAAGGCCCAAACCCGGCGGCAGCAAGCAGACGCGATGGCGATCATTGGCATCACTGGATCGGAAGGACTCATCGGGACGGCGCTCGCGCAAGCGCTTGTCGATCGCGGCGACGCGGTGCGCCGGCTCGATGTCTGTTTGCCGATAGGTCACGCGGGTTCAGGTGATGTTCGGATTCGGGATTCGGTCCGTCGACTGGTTGCGGGCTGTGATGGCGTCGTGCACCTGGCGGCGGTTTCGCGGGTTCTCTTGGGCGAGCGTGATCCAACGCTGTGCTGGGATACCAATGTGCTGGGCACGCAAGAAGTGATCGATGCGTGTGTGGCGCAGGCCCATCGTCCCTGGCTGCTGTTTTCGAGCAGCCGCGAAGTGTACGGCCAGGTTGACCAGCTTCCCGTCACGGAAGACACCGCGCTGCGGCCTCTCAATATCTATGGGCGTTCCAAAGCCGAAGCGGAAGCGCGGGTCTTTGCGGCGCGCGGGCTGGGACTTGGCACAGCGGTGCTGCGCTTTTCCAATGTGTACGGCAGCACCCACGATCATGCCGATCGAGTGGTGCCGGCGTTTGCGCGTGCAGCGCTGTGGGGCGGACTTTTGCGCGTCGATGGATCTTCGCACGTTTTTGACTTCACCCATCTTGCCGACACGGTGCGCGGCATCTTGGCCACGATCGATCGGCTGGCGTGTGGTGTGGTGTTGCCGCCGATTCAGCTTGTGACCGGGCAGGGCACCACGCTTTCGCAGCTGGCCGACTTGGCGCAAAAAACGGGCGGTGGGCGCTGCCGCGTCGTCGAAGCGCCCGCGCGCAGCTACGATGTGACGCAGTTTGTCGGTTCGCCACAGCGGGCCAGGGAACTGCTTGGCTTTGCAGCGACGACATCCATTGCGCAGGGAATGGCCGCGCTGATTGCGGCATTTCGCGCGCTGTCGCCAAAAGAGAAAGCCGGCGCGGGCTTGGGCCCCCTAACTGCGCAGGCAGAATGACGCCGTTCCGATGGTGACGCAGCGTCCGCCCGGACAGTCGGCGGCTTTGCTACAGCGACGCGGCGCGCAGACTTGGGTGATCATCGGTTCGCCGACCAGGGTAAAGCCAAGACCGCCGCTGCCACCACCGGGCAAACAGTCGAGCAGTGGATCTGCACACGGATGGCTTGCATCGCAGCGGCCCAGGCAGCGCGGACCGCTCGGGACGGGGGCGACGGTGCCATTCCACGTCGCACACGCGGCAGACTGTGGACAGCCCGCGCCGCAGGAAATGGTGCACAGATCGTGTGAACCGAGCGCTTCGCAGATGCCGGTCGCACAGTCGCTCTGGCTTGGTTGTTCGTCAGGGCCGATGCAGCTTGCACCGACACCCGCGGGGATGGACGCAAAACAGACTTTGCCAAACTGAAGCGGGGCCGATGCCGCAGCGCCGGGTTTGCTCTGGGGTAGCTCGCGACAGACTTGGTCGGCGCGACAGTCGGTGTCGACGCTGCAAGGCATGACGCAGATCGGCTGACGGAAACCATCGCCGCTGCCACCGTCGGGAAGTGCGGTTTGGCTGCGCGACAAGTTCAGACACACGCTGCCGGTGGGACAGGCGACACCGTCGCAGCTTTTGGTGCAAAGTCCGCTTGCGAGCGAGCCCGGACAGGCGCCATCGCGACCAGGCTTGTCAGCCGCGCACAGGCAGCGCAGACCGTTTTGGCACTGATCGTCGCTGCGACAGGGGGCTCCGATATCGCCCGTGCCGACGATGATCTGGCCGCTGGCGCTGCTGGTGCCACCGGGTCCAGCGACGGCAAGATTGACATAATAGGTGCCAGGTCGCGTCAGGGTGAAGCTGGGACTGCGGCTGCGGCTCTGCGTTTCATCGAGCAGCGAACCAAGTCCGCCATCACTTACTCCACCGTCGCTGGTTCCGTTTGCCGGCACCACCTGCCAGCGATAGCTCGACACGCCAATGGGCAGAAGTACAAGCTGAAGCGAAAGGGGCGAAAGACCCTCGCAGCGTGGCTCGTCGCCGGGGAACGTCAGCTTGCCACAGCCGGTGATGGTAAAAAGCCCGAG
Organism: Pseudomonadota bacterium; assembly: GCA_035340095.1. Lineage (GTDB taxonomy): Bacteria > Myxococcota_A > Polyangia > Palsa-1104 > JAEUJZ01 > JAEUKA01. The sequence continues at coordinate 13,721 of DAORGN010000003.1, read as the reverse complement.
CACGCCTTGCCCTTGGCCGTCGTCGGGATAGACCCCACTGTCCACCGCAGCGTCGCCTTTTGCACCGAAACCCAGGTCGAGCGGTGCCGCAAGACAGGCCCACGTCGAAACCACCGCCGCCAGCAGCACTGCGACATACGCCCAGTTTCTCGACGAGGTGTTGGGGAAGTGGTTCATCCGCTTGGCAGCATACTGCGAAGCCGCTCGCGCAGACCAGTGTAGCGCTGGAGATCGCCGGTTTGGGTCACCGCGCGCCGTACCGCCCGACGACTGCCGACCAGCACGACCAGTTTTTTGCCGCGTGTCACTGCGGTGTAGACCAAATTCCGTCGCAGAAGCGGAAAGTGCTGGATGTGCAGTGGCACCACGACGGCTTTGTACTCGCTGCCTTGGCTTTTGTGGACGCTGACGGCATACGCCAGCTCCAGATCATCGCGCGCTTCGGCGTCATAGGCGACCTGCCGCTCGTCTTCAAACCGCACCAGCACAAGGTCGTCTTCTTCATCGCGCCCGATGATCACGCCGATGTCGCCGTTCCAGACGTCGAGCTCGTAGTTGTTCCGCACCTGCATCACTTTGTCACCGACGTAAAACGAGACTTTCTGCGGCGTGCTTGGCTTGTCGGCTGTGGGCTCTCCCGTCGTCGCTTGCGGGCGCTGCGGCTGTTTGGCGGCTGGATTGAGCTGGGCTTGCAGTGCGCGGTTTAGTTCTTCGGTTCCGACTTCACCGCGATGCATTGGCGTCAATACCTGCACGTCGGTGAGCGGGTCAAAACCAAAGCGCTGCGGAATCCGTTCCGACACCAGCTTGACCACCGTGTCGCGCGATTTTTGCGCATCGTCGACTTCGATCCAGTAAAAGTCGGCCAATTTTCCGTCGGAAGGTGCCGACAGAGGCAGCTCGCCGCGCAGGATCGCTTGCGCGTTGTCGATGATTCCCGAACCTTCTTTTTGACGGAAAATTTCGCGCAGCCGGGTCACCGGAATGCAGGTTGAATCAATCAAATCGGCCAGCACACGACCCGGTCCCACCGACGGGAGCTGATCGACGTCGCCGACTAGAACCACTGTCGCACCACCGGGCACTGCTCGCAAAAGCGTCAGCGCCAGCGGCAGATCGAGCATCGACGCTTCATCACAGACCAGCAGATCAATTTCCAGGTCTTTGGCCACCCGCCCGCGCTCGCCGGGAATCAGGTTGAGCAGGCGGTGAATCGTCTTGGCGGTCTGGCCCGTCGCATCCGACAGTCGCTTGGCCGCTCGTCCCGTCGGTGCAGTCAGGCAAACCCGCAGCCCCGCGCGCAGATACGCCCGCACCAGCGCCGAAATGATCGTCGTCTTACCCGTTCCCGGCCCGCCCGTGATGATGCTAAGCGGCGACGTTTCAACCCGCAGAAGCGCTGCTTTCTGACCTTCTGCCAGCCGCAGCGAGATGTCGTGTTCCGAAATGGTCGGAATTCGCGCACGGATCGTCGACAGAAGCCGCGACACCTGCCGCGTCAGGTCAACTTCTTGCTGGTGCAGCGACGAAAGATAGACCGCATCACCTTCGTGCACGGTTTCCCCGTGCGAGCGCATCGTCTCGATCGATTTTTCCACCGCATCGACCAGTTTTTCGTCGGGTGGCGGCAGTGGTCGATTGGGCTCGTGATCGTCGGGCGGCGCTTGCGTGAGCAGCTGCACCGCTCGCTGCAGCAGCTCTTTCGTCGGCAAATAGCAATGCCCCGAGTCACAGGCGCTGAGAAGCACATGCCTTCCCCCGGCGACACAGCGCAAGGGTGATAGCGGCTCGACGCCCATCGCGGCGGCAATCCGATCGGCAATGTGAAAACCGATGCCGGTGACTTCCCGCGCGAGCGCGTAGGGATTTTCGCGCACTTTGGTGATCGCCGTCTGTCCCCACTGCTTGCGAATCCGCGCCGCATACGCTGCCGAAATCCCGAGCCCCTGCAAAAAGATCATCACTTCGCGTTCTTCTCGACGAGCCCGAGCGTCAATCAGCGCCCGCTGGGCCCGTTTTTTTCCGACCCCTTTGATCTGGGCAACGCGAAACGTCTCTTCTTCCAGGGCGATGAGCGCGCGGGGTCCAAGCTCGGCGACGATGCGGCGCGCAAGCTCTGGACCCAGACCAGCCAGCGTCGACAAATAGCGCTCGACACCCAGCCGGGACTCGGGCGTCTGCGGCAGCGCTTGATCGGCCCGCAGCCTTTGACCGTAGCGGTCGTGCTGTTCGTAACGACCGATGATGCGCACCGTCTCACCGATTCGCAGACCGGCCAGCGCACCGACGGCAATCACGGGTCGAATCTGTCCCGCGACATCAAGCCGCAGCACGGCAAAGTCTGCTTCGGGCGACACGAACACCTGGCTCGACACAATGCCGTCAACCTGAACCTGACCGTCGAGCAGCGGCAGCTTGGGAAGCTGCGGAAGCGGAAGAAGTGGCTGCGCTGTTTCGGTTCGGTCTAGGCTCATGGGCGGCCCGCACAATAGCCGAAAAAAAGCGGTCGCCCCTTTCGCAGCCGGCCAGTCATATTAGATTGTGGCTGAAGGAGAATCCCATGTCATCGCACCACATCAAGATCCTCACCGACGCCAACTTCCAGGCCGAGGTGCTTTCCTCTGACAAACCGACGCTGGTCGACTTCTGGGCCACCTGGTGCGCACCCTGCCGGGCGATCGCCCCCGCTGTCGAGTCGCTCGCCACCCAGTTTGAAGGCAAGCTAAACGTCGGCAAGATGGACATCGACCACAGCCCGAGCACCCCGACCAAGTACGATGTGCGCTCGATTCCGACGCTGCTCGTCTTTCACAAAGGCAAAGTCATCGGCCAGCTCGTCGGTGCCGCGCCCAAGCCGAAGATCGAACAGTTCGTCAAAGACGCGCTAGCCAAAACCGCCGCTCATTAGTTTTTGCTGCATCGTCCCCACAGCGTGCGGCAATTTGAATAGAGCCGAGCAGCGTCGCATCTGTCTTTGTGCGAATATCCACCTGTGGAGAACCCGATGAGGCGCTTTCTGCCGAAACTGTCCGTCCTGCCGTTTGTCCTTTCGATTGCCGCTGCTCCGCCTGCTCCGCCTGCTCCGACGGCGACTCCAGCAGCCACTGCCGCGAAAAATCCCGCTGCGACCCCAGCGACCACGCCGCGCAAAGCGACCGATGCGGCGATCCCAGCCCGTCCTCCCGTCGCCGAAGTCGTCAGCCAGCTTCAAAAAAGTTACGAAAGCATTGCGTCGTTGCGGGCGAAGTTTTCGCAGACGCTCACCGGGCCGATGGGCAAACGACAGGCATCGGGCACGGTGGCGCTGAAAAAGCCCGGCAAGATGCGCTGGGACTATGAAAAGCCGGAAAAAAAGCTGTTCGTTGCCGACGGAACGACGCTGTGGGTCTACGAACCAGACGACGAGCAGGCGTACAAGCAGTCGCTCAGCTCATCGCAGCTACCGGCGCAGGTCAGCTTTTTGTTTGGTCGCGGCAAGCTGCAAGAAGAGTTCGAGATTTCCTATTTCGACGATCAGCCGCTCGGGGAAGCGGGCGATCTGGTGCTGAAGCTTCTGCCCAAGGTCGCTTCCGCGCAGTATCGCCACCTGCTGTTCGTCGTGCAGCCGAAGACTTTCCTGGTCAAAGAAACGGTGCTGTTCGATCAGCAAGGCGGACAAAACCACCTGGTGTTTTCGGGAATCGAACCGAATCCCAAAGCCGGCGTTGATGACGCGCGCTTTTCGTTTACGCCCCCGCCTGACACCAAGATCATCACGCCGCGCTAAGCCGCTGGGTCCGCAGCCTTCCGTTTTTGCAAAAGATACGTTGTCTGGGGACCGATTCCTTTGATCGGGATTGGTCCGCGCGGCACAAATTCGTATCGGTTCTTGAGCAGCTCATACGTCGATTCTGCGCAGTGGATCGCACCGGGAATTCCGTGCATTTCCATCCGGCTTGCCAGGTTTACGGTGTGTCCCCACAAGTCATAGGAAAACTTGCGCAGACCGATCACCCCAGCGACGACAGAACCGCTGTTGATGCCGATGCGGAATGACATGTCTTGCGGCAGCTCGCTGCGCAGAGAATCGAGCGTGCTGATGGCAGACAGGGCAAATTCCGCCATCGCTTCTGCATGATCTGCACGCGCGATGGGGAGTCCGGCCACCACCATGTATGCGTCGCCAATCGTCTTGATTTTTTCCAGACCGTGCTTTTGCGCCAGCAGATCAAGCGCAGAAAAAATCCGGTTGAGCAGTCGCACCAGATCAATGGCTGGCAGCTTGGCGGATAGCTGGGAAAAACCGACCAGATCGGCAAACAGCACCGTCACCGTCGGAAAACTATCGGCGATGACTTCCGGTGTCTGTTTCAAACGATCGGCAATCGGCTTGGGCAGGACGTTGAGCAGCAGCTGTTCCGAAAGCTCTCGTTCATGCTGAAGCGCTGCCGCGGAGCGCCGCAGCTTGTGGATGAGCAGACTGGCGAGAAGGACAATGAGCAGCGCAAAAAAACCGGCTGCGGACAGCCGATAGACATCGCCGCGTCGCAGCGCCACTTGATACTGATCGTCGTAGCGTTTGCGTGCATGGTCGGCGACATCGCGAGTCTTGAGCGAAAGCACGCTGCGCACGGCTTCGGACAGTCTCTGTTCGCGATCCAGAATCACCTGCGCGTGCAGCAAGAGCAGCCGGACTTCTTGCTGATCGGTTCCGGAAAGCACATGGAGATTCTGCTGAAGCGATGCCAGCGTGTGCAGACACGCTACAGAATGTTCTGGATTTGGTAGCAGCGTATAAAGGGACACGCACTGCAGAAGCTCATGCAGCGACGAAGACAGCGGATCGTGTTTCGATTCCTTTTGTCGCGCGTCCACAAGCTGGCGGACTCCGACCGGAAAGTAGTTGTGGGAATTGCGAACCACCGACGTTTCGGTCTGGAATTTTTCGATCAGGACTTCTTTGTCAGCCAGCAGAGACAGAAATTCCGTCAGCGATTTTTCGACGGAAACCGATCCTTCCTGTGGAAAATAGGGAATCGGCCAAGTGGTGTTTTGCAGTTCGACGCTCTGGCTGTGAAGCTGTCGCAAAAGACGCTGGAGCGGATCGTAGCTGACAGACATTCCGCTGCTGGTCTTCAGCACCGCTTCATTCAGTTGTGCGTCGAGTGCGATCAGACTGCGCAGCGATCCGGAATACTTTTCATGCAGCCGCGCATCCACCGTGTACTTTTTTGCCGTCACCACCAGCGCTGTCAAAACCAGACCACACAGCACGATCAAAAGCAGAATCACGGTCGACACCGGACTCCCAAAGGCTTTTGGGAATCCCACAGAGATTGCATCGGGCAAGCTCTGGGAGTCTTTGTTCTGCTCGATCATTGCAAGGGCTTGCCTCGAAATTCCCCGGTGAGCGTGCGCAAAAATGCTGCGAGTTTGATCACATGCGGCTGCGGAATGCTGCGCCCGAGCTGATAACGCGCCATCACTGAAATCGCGGCTTCCAGCGTCGGGGCCGACCCATCATGAAAGTACGGTGCGGAGAGCGCGACGTTGCGCAGGCTCGGAACCCGAAAGACATAGCGATCGGATTCCTTTTTCGTCACTTCGAAGCGTCCCTGTTCGCCATCCAGAATCGCTTTCTTTCGATCGGCGAAGTAATCCCCCATCACGCCAAACTTCTGGAACATGTTGCCGCCGACGTTTTGGCCTTGATGACAGCTTACGCAGCCGTATTCCTTAAACAGCTTGTAACCCTGCAATTCTTCGTCGCTGATCGCATTTTTTTCGCCGCGCAAATATCGATCAAATCGCGCATTGGGAGTAAAAAGCGATCGTTCATAAGTCGCGATCGCATCGCGGAAGTTGGTCTCTGTAACGCCCTGCGGATAGATGTCGGAAAAGCGGCGGCTCAGGTTTTTGTCGCTGCGAATTCGTGTGAGCACGTCGCTGATGCTGCTTCCCATCAGGACTTCGAGCGGGCGACTGAGCTGTGCTTCCAGGCTGGAAAATGCGCCATTCCAGTTGAGTCGGAAGGCAAAGCCGACGTTGAAAATGGTTGGGGTGTTGACCGCAGCGAGCTTGCCATGGACGCCTTGGGAATAGATTTTTCCGTCGGTGCCACCCCGATCAAGTGGATGACAGCCAAGGCAGCTCAGCGATCCATCTGCCGACAAGAGCGGCGAAGCAAACAGCAGTTCCCCCAGCGCGATTTTTTCAGCAGACAGCGGCAAAGAAATCGGCAGGGGAGAAATCGGCTCGTCGGTGGCATCGATTCCACTGCTTGCTTCGATGGGAGCCTGCCCAAGTCCGGACACTTTGGTTTCCGGACAAGCCGCGACGAATAGCAAACCGATCGCCAGACTCCGTTTCATCGGAGACTTCATGATATCAGACCGGGCGGTCTGCCAAAACGGGCTGATGCGTCGGCTGCGGCGAAGCGGGCTAGCGCTTGCGAATCAGCGAAAGTCCGTCGGCAATCGGCAGCATCACGACTTCGACGCGCGGATCGCGGGCCACGGCGTCGTTGCAAGCCCGCACCGAATCCAGCGACGGATCAGACTGTGTTGGGTCCGTCACCCTGCCATCACGCAGCACATTGTCGATGAGCAAGAGTCCGCCGCTGCGAAGCCGCGTGAGAACCTCTTCGTAGTAGTTTTGCTGATTGACTTTGTCGGCGTCGATAAATCCGATGTCAAACAGCGGCTCTTGCGGCAATCTTCGCAGCGTTTCGAGCGCCGGACCGATCTGAAGATCGATTTTGTCTTCGACTTTCGCCTGCGCAAAATAGCGGCGTGCGATCTGGGTCCACTCGTCGCTGACATCGCAACAGAGCAGCTTGCCATGGGGCGGCAGCGCCCGCGCCACACAGATGGCGGAATAACCCGTGAAGGTTCCTACTTCGATCGCGCGCACCGCTGAAGTCGCGCGTACCAAAAGGGACAGAAGCGATCCTTGCAGCTCGGCAATCTGCATCACACTGACGTCGCCAAGCTGTGCGGTCTCTTGGGCCAGCGCAGAAAGTACGTCATCACGCCGGGTCGAATGACTGGTGAGGTACTCCTCAAGCGCGGGGGTCATGGGGACAAAGTGCGTCGACAAAGGGACTCCGTTTAGTAGGAAAAGCGCCGAGCAGAGACGTTGTAGATGAGCCCAAGCGCCGCCATCACGGTCAGCACCGACGACCCACCATAGGAAATAAGCGGAAGCGTCACACCGACGACCGGAGCCATTCCGATGACCATCGCGATGTTGATGCTGACGTGCCAAAACAGAAGCGCCGCGCAGCCCAGCACCAGATAACTACCGAACCGATCGCGACAGGACGCGGCAATGTGCAGTGTCCACAGAATCAGAAACAGGAAACACGAAAGCATCGCCAGACACCCGAAAAGTCCCCACTCTTCGGCCCAGACCGCGAACGGAAAGTCGGTCCAGTGCTCGGGCAGAAACTGCAAGTGATTCTGGGTGCCGCGCAGATACCCTTTGCCAAAGAACTTTCCTGACCCGATGGCGAACAGCGCTTGCCGCGCGTGGTAGCCGGTTCCGGTGGGGTCCAGCTCGGGATGCAGAAACGTGAGCAGGCGCTTTTTCTGGTATTCCTTCAGCCCAAAACGCATCACCAGCACCGTCGCGGACAGACCGACGGTGAGCACCCAGCCTTTGAGCTTGGCCGGCAGCGGCACCAAAAAAAACAGCGACAGCGCGAGCAGACCGCACAAAAGCGCCGTTCCCAAGTCCGGTTGCTTGAGGATGAGCAGCGCCGGCAGCGCCCACAGCGCATGCCACTTCATCGCGTAGTGCCACGGCTTGTGGGTCATGCCTTGCGGATCGCTCGAAAACAGATGGGCACCGAGCAAGACAAGCGACAGCTTGGCCAGTTCCGAAGGCTGAATCCCATACGAACCCCAGCCAAACCAGCGCCGCGAGCCATTGACCACTTTTCCGACCAGCAGCACCGCAACAAGCAGTCCGGTCACGCCCAGATACGCAGGCCAGGCCAGCCGCCGCAGCCACTTTGGATCGAACGCCGCCACTGCAATCAGAATCAGGGTTCCGACGGCAATCCACAGAAGCTGGGACGAAAACATCCCTTTGGGGGCCACGCGCGTCGCCGAATACAGATTCAAGAGCCCCAGCCCAATCAGCGTCAGCACCACCGCGGTCAGTGGCCAGTCAATCAGCGACCAGGTTCGACGCAGCATCGACATCGCGGCTAGCGGGCTCCGGCAGAGGCAGGCAACGTGGTGCGCAGCTTGGGCGTGCTGACATCGGCAACCGGGCGCGGCTTTAGCTCCGGCGCGACGCGGTCAAAGTAGCCTTGCACAATCTTGGTGGCCGTCGGGGCTGCGATGTGTCCACCCAGTCCGCCGTGTTCAACCAGCACGGCGACGGCGATTTTGGCATTGCGCGACGGGGCATAACCGACAAACCACGCATGGTCGTTTAGCTGGTCCCAGCCGCTCGATTCGCCCCGGCGGTTTTTGCGGACCTGCGCTGTGCCCGACTTTCCGGCGATATCGAGACCATCAATAAACGCGGTGCTGGCGGTGCCTTTGTTGTCCGCAACCACGTCGACCAGCGCTCGCCGCAGTCGTTCCAGCGACGACGGCAGAATCGGAAGCTGACTGCGCAGCTGGGGCGAAAAGCGTTCCACTGGTTCACCCGACGGGGTTTCGAGCCGTTCGACGATGTACGGCTGATACAGCTTGCCGCCATTGCCAAGCGCCGCATACGCCATCGCGAGCTGGAGCACCGACGCACGCACCGCCCCTTGCCCAAGCGCCGTGTTGAGCGCATAGCCGCCGCGGAAGCCACCGTGCTGTTTGTAATACTCCAGCGTCGGCACAAAACCGCTCGCTTCACCAAGTCCAAGCCCCGTCGGCTGACCGAAACCAAACCGGTCGGCCCAGTTTGCCATCCGTTCCAGTCCGACCTTTTCCGCCAGGTGATAAAAATAGACGTTGCACGACTGCGCCAGCGCTTCGTGGAGCGACACCGGACCGTGCGTTTTCATGCAGCGGAAGACGTGTCGCCCCAGCTCATAGCGTCCGTGGCAGACCTGCTTTTGATCGGGATCGACCAGCCCTTCCTCGAGCGCCGCCAGCGCCGGGATGATCTTAAACGTCGATCCGGGGTAGTACGTCTCGCGCAGCGCTTTGTCGAGCAGGGGCCGAAACGGATCGCTCTCCATTCGCTGCGCTTCGCCACGACTCAGCCGCCCGCTCAGCAGGTTGGGATCGGGACTTGGATACGACGCCAGCGCCAAGACCCGTCCGCTGTCTGCTTCGACCACCGCCGCCGCTGCTGACGCATGCCTAGACAGCGCTTCTTCGACGATGCGCTGAAGCTGCAAATCAATCGTCAGCACTGCGTTTATCCCCGGCTGTGGCTCGCGTCGCATTTCTTGCGGGGCAAGCTGCGCCATCTCGCCGAGCTCGTGTTCGCTCTTTCTGCGACCGTGCGCGTCGACGAAGATCCGCTCGAAACCGGGGCTGCCTCGCAGCTTTTGTTCCAGCTTCTGCTCAATTCCCGATCGCCCGACGTAATCGCCGTGTTTGTAGCCGTGCTTCAGGTCGTCGGGCCCCGCCATGTTCAGATAGCCGAGCAAGTGCGCCGCGAGCTGTTTCTGCGGATACACCCGTCGGGTACGCGCTTCGATGTCGATGCCTGGGAGCTGATCTTTTTCCGATTCCAGTGCCGCCAGTTGATCGCGGGTGATGTCTTCGGCGACGAGCAGTTGTTTGCTCGCTTCGGCACCGCGTCGCACCGTCAGTTTTTTTGAAAGCGCCTCTCGCTGTTCTTCCGTCAGCTTCAGCAGCCGTCCAAGCCGCAAAAGCGTCGCTTCCGATACGTAACGCGGCGTCGCATAGACCGCGAACGTCGGTCGGTTGTCGGCCAGCACCTCGCCGCGGCGATCGCGAATCTGCCCACGCACCGACGGAAGCTCGCGCTCGCGAATGAAGTTGCTGGTGCTTTTTTGCAGATAGTCGTCGCCGCGCAGGGCCTGAAGCTGCACCAGCCGTCCCGCCAGTCCGACAAAGACCAACACCGACAAAACCGCCGCGACCCGGACCGGCAGCGGCGCTCGCAGCGATGCCGTCTGCGCCTGTCCGGCGGTGACGCCCGATGGTGCAAGCGACGACCCAATGCCAATGCGCAGGTCGAAGTGCAGTTTTTGTCGACGGAACAGTTTCATATCCACAGCCCCGGCCCGGTCGCTTTGGACCGCAGCCGAGCGTCGATGCGGCTTAGCACAGATAAGGCCAGCGGCGCCACCCCTGCGGTCAGCACGAGCTGCATCGGCAGGCTGCGCAGTCCGCTCACCAACAGATCGCGATCCCCGTCGGCAAAAAGCATGATCAAGGTCAAAAGCAAGCGGAACAGCAGAAGCGCCAGCGCTGCCACCGCGCCTTGGGCGGCTCGGCCTCCGACGAGCATATGACCCGCAACGCGGTGCAAAATCAAAAGCAGCAGCGCCATTCCCAGCGCGCGCAGACCGTGCGGCGTTCCTTCGACCAGATCCGAGGCATAGCCCATCGCTGCACCGAGAGAAAGCATCCCCAGCGCCGATGCGTCACGCTGCGCCGCCACCACCCCGCCGCTGTGCCGGCTGGTGAGACCGGCATAAAGCGCCACCAGCAGCGCAAAATCTGGCAGCGCAAAGCTCGTCAGCGGTGAAAGTCCCGTCGACAGCACCGAGCCAAGGACCGCCAAAAGCCACAGTCCGATCGCTCGCGAGCCGTTCACCGCGGAACTCCGGGGCCGCGTGCTGCTTCAAAACCGCGCTTGCCAGCGTCGGGATCGGGCGGTGGCGGCGGCGACAGCACAATCAGCACTTCGCGCAGGTGGGCAAACGACACGCTCGGTTCGACTTCGATTTCTTGGTACAAGCTGGCGTCGCTTTTGCGCACCGCCGTGACTTTTCCGACGGGAAGATCGCGCGGAAAGCTGCCGCCCAGGCCGGACGACAGCACGTCGGCACCGACTTCGATCGACTCTTTTTTCAGCACATATTCGATGCGACTAACGTAGCGGCTGTCGCTGCCGGTGCCTTTCATGACGCCGCGGCTTTCGCTGCGCGGCAGCACCACGTCAATCGCCGATCGCGCGTCGGTGAGAAGCTGCACATCCGCATACGGGCCGACGCTGCGCGCGATGCGACCGACCACGCCCTCCGCAGCGATGACCGGCATCCCTGGCTTTACTTCGACGCCGCCACGATCGATCCGCACCCGCACGACCCGGAACTGACGCGACGTTTCGACGGAAATGACCTGCGCCACCGCGGTATCGGCCAGCACTTGGGCGCGCAGATCCAGCAGTCGTTCCAGCCGCTGCGCCCGCATCGCCAGCGCCGACACGCTCGTGAGCTGCGAGCGCAGCTCGGCGTTTTGTTTTTTGAGCGCCAGGTTTTCTTGCTGCACCCCGACGAGCGCCACATAGCCGGTCCACAGCGACGAAATTCGACCAAGCAGCCCCGCCGACAGCCCCTGCAAAGGTGCAAGCAACCGCACCACGGCGCGATCGAGGAGCGTCTGCTTTTCCGGCGAGCGCACGCTCATGCGCAGCACAAGCGACAGCGCAAGCAGCAGCGCCGCGCCGATCAGCAGGCCTTTGGCTCGTCGGAAAAGCGACAAACCGGCACCTTACTGGACGGTCACTTCGCGCAGCAGCAACAGCTCGTCGAGCGCCTTGCCAGAACCGAGCACCACCGCCAGCTGCGGCGTCTCCGAGACCACCACCGGCAGCCCCGTTTCGTCGCGCAGCAGCAGATCGAGCCCTTTGAGCTGCGATCCACCACCCGACAGCACAATGCCTTTGTCGACGATGTCTGCCGAAAGCTCGGGCGGGGTTCGTTCCAGCACCACCCGCACCGCTTCGACGATGGCATTGACTGGTTCGGCCAACGCATCGCGAATTTCGTCGGAATTGATGTTCAGCGTCTTGGGCACACCAGCGACGAGATCGCGGCCTTTGACATCCATCGTCAGCACTTCATCGAGCGGGTAAGCCGAACCGATTTGCTTTTTGATGTCTTCGGCGGTGCGCTCGCCGATCAAGAGGTTGTACTTGCGTTTGATGTGCTGAACGATCGCTTCGTCGAGCTTGTCGCCACCGACGCGAATCGACTTGCTGACGACAATTCCAGCGAGCGAAATGACGGCCACTTCGGTGGTGCCGCCGCCGATGTCGACGATCATGTTCCCCGACGGCTCGGTAATCGGCAGTCCAGCACCGATCGCGGCGGCCATCGGCTCTTCGATCAGGTACACCTCGCGGGCCCCCGCAGCGAGCGCCGAGTCACGCACCGCCCGCTTTTCGACTTCGGTGATGCCCGACGGAACACAGATGATGATGCGCGGCTTGACCAGCGTCCGGCGGTTGTGCGCCCGCATGATGAAGTAGCGCAGCATCGCTTCGGTGACTTCAAAGTCGGCGATGACGCCGTCTTTCATCGGTCGGACCGCCACGATGTTGCCGGGCGTGCGTCCGAGCATTTCCTTGGCTTCCTTGCCAACCGCGAGCACGCGCTTGCTGCCCGCCGACGATCGCTGCACAGCCACCACCGACGGTTCATTGGAGACGATGCCGCGGCCTTTGACGAAGGTCAGCGTCGTCGCTGTACCCAAGTCAATGGCAAGGTCATTCGAAAACAGCCCGTAAACCCAGTCGAAGAGCATTTTTAGTACCCCGTCTCCACGTCGTCACCACCCAAACACGCAACGCTTCGGCCCGCGTCACCCAAACGACTACATGTAGGCACAACCAATGTGCCGCCCTTTTAGCACTCCACTGCGCAGTTCGTAAAGGGCTGGGCGCAGCGAGGGTTGCTCAGCGAGAGAGAGTGCAGGTAAGGTCTGCCCACCATGGCCCACCTTCAGCCCGCCAAAAAGTCAATTTTTTCAGTTCTGCTCGCGGTTTGCCTTTCGGCTTGCACGGCCACCCCGGAACCCGAAGCGATCTATGTGCCGCCTCCGACCTCGACGGTGGTGGAGCAAGGACAGGTGGCGATCAGACGGGAAATTTTCCTGGTTTCAGCGCCGGCCCCGGCGCCAAATCCGGCGGTTTCAAGCGGCGGCCAAACCCCGGCCCAGTTCAACTTTGTGCGCGTGGTGCGCTATCGCGTCGACACTGGCGATGCACCACCGAAACCAGCGCGGGCGATTTTGCTGTTGATGCCGGGTTTTCTCGGCGGTGCAGGCAGTTTTGAACCGCTGGCGCGGGCGATGGTGCGTCGCAGCGCGGGCGAACATGCCATCGAGGCGTGGGCGATCGATCGGCGCAGCAACTTGCTCGAAGATCAGCACGGGCTCGACGTCGCCGAAGTCAAACAAGATCCGGAAATTGCCCGTCGCTATTACTTCACAGGTGAAGAAGTCGAAGGCCGTACCTACCAAGGGGTTCGTCCGCAAGACGAGCTGGCCTACGTGTCCGAGTGGGGGCTCAAGACCCAGATCGATGACTTGCGCGCCGTGGTCAGCTTGATTCCGCAGGCAGAGCGACGGGCACGGCTGTTTTTGCTCGGACATTCGCTCGGGGCGTCGATCGTCGAAGAATATGCCGCGTGGGACTTTGCCGGCACGGCGGGTTATTCGGAGCTGGCCGGCTTGGTGTTGGTCGACGGAACCGCACGCGAAGAAGGCAAAGCGTCGGTGCCTTATCGGGAAGATGAATACGTAAATGGCCTGACTGGCGGGTCGTTTGGCAAGCTGAGCCTTACCAAAGTCCGTCAGAGCGATCGC
>DAORGN010000002.1:0-68134 GCA_035340095.1 Pseudomonadota bacterium | reverse complement strand
CTGCCTTTGCAAGCCCCCCAGCAAGCGCCATCCACATCAAGGTTCGTCTTGAAACCGTGGCTAACCTGGCGGATTTACAGTTCCTTGCCTCTATGCAGCGTCTGTGGCACTCGTACCCTCATGCCTACGCGCACGCTCGGTTTCAAGCCTGTTCCTGCTTACCTGCTCAGCGTGACGATTGAAAATCTGCGCTGCTTTGGCCCCAAGCAGACCTTGGACCTGTCGGATGGAAGCGGCAGACCTCGACAGTGGACCATCATCTTAGGGGACAACGGGACAGGGAAGACAACGCTTCTCCAAGCGCTGGCGACGATGCAGCCCTACCCATCAGAAAACGTCAAAAAAGACGGCCTTTGGGATTTGCACTGGCACTGGGACCGCCAATCAGTCGCCAACAAGTCCGCCAAGACCGTGTCGATTTCTGGAACTTACGCGATTGGTTCGCTTCTCTCGCAGAAATCAGCCGATTTCACGTCCGACACTGCGGGAATCGAAGCCGATGAAGATTCATTCCGGGCAGGTTCGCTAAGCAGTCCCAATTGGCGTCTGGCGCTGCATGCCTATGGCGCAGCGCGCCGACTTGGCACAGGTCCGCTTTCAAAAACCCCCCTGTGGCCCGACCCTGTGCTCGATCGCGTGGGATACGATGCAGCGATAGACACGCTGTTTAACCCGGACGCCGCACTGCTCAATGCCGAAGAATGGCTCCGTGATCAACATTCGATCATGCTGGCGACGAAAGCCGGGGGGACGAAAACCAAGGCCGCTTCTCAGTACAGGGAGGCGGTGCAGGTTCTGCGCGGACTCTTCCCTGATGATGACATTGAGGACATTCGCTGCGTCCCCATCCGGCCTGGCTCACGAACGGGTTTCATGGAAGTCCAAGCCAAGACGCCCTACGGATTCGTGCCGCTCCGCCAGCTCAGCCTGGGCTATCAGACGACCACGGCCTGGATTCTTGATCTCGCGGCGCGAATGTTTGTGCGATATCCCGATAGCAAGCGACCGCTGGAAGAAAACGCCGTGGTGCTGGTGGACGAAATCGATCTGCACCTTCACCCACGCTGGCAACGGAAACTGTTTCGGCAGTTAGAAACACACTTTCCGAACGTTCAGTTTGTGGTCACGGCCCACAGTCCTCTCGTCGTACAAGCAGCGGGTGCCGATGCCAATTTGGTCGTACTCCGCCGGCCAGAAAAGGCGCGACACGTCGTCATCGACAACGAACGCACGTCGGTACAGAACTGGCGCATTGACCAAATTCTGACAAGCGATCTGTTTACAGGGGTCCCAAGCGCCTGGGCACCAGAGTTTGATGACGACTATGGACGGCAGGCCTCACTGCTCCAGAAACGACGACGGACAGCGCAAGAACAAGCGGATCTGGATGCCATTGAAAAGCGGCTTGCTGCGCGTGGCGCGATTGGAAGCCCCGCTGAACAGCGCTACCTTGCGATCCTTCGGGAAGCGGCCCAGTCGGCACAAAAACCACGCCGCAACCAGCGGGACACCCGATGCTGAAACTGACTCGCCCCAACACACCGAAGTCACTTGGGAAAAAAGGTCGGCATCTGACCGAGAAACTCTGCTCTACCTACGATTCCGCCGGCCCGCAGCGCCAAGGCCACCAGGATTTCGGCTTTCGTCAGGACATCTATGCAGCGGCTGACGTGCGGCAAGCGCTCGCAACCGCGCAGCGGGACAAATGCGCCTATTGTGAAACCAAGCAAGGGCCATTTGAGGTCGAGCACTATCGCCCCAAGTCCGCTGTGCAGCAACGCCGCGGGGCACGCATCGAACGGCCCGGCTATTACTGGTTGGCTTATGACTGGACGAACCTTTTGCTCGTCTGTGTGCAGTGCAACCAGCATCGCCGGGATTTGCGTGGCAAGCCGACCGGCAAGGGAATTCTCTTTCCGCTGGAAAACCCCAAAGAACGGGCGCGGAGTCATCATGATCGGCTCGATGCCGAAAAACCACTGCTTATCAACCCATACCGAGACGACCCGGCTCAGCACATCACGTTCCACGGGTATAAGGCCACCGGACTTTCTCGGCGTGGCAAAACGACGGTTCGACTGCTGCTGAGTGGCACCACCAGCAACCGACGGCGTGATCACTATGACCGCCTTTTGAGCCTTCAAAAGCTGCTCGAAGGAACCCCCGCACCGTACATAAGAGAGATGATTCTCTGTGAGTTCGAGCGTCTCAGCTGCGCAGACCAAGAGTTTGCCGCGATGGTGCGCACAGTCGTGTCGTCATGGAGACTGGCAGCGCGCCAACCAACCCAATCGAGCGCCCCGACCAAACGGCGCTCGACCAAAAAAAACACGCCTCCCTCACTTCCGCCAGCAAGCACTCCTACGGTAGACGAGCGCCCGCGATAGCGTGGGAAGCGGTGAACCTTGGCTGGGCACCGCGTATCGGGCTCCATTTCAAGGTGAACCTTGAACAAACGCCCCCCTTTGGGCCTTTTTTCAAGGTGAACCTTGAACAAACGCCTCCCCTCGGGCTCTTTTTCAAGGTGAACCTTAAACAAACGCCCCCCTTTGGGCCTTTTTTCAAGGTGAACCTTGGTTTGAAGCCGCGGAGGAGGCGCAAAATCAGCCAGTTGGCTGCCGTGTGACCGCGCAGTCGGCTCTTTTTCAGCCAGTTGGCTGTCCCAGCGCCGTGTTGCCGGTGTCTGGGAAGCCAATGGGCTGATTGGGTGGGGAAGACGCTGGAAAAGACTACAGGCGGGACAGACGGACGAGGGATTCCACGACGTTCGCGAGCGGCATGCCATTTGAGCTGGCCGTGCGAGCCGCCGTCTGCCACGTCGAAGGAATCGCGGTCTTACCATCCCACACAGGCTGCGTTCCGGTCGGTTCGCCCGTGGCGACCGCGCGGGTGCCCGGAGGCGCCAGCCACAAGAAGTCGGGGTGCGCGTTCTGGTGCCATTCACCGCCGATGATCTTGCCGGTCGAATCCAACTCTAGCGTGTACAGGTAGCGGGCGCCCGAGATCGCATCGCGTGACGCGCTGTCAGTCGTCGAGTGCGACGGATACGTTTCGACGGTCCAGCGAACATCCATCGACACACCGACAATGTGCGTCGTGCCAGGCGCGCGATAGGACTTGAACTTGTCGGTGGTGTAATCGGCCACCGCGACCTTGGCGTAGCTTAGCGTCGAGTACGCCTTGTTGGTCTGCGGATTAAAGTACGAGTAGGAATAGCTATACATCGGCTGGTTCCAGACTTCGTAGTCGTAGGTGGCGTCGATGACCATCGAGCGCTGCGACTTGCCAATCTGGTTTACGACCGCCAAGTGCCAGGTGCCGGCGTTGGTGTCGCGGCAGGCCTGATCCTTGATGCGGCCATTTGCATCGGTCGCCGGGTTTTTGACATTGCAGCGACCGCCGATGAACTTGGTCGTGGGGCTGGCGTTGGCCCACAGAAGGCTCGCCAGTGCTTTGACATCGGACGGATAGAACTTGATCTTGGTCTTGCCGTCAGCCGCCAGGACTTCGATCGCCTTGGTCGGGCGCTGGATCATAAACGACGCCGGTGCCCAGCCATGGCAAATGCCCATCCAGGTTTCGACCTTGCCATAGCTTGAGTAGTAGTACTGGCCTTCGTCCAGGTTGTGCTTGGTCATCGTCTTGCTCGTGTCACCCACCAGCAAGTCGTACTTTTCCGCGGGCGACAGATCGTCGGGATTCGACGGCTGCTTGCTTCTCACGTAGTCGGTCAGGACTTTCCAGTCTTCGCTCGATGGAAAGTTCGGGTCGGTGTAACGCTTCGCGATCACACCGGCGTAAATCGCCCAGTAGTCGCTCGACCAGGCCGACTCGGGAAGCGATGCCGAACGGATGCTGTGCATGTCGGCAAGGTTTGTCAGTTGCAAGTTGTCGACCAGGTTTTTGGCCTGATCATTGGAGCCCGGTGCATCGGCGGGTCCGTCTTGACGCCGCGCATTCTTCGCCGAGATGTAGTCCAGGCTCTTTACCACCGATGGAGAGAACGCCGGACTTGGTGCGCCCACTTTTTGCGGCAGCGCATTCATAAACGAACGCGGGTCCGCATCAAAGCGGGCCAGCGCGTCTTCGATCTCACCTTTTAGCACCGGGTCCAAGCTGTCGCTCGGCTCGGGCTCACCACAAGCCGCTGCGAAGGCTACCGCCACAAGTCCAAGCGATGTGCCAAGTGTCATCTTCATCGTATTTCTCCTCGGGTTTTGGTTGGGAAAGCGGACTCAGTTCGATCGGTGCGACAAAACGAACGCGGCGCAGAAGTTCCGATCGGTAAAAAATCAAACGGATGAGCCAGCTTATGTCAGAAATGGGAAGAAAAAGTAACAACGTAGATTCGGCACAGCGGGCTTGCGCGTCGCAGAGAACGACGCAAAGGAAGAGCAGCCGCTGCCCGGTCTGTTGTTACTTTTTGGACTTGAGGATGGGGCGGTGGATGTCAAACTTCGGCATGCGGTTCGAGTCGCAGTTGGGGCCGAAGCCGGCGGCGTCGAAGTGGTAGCTCAAGCTGCCTTTGGAAAGGCCGCCGCCCGATTCGACTTTCAGGTCGTGTTCTTGCGCGCGGGCCGGTGAGCAGTACGACAGAAGGTAAAAGCTCTTGGTGTAGGCTTCGACGCGGCTCGCGATCGAGTCAAACGCTTTGGCAAGCGCGGCAGGATCGGTGCTCAGAAACGATGCGGTGCGACCGATGTTCCGTAGCTCGCCACTGTCGATTTCTTTGCCAACGCCGATGACGTACAGCGCGGTGTCTTTCTGCTGTGCTTCGTCGAGCGACTTGTCCAGATCGGGCCGCAGCACACGTTTTGCGCGGTCGGTGCCATCGGTAAACACCACAAGCGATCCAAACTTCAGCGGCGTCGAGGCATGTTCGAGGCTCTTGTCGAGTACCTTGAGCCCTTCGATGACGGCGCCGTTTAGGTTGGTCGATGGATCGCGGCCCTTGAACGAAGCCAGACGCTCTGCCGCGGCACGGACACCGCCTTCACCATCGGTAAAGCCGATGATCGGGAAGATTTCCTTGCTGCCGTCGAAGCCGTAGATGGCAACTTTTTGCAGGCTACCGACACGATCGGCAAAGCTCTGCACCGCCGGCTTGAGCTGTTCCATCGCGCCGGACTGGGTGATAGAACCCGAAAGGTCGACGAGCAGCAGGGTGTAGTGAACCGCAGCGACTTCGGGGTTTAGGATCGTCTGCTTTGATTCGTAGACCGACACCAGGCCGTTGTCTTCGTAGATGCGGAACTTGTCGGCGGTCAAATTGGCGACCGGATTGCCGCCCGAGTCCGTCACCGAAAAGTAGACGGCGACCTGGCTTGGCTTCATCACCGACGCATTGTAAAGCGTCAGCTTCAGACAGCCGGAACCACCCCACAAAAGCGCTGCCGCCGTAAGCCCGCGCAGCCAACGATACGTCCGAGTCTTCATACGTCCTCCCGAGAGTCACCAAGCATCGTGTGGTTTGTGATCGTAGCGGTTTTGCCGGCGCAGTGGATCGGGTTTAAGCGCAAGCGCTACTTTTTGGCGAGCCAGCGGGCGGCGTCTTTGGCGTGATAGGACAAGATGATGTCAGCGCCGGCACGCTTTATCGAAGTCAGCACTTCAAGGACGGCTTGCTCCTCGCCGAGCAGACCCTTTTCCACGGCAGCCTTCAGCATCGCGTATTCACCCGAGACGTTGTAGGCGGCAATCGGCAGGTCGTATTCCGCTTTGAGCTTTGCAATTACATCCAGGTACGCAAGCGCCGGCTTGACCATCAGCACGTCGGCGCCTTCGCCTTCATCAAGACCCGCTTCGCGAATCGCTTCGTTGCTGTTTGCCGGGTCCATCTGGTAGCTCTTGCGGTGCCCAAAGCCACTGGCAGTGCCGGCGGCCTGACGGAACGGGCCATAAAAGCAGCTCGCGTACTTGGCGGAATAGGCCATGATGCCAACGTGTGAGTAGCCCGCTTCGTCGAGCGCTTCACGACTGGCAGTCACAAAGCCATCCATCATGCCCGACGGCGCCACCATGTCAGCGCCGGCCTTGGCCTGAGACACCACCACCCGCCCGAGGTTTTCGAGCGTCGCGTCATTGTCGACATCCGGCCAGCCCGCTTCAGGCATCACGACGCCGCAGTGCCCGTGGGTCGTGTACTCGTCAAAGCACGAATCAAGGATGACGACCAGTTCGGGGCAAGCACGCTTTATCGCACGACACGCCTGCTGGACCAGTCCGTCACCGTTCCAGGCATCACTGCCGACGCGATCTTTTTTGGCATCGTCGGGAACGCCAAACAGGATCACGGACGGAATTCCGAGATCGAAGCACTCTTTTGCTTCGATGACGGCCTGGTCGACCGACACCTGCGCTTGTCCCGGCATGGACGAAATCGGACGACGGGTATCCCGACCAGGACAGACAAAGATCGGATACACGAGGTTGTCGACCGACAGACGGGTTTCGCGAATCATGCGGCGCAGGCCATCGCTTCGGCGCATCCTGCGCGGTCGGTATTCAGGAAACTGCATCTTAGGCTCCTTGCAAATCGGTTGGTTTGGGGAAAGAGGAAGGCGGCGCAGAAGACAGCGGCTTTTTCGCCACGACGATGAAGCCCATGCCGCCCAAGGTGTCTTCGAAACGTTCACAGACAAAGCCGTGCGTTTCGAGCAGCGCGGCAAGTTCTTCGCGCAAAAACTGGCCAAAGCCCGTCGAAACAATCCGCCACAACAGCATCGACAGCCGAAAGCGGAACGGCCCACCTAACTTGGGTACCGCTAGCACGCTGCCGCGCCGATTCGGTTCCAGCATCACGTAGCAGCCGCCGGGCTTTAGCACGCGGGCCATTTCTTTTAGCCCAGCGTCGCGGTTGCCCAACAGGTACAGGAAGCTGTGATGGGTGATGACATCGAAGCACTCGTCAGCAAACGGCAGGTGCGTGACATCGCCATGGACCAGCGGAAATCCATGGTTTGAAATCCGCAGGTAGTGCCGCGCCAGGTCGAGCATGTCCGCCGAAAAGTCGAGCCCGACAAGCCACAAATCCGGACGCCGCTGCAAGATGCCAATGCCCGAAACCCCCGGACCAATCCCCAGGTCGAGCACAGAGAGCCGTCCCGATGGAAGTGGCGGAGGAAAGTGGGCTGCCAGACTGCCGCAGTGCTGACGCCAGACCTCGTGCCAGGTCTGCCATGCATAGAAGCGAGCCCCAAGCGTAAAGGCCAGGCGACTCGCCAGATGGCGAAGCTTTGCGAGAAGACTCAGGCGGCCACCTTGGCAGCGTATTTTTCGACCAGACGGCCAATGCCGGGGACTGCTTCTTCTACGTGTTTCTTTGCCGTCGGACGCAGCTTTTCATACGTCTTCTTGAGCGTCTGGTTTTGCGCCCGCTGCGCCCGCTGATCGGTGATGCCAAGCAGCGCTTCGGCAATCGGTCCGCTGTTTTCGGCAAAGTGACTCGGCAGGGAACGTCCCGCGGCTTGCTTTTGTGACTGATAAAACGGATCGAGCCGCGCCGCGAAGTCGTCGAGCATGTGATCCACCGCTTCGGCCAAGAAGCCCGGCTTGACAGCTTTGACGATGGCGAACGCCCCCTTGATGGCGATTCCCGTAAGGCCGCCCTTTTTGGCCACTTCTTCCTCGATGAGCAGCACACAGTCAGCGATCACGGACTTGCGGCGGCTGGCTTCGGTCAGGATGTCGGGCAGGGTTTGCAAGGTCACGTTGGGTTCTCCTTCTAAGCTTTTCGCTAAGCCATCGCCGACGAGCGAGCGTCCAAGCGATGAAGCAGGCAGTGTTACCCCGCCGCCGCGCGATTTTGCAAGTGCAACTGCGAGCCTGTGTCCGGCCCGTCTGGGTGGAAAATTTGGGATTGGCCGGCTTCTGACTAAAGTGGGTGGTTATGAAGACCCTTGTGCGAAGCGTGCAACAGGCAGCGCTGCTTGTGACGTTGCTAACGACAGGCATTTTCGGCGGTGGATGCCGCAAATCAGAGCCACCACCACCCGCAAGCGGTGGACCGCGCCGCATCGAAGTGACGGTGAGCAACCAAGGATTTACGCCGCCGCGCATCATGGGACGCCCCGGTGAGGATCTGACGCTGAGCTTCCGCTACGACAAAAGCGCTGGC
Source organism: Pseudomonadota bacterium (assembly GCA_035340095.1). Lineage (GTDB taxonomy): Bacteria > Myxococcota_A > Polyangia > Palsa-1104 > JAEUJZ01 > JAEUKA01. The sequence goes on along the minus strand of DAORGN010000002.1, from coordinate 60,018 downwards.
GAGTGCGGGCGTGAAGTGGTGTTGCCTTCGCAGAACATCAAAAAGACGCTGACGGAGGAAAAACCGACGGAAATCGCCCTTCATCTTCCACAAGAGAAGGGCGAGGTGACGTTTACGTGCGGAATGAACATGCTCCGCGGCGCCATCGTCGTCGAATAACGAGGCCGCCGCAGAGAAGGGGCGGGATTAGCTCTTGCGACGACGGCGACCGAGCAGAAGAAGCGCCGACGCGACCAGTCCAGACCACAGCGAAGGCGCAGCTTGACCACCCATCTGGCAGCCCGTCGCAGCGGTGCCCGATGAAGAATCACCGGCTTTGACGACCTCGATGGCGACCGTGCCTTCAAGCGTCACGCCCGCCGAAACCGCCGCCCACTTGAGGCGAATCACCGTCCCCGAATCTGGCGCGGTAAACGTCACATTCGGCGTATCCGAGTTTCCGAGCTGCACCGGGGTGCCATCGAGCTGCGTCCAGGTCCAACTGATTGCGCCCGGCGCGTTGGCGATCGTCGGGTCGAGCCGGACTTGGAAGCCGGTCGGGATGCTCTTTAGGTCAGCTTGCGTGATGGAAAACACCGGCTTGGCCTTGCAGACCGCCGCAGCGCTCTGCAGGACTTGGCTTTGGAACGGCGGCGCATTGGCTCCCGTCACCGCCACTTCGTCGATGTCCCAGCCTTCGTCACCCGAAGCGTTGTCACTGCCGATGCGGAAGCGCAGAGTCAACTTCTTGCCAGCCAGCGCCGTTCCGAAATTGAAGCTGCTCGTGACCCACGCGCCAGTGGCATACCCTGCGGTCGCCCCCGCAAAAGCACTGCGATTGGTGAGCGGATTGAGGTTTCCGGTATACGTCGCAAGCGTTCCGGTGTAACCGCCCATCACGATGACACCCGGCACATCCTTTGCGTCCGTCCAGGTCTTGCCATCAAGGCTGTACTCGACGACAGCGCCGTCGTAGTAATCGGGCGGCGTGACGGTCGTGTCGGTCTCGAAGCTGTAGCGATGCTTGAGCGACAGCGTAAAGTTGCCAGTGCCGACATCTATCGTTGGCGACACCAAATAATGATCCGCCGGCACGCCGGTATCCGGTCCGTGCATGTAGCCAGCGTTTGCGTTTATCACCGGCGTCCATGCTTCCGACGTGTCAAGGTTTGCATCGTTGCTTACTTTCCACAGCGTCGGACGACCGGCGAACTTTTCCACCGTCGATGAGGCCGCCTTCATGTCGTAGTTGCCGATGTCCATATACGACGCGGTGATCGGCGACGGACCCACCAGATTGTCGGCTTTGGCCTCGATGTCAAACTGCACCGGGACGATGCTCTGCGCCCCGGCCATCGCGACTTTGACCTGGACCAGATTCGACGAAAACGGCGGAATCGGCGGCAGGCTCAGCGTGGCCGTCGGCTGGCCATTGACAGTCACCGAGCTACCCGTCGGCGTCGTGATCGTGACGGTGCCGTTTTGCACGTCTTTGCTGCCGGTGTTGTAGATGCGGAAGCTCAGGTAGCCCGACTCACCGTTGTCGAGCACGCCGTCGGTATCGCACGCCATAAGCGACTGGTCGACCGCAAGCGAGTCTTTGTCAATGTACAGCGCGGCGCCGGTGGCGAAGCTTTCGACAACCCCTGCGTGGTCGGTCGATGCAGAGTCAGGCGAAACTGCGCCCGAACCCATGCCACGCTTGGCAAAGGCATCGACGAACAGATCGTAGTCCTTGCGGTCGCTCGAAAACGCTGCGAACAACATCGCATCGCGGGCTTCGGTAAACGTCGGGTTGTTCGGCGTCAGCTTCAGCGACGCAACAAGGTAGCGGCGCATCCGCTCTTGGGCCTGCGAAAACGAAAGCCGCGTGTTGTCGCGAAGCAGCGCTGCGTAGCATTCCCACAGCGCATTTGCCCAAACTTCGCCCGAGCTGTGAACTTCGGAATTGCCGACGCCGCTTGCACCAAAGGTTGGAACCGGGGTGGCCGGCAGCGCCACGCCTTCCTGAATGTGCTTAAACGTCAGCGGGTTCTTGGTCTTTTCCGTCGAGTACGGATAGCGACGAATGCCTTCATAGAAAGCATTGTTCCCCGGCGAAAACACCGATGGCGCGCCCGTCGAATACGTGCCAGACCAGTTGTTGTTGCTCGCGACCGCCGCGTCTTCGGGACGAACGGTCATCAGCATCGCGTTAAAGTCGGACCAGCCTTCGCCCATGCTACGGCCCTGGTTGTTGCCAAGTCCCGATCCGTTGCCAATCAGGCGGTTCGACAGGATGTGGCCCCACTCGTGCGAGACGATCGAGCCATCGAGCGAGCTGTCGCGCTCGTTGTAGCTTGCCGTCATCTTGGCCGTGACCGTGCCGGACATCGCCGCCGTCCGCAGCTTCACGCCGTCGGCGTAGCTTATGCCTTGGACGCCAATGGTTACCGTCGGGTCAGTCCCGCCAGGGCCAAACGCCGTCGCTCCGGCCATGGTGTTCGCGATAAGGAGACCCACCGCGCCAGCGTTTTGGACATTGACCGCCTTGACGCTGAAGTTGCAGTTGCCACGGTCGACAAGTGCGATCTTGCCGGCAATCGCTGCCGGATTGGTGATGGCATCACATCCATCCGTCGTGGAACCAGCAGGGCCGGGCGCATCCGTCGCAGGAATCACCGAATTGGTGATGTTGTAGCTCTTGGCCCCAAACGAAGCGCCGCCGCTCTGATACGTACCCGCGACGCCAGCCGGCGCAGTCACCGTCAGCGATGTCGAGGAAGCATCCCACAGATACATCTGGATGCGCGGCATACCACCGTCGGCAGGCGTGCTGGCATTGGCGTTGTTGCGACCGCTGTTGTCCTGCGCTTCAAGCCGGATCATGTCGCCTTCGACGCCGCCACGGCCAAAGTTCGACTTCTGCGGATTGGCCGCCGCTTCGGTCCAGCCGGCGTCATAGGTCACGTCGTGCAGGTAGTTGACGATATAAAAGAAGTTGGTCGCGACGGTGCGCTTGGCGGTGTCGTTGGCGGACGGCGCCGTCGTGCTCAGGTCAAACGTGCGGTCAAACGATCCAGCGCTTGTCGGTGTGACCAGCAAGTCCCCTGCGGAATAACCGTCGGGGGCGATTTGATCCACGTAGGCCCAGCCATTGTTGCCCGACAGCTCCGTAGCGCCCGGTGGCAGCCACGGATCGTTGCGGCGGAACGGCACATTTTCGAGCGTGACGAGCGAACTTACCCCGAGCGCCGGAGCACTGCCGTCCGGCGCAGCCTTGGGATACGGGGTGTAGTCGTTGCCCTGCGCGCCATCCCACGGCACGTAACCCGGTGCACCGTCGGAATATACGCGATAGCTGTACGCGACGTCTTCCGTCAGGCTCTTTTCAAACAGGACCTTGCCGTCGATAGATGAAACGACAAACGCCCGCATCGTGCTGCTGGTCGAATCGAGCGGCGCGACATCCAGCTCGACGTAGTACGAAGGCACAAGCCCCTTGTCGGTCGGGAAGTAGATTTTCCGACTGCGCGAGCTGACCGACGCCTGGGCCCCCGATCCGGACAGCTGTGCGACAAACTGGCGATTCTGATAGCCACCAGGTGCCGCCTGCGCCGCCCCCATCGATACCGCCGAGCCGCGCTCGCCCGACATCGCACGCAGCGCCGACTCCACCGCGACCGACTCATCGAGCTGGAAGCGCTCGGCAACCTTGCGCAGCTTGGTCGCCAGCCGACCACTGGCCATCGTCGGCTGCATGTTGCGATCCATGGCGATGTTCATGCTCTGCAAAAACACCGGCAGGCCGTCTACCTCTTGCTCAAACCGCGCAATCAGCGGCCCGTTGCCAGCGTCGTGCACCTCGCGAAGCTTGGCACTCTCGACCGCTTCTCCGGACAGCTTGTGACCGTCCTTGATACCGCGCAGCGTCGCCCAAGCCACTTGCTCGGGCGAATCGGAAACCACTTTCGTGGCCGTCGCGACCGATGACAAAGACGGTGCCCCCTGCTTGTTGTGAAGCGGGCGAACCGAAACGGCGATCGGCTTCTGCGGTTGCACAAGCGGCTCCGTCGGACTTTCTGCGCTCGGCATCCCGCAGGCGCCCAGCACACTACAAACAGCCCCCAAGAAGATTCGCGATCCAACCCACTTACTTGCCATCGTCTAATCCTTGCCGAGTGGTTTTGGTACTTTGGCTACCCATTGCTGAGCAGCGCTTTCTACATCTGAGATGGATGCCACCGATTGGAGGCTCCGCTAAACATATCGTACCTCATTTGATGTATTTTTTTGTACACAGAGCCTCACAATTTTGATGACCAGCCACTCGAGCAGACGGCGAAGCCGGTGGCGGTGCAAAAACCGCTGTATGATCAAGAAATGCTGCTGCCGCTGGCCCTGCTTCCTCTGGCTTGCATCAGCTGGAACCAGCTACAAGACACGCTCCCACCTGAAGCCGTGGTCCATGTCTGTCCCGGCGAACGCATTCGCATGGTCCGGGTAAGCCAAATCACCACACCGTCGGGGAAAAAGCCGTATCGCGCGGTGCTGGTCGTGCGTCAAGACGACACCGTGGCGGTGAAGACGACGCGGCACCAAGGCGAATTTCGGCTCAGTGCAGAGCAGAAAAACGACCTCCGCGACGCGCTAGATGTCATCCGCGACTATCGCAAGCACATGTTCCATCGGCTGCCGCGCCGAGTGCATCCAAGCGACGACGGAGGCATCGACTTCTACATCGAAATCCAAGACGGCAAGCATTCGCTGCGCTGGTCGAACACCCAGTATGAACGGCCCCCCGCCGTGCCGTCGCTGTTCGACGTCTTAGAGGTCTACCAGTACCTGCTTTCGCCCAAAAGCGACGACGAATAACCCAGACGCACAAACCAAGCTGGCTTAGCGACGGGTCAGGACCATCAGCACCAAGTTGCCAAACGGCATCCGCCAGCTCGTATGCGGCACCATCCGCGACAAGTTGCGCGCGAGATCATACGAAAGCCCGGCGAGAAATGGGGTCACAAGGTGCGTCGTCGTCTTCAGATCCAGCGCAAACTCTGCCGCAAACGATGGATACAGCTCGCAAAGCCGTCGCTCCATGTTGAAGTAGGTAAAGCGCGTGATGTGCTGCTCCTCGTAGCTGACTTCGGACATCCGGTTCAAGATGACTTCGAGCAGCGGCCAGCAGCTTAGGTAGTTTGGCGTCGTCAGCACCAGCTTGCCGCCGGGCCGAATCAGCCGCGCCAGCTCGGAAAACAGCGCGTGAATCTCGGCAGCGGTCAGGTGCTCAATCACTTCAATCAGCGTCACACAGTCGAAGTGGCCTTCGATGTCGCGCAGGTGGGTGATGCTCGGAACGTGCCGAAACGATCGAAATGGCGTCCCATACGTGCGGTTCGCGTAGTCAATCTGCGCCGGCAAAATGTCGACGCCAAGCTGACGCGAAAAACGATCCTGGGGCACAAGCGACAGAAATGTCCCGGCAAAGCAGCCGATGTCGAGTATCGACGACTCTGCGTGCGGATCTGACGGCTGCGGCAGATAGTCGAGTACGCGCTCGAACTTCGAGACGTGCCACAGCCGCCGAATCGGGTTGCCTTCGCGCATCACCCGGTCGTAGTAGCCGGCGGGAATCCCTTCGTAATCGAACTGGGTGTTTGCACCGACTCGAGTGGTGGTATCGCTCGGCATAGACAGTGTTTGGTCCTCCTGGGAGGCCGCGGCAGGGGACATGATGTGGCGCAAGATTGCGTCGCCGCACCCATCGTTGTCAACGACAACGGCGCGAACAAATTAGCTGGCGCTGGCCTGGCCGCGGTTTTCGCTCAGAACGTGCCGCAGATACGCACCGTAAGAGCTTTTGCTGTAGCTGTCGGCGAGCTTTTCAAGCTGCGCCGCGTCGATGAAACCTTGGAGATAGGCGATTTCTTCCAGGCACGCAATCTTGAGCGCTTGGCGCTGCTCGATGGTCTGCACAAACTGCGAAGCTTGCAAAAGCGAGTCATACGTCCCGCTGTCAAGCCACGCGACCCCGCGCCCCAGCTTGTGCGCCCGCAGCTCGCCTTTCTTCAGATACGCGCGGTTCACATCGGTGATTTCCAGCTCGCCACGCGCCGACGGCGTAAGTCGTTGCGCAATGTCCACCACGCTGGCGTCGTAAAAGTAAAGCCCCGTCACCGCCCAGTTCGAGCGCGGCGCGCGCGGCTTTTCTTCGATCGAAATCGCCTTGCCCGTCGCATCGAACTCAATCACCCCGTACCGCTCGGGATCATGAACGTGGTAGGCGTACACTTCCGCGCCGGTGGTCAGCCCCGCCGATCGCTTCAGATCGTCGACCAAGTTGTGCCCAAAAAAGATGTTGTCCCCCAGGATCAGGCACACCGGGCTTTGGCCGATGAAGTCAGCGCCAATCACAAATGCCTGGGCAATCCCTTCGGGCCGCGGCTGCTCGGCATACGACAGCGAGATCCCCAGTTCATGCCCGTCGCCAAGCAGCGCTCGGATCATCGGCAGATCGCGCGGCGTGCTGATGATGAGGATCTCGCGGATTCCCGACGAAAGCAGCGTCGACAGCGGATAGTAAATCGTCGGCTTGTCGTAGACCGGCAGAAGCTGTTTGCTCAGCGTCTTGGTCAGTGGATAAAGCCGCGTCCCACTTCCCCCGGCGAGGATAATGCCCTTCACGGTGTTGGCTTTCGCTTAGTAACGGGGCACGTCTTTATCGACCTGGCGAGACCAGCCGTCGATGCCTCCATTTAGGTTCCAGACGTTGCGGAAGCCACGCGCAAGCGCCTGTTCCGCTGCTGCCCGACTGCGCACGCCCGAATGGCAGTAAAACACCAGCATCGTGTCTTTTGGCAGGCTGTCCAGCTCCGGCGCAATCTGATCCAGCGTCACATCCGGCAAAATGCGCGCAATCGCCCGCTCACGCTCGGTCCGCACGTCGATGAGCCGCAGCGGCACTTTGGCATCCATCATCTTGCGCAGCTCTGCCGGCGTCAGCGTGCCCACCTGCGCGGGCAGGTTCGGATTGTCGATGCGGAAACCACCGCCCGGTCCATCCACATACGCTATCGAAATGCCACTCGCGAGCCGCGCCGAAGCCCGGTCAAACAGCACCGTGATGCCGTGCTGCTCGACGCGCAGATCGCTGGCTTTGGCGGCATCGAAGTACAGGTCGATGTTCTGTCCGCCGCGGCTAAGCACCATGCGCAGGTGCTGTCCGGGTTCGGCTTCTTTGCCGGCGTCTTTGATGGCAGCGGCAGCTTCAGGCGTAATCGAGATGCGCGGCGGCTCGATCGAAACCTTGCTCGGGTCAATGCCCAATGCCTGGAGCAGTTCTCCGCTTTCGTCGAGCTGACGCACGATGTCGCTGCCGCCGATCAAGCTGCCCTGGAAAAACAGCTGCGGTATCGTCGGCCAGTTGGAAAACTCTTTGATGCCTTCGCGCAGCGCCGGGTCGCTAAGGACGTCGACATCCCGATAGTCGATGCCATGGCCTTCCAGGATCTCGATGACCTTGGCGGAAAAGCCACAGCGCGGCATCTGCCGGCTCCCCTTCATAAACAGAACGATGGTGTGCTGCCGCAGCAGCGTCTCGATTTGCGAGCGAGTGTCAGGACTAAGCGCCATGGGTGAAGTTCTCCGTAGGCGGTGAGATTCCGCTTCCGCACGCATTTCGTCAACTGCCGAGCGTTGGCAGTTGCTTACGGCAGATGGCGCAAAGGCGAATCCGTCGGTGTGTCCAAGAACTCGCTGCCCAGGCCGCGCTCGCGCAGCTTTTTGCGCAGCGTGTTGCGATTGATTCCCAAAATGGCCGCCGCGCGCACCTGATTGCCTTCGGTCCGCTGTAGCACTTCTTTTAGCAGGGGCCGCTCGACGTGACCCAGCACCTCTTCGTACAGGTTCAAGTCGTGGAGCGGGCAGCCTTCCAGCCGCGACAAAAGCGCCCGTAGCTTGGCCCGCACGGTTTCCTCTAGCGACAGCTGTTCGATCGGTACACGCTCTTGCAGCGGTGGCAGCACCGCTTCGACTTCGCCAAGTTCGATGGTTTCGCCCCGGCTGCGCAGCGCCGAACGACTGATCACATCGCGCAGCTCCGCCAAGTTGCCGGGCCAGCTATAGCGGATGAGCTGATCGACCGCGCGGCTGCACAGCTTGTGTCGACGCCCCATCTGTTCGCCCAGAAGCTGCAAGAAGTGTTCAGCCAGGAGCGGCACGTCAGAAACCCGCTCACGCAGGGGCGGAATCCGCAGCCGCGTCACCTGATGCAAAAGCAAAAGTTCCGCCAGCGCAAAGCCCGACTCACGCAGCCGTGGCAGTTCCACGTCACTTGTCAGAATCAGCCGCGGCAGCTCTGCGCCCTCGCCTTCGCTGCGTAGCTGACCGGATTCCAGTTCCTGCCGCTCCAGCAGCCCTTGCAGCACTTTGCGCAGCCGCAGCGGCCCATAAGGCACGTCTTTTACCAGCAGCGTTCCGCCGTGCGATCGTCGGAGCTTGCCAATCGCCCGCTCGGTGTCGGCATATTCGGCGTCGATCCGAATGAACGCCGCGCTGCGCCGCGGGGATGTCGAGTGGATGTAACGACCGATGTGCTCGCGCCCCGATCCGCGCTCACCTTCGACAAACAGCGGGGTTTCGACCTGCGCAGCCTGTTCGACAAGAGCCCGCAGGCGCAGCGTCACCGGCGCTTCGCCCAACAGCGCGATGCAGGGAGCCAGACTTGCCGCTTTCATGCACAGACCGCCTTTGCGGTGGTTTCATCGGTGCCCGCTTGAGCCGCGGATGCATCCAGCGCAACTTTGAGCCGCGGCCTGCCTTTGGCCAGCTCCGTAAAATATGCAACCGTCGCGGCGACCAAGGCGTCTGGTTCGCGCGGGGCTTTGTGTTGATCGCGCAGCTCGGCAGAGCCAGGCAGTCCTTTTGTGTACCAAGCGACGGCTTTGCGCACCTCATGGATCAGTCGTTTGTCTTCGGTCCGTCCGCGCATGAGCGCAACGTGGCGCAAAAACACCTCGCTGCGCTCCTCCACCGTGGGCGCCCCTGGCACCGGCTGGCCACGCAGCCACGCACCGATGTCACGAAACAGCCAGGGGTTGCCAAGCGCACCGCGTCCGATCATCACCGCGTCGCAGCCCGTCTCTGTTCGCATCCGCACGTAGTCGAGCAGCGTGATCACATCGCCATTGCCCACCACCGGCACATGGCGCGGCACCGCGTCCCGTACTTTGCGAATGATGTCGAGCGAGGACTTGCCAGAAAAACCCTGGGTCCGGGTCCGTCCATGCACCGTGATCATCGCCGCCCCGGCTTCCACCATGGCGCAGGCAAACTCTGGCGCGTTGAGGTGTTTTTCATCCCAGCCAGCGCGGTGCTTCACCGTGACCGGAATGTCAGCCGGCAGTGCAGAACGGACAGCCCGCACCAGCACTTGCGCAAGCTCTGGCTCTTTCATGAGAGCGGACCCACAGGCGCCCGCGACCACCCGCTTGGCCGGACAGCCCATGTTGATGTCGACCAGCGAAGCCCCAATCTCTTTGGCAAGCTGCGCCGCCTTGGCCAGTGCATCGGGTTCACGCCCAAAAATCTGCACGCCGAAACGCCGTCCACCAAGCGATGCCGTAAGCTTCTGCGTCGTCTTCTTAGCACCTTCACACAGCGCCCGGGCCGACAGAAACTCCGTGATGGTCAGACCCACGCCATGCTCCTCGCAGATGGTGCGAAACGGCAGATCAGTGACCGCCGCCATCGGAGCCAGCAGAACTTCGGTATCGACGACAAGGTTGGCAATGCGCATCAGACTTCCAAGCGGGGCAACCTAACACAGCGGGCCGGCTGCTGCGAAGTCTGGATGGCGGTCCGACCTTCTGCGAGTTTGTGGTGATCTGGGCGACGGGGCAGAAAAAAAGTTGCGATGTTTGAAAAATGACCCTTGACACCGCCCACAAGCCGTACAAATGTGCGCACTAAAGGTACCGGATAGGTCCTTTGGACTTTTGAATCGGCGGTCGTTTGGTTTGAGCATCGGCATGGGGCCGCTCGCTCTGAACAAACGAACCTGGTTCGCGGAGGTTCGCCATGTCATTCAAGCAGTTGCTGGTTGGCATTCTTGTCGGCGTAACGTCTTGCCTCCTTCTTCCGTTTGCTCCCGCGTCGGCGTCTGACAAAGAAGACGTCAAGAGCGACAAAGTGGCGCGTGCAGACAAAGACAAAGTCCAAAAGCCTGTCCGTACTCCGAGCCCGTGGGACACCCGCCCGATGGTCCCCGCAGGCCCGAAGTACTAGGAACTACATGCAAAGTACGCGGCGGCACCTGTCATCGGATAAAAACCAAGGCTGAAGTACCAGTGGTCGACTGGCAAAGTATCCGCAGGGACTCCGCAAGTGGTGCTGGACGACGCTCAACGTTCGCGCGCAAACGCTGGGTGTTGCTCGGCACCACTTGCAGTCTTCCCGTGGTGACATGCCAAGCCATCGCAGGGTATGTCGGCGCGCCGTACCGCAAGCCGGATAGGTGTCCGGGCTGGCGTCGGCACGCCCCCAACCTGCTCGTCGTGCATACCCACTTTTCCGTCGGAAAACTGCTGTCGTTGCATGGTACGATCTGGATGTGCCGATCGTGGAAAATCTCCGCCGAGAGCCTGGCGACGGGACGCCACAGCGAGAAAGCGCGACCATCGAGTCGACGCCGCATCAGCTCGTTGATCTATCGGCCAAGACCATCGATCGCCAGGCAGACCGTCGAACCGCCGCGACGCCAGTAGAGTCGCCGCCCATTTCCCGCGCCGAGACAGCGATCAAGGCGCCCGGATCGTCAACCGGAGCGCAGGCCATCGTGCCGATCGTCGTCAATCCTCAGCTTCTCGACCCGGTGCGGATCGGTCGCTACATGGTCGTGCGTTGCCTGGGACAAGGCGGAATGGGAACCGTGTATGCGGCCTACGATCCCGATCTGGATCGCAAGGTTGCAGTGAAGGTCGTGCGAGACGACGTACACCGGGGTCAAATCGCACGCGAGCGGCTGCTAAAAGAAGCCAAGGCGATGGCGCGGATTGCCCATCCCAACGTGGTGCACGTCTACGAAGTCGGGGAAGATCGCGAGTCGCCGCAGGGACAAATCTTCATCGCTATGGAGTTTGTCCCCGGCAGCGATCTCGTCGAGTGGCAAAATCAGCATCCGGTCCGCGATGCGACTTCGCTCGACCACTGTCTGCGCACCTACTTGCAAGCCGCAGCCGGTCTGTCCGCAGCCCACAATTCCGGTCTCATCCACCGAGATTTTAAACCTGACAACGTGATCGTGGGCAGCGATGGGCGGGCGCGGGTGATGGACTTTGGCATTGCCAGAGCCCCTGATGATTCCCATTCCCACAAGAATGAATCACCTGAAGCAAGCCAAGCCAAGCTGCGAACCACCAGCGAAAGACTGACGCAGTTTGGTGCCATCCTGGGCACGCCCGGCTATATGGCTCCCGAGCAAGTACGCGGAGAGCAGGCCGATGCGCGCAGTGATCAGTTCGGATTCTGCGCAGCACTGTTTGAAGCCATCTACGGATTCCCCGCATTTGCCGGCACCACGCTAGAGGAATACGCCGCCAGCATCCGCAGCGGCAAGCCCAGCACGCGCACCAAAACGCTGCATGGCTACGAAGTGCCGCTTGTGATCCACGCCGCGCTCATGCGTGGTCTGTCCATCGATCCGATGGAGCGCTTTCCGTCGATGCAAGAGCTGACCGAAGCGCTGCAAGCGGGGTTGCTGCCGGATGCCGATTCGGAAAGCATGCGGCAAAACAAACGCCGCTTCCTGCACGTCATGCTGAGCAGCTTTTCGGTGATTGTGCTGGGCGTGCTGCTCGCGCTGGGCGGAGTGCATCGCAGCGATCTGCGACCCGCGCTGCTCATCGCAACAGCGCTGCTCTCTGTTACATCGCTCAGCGTGGCTGGATTCCGCCAGCAGATTCACCAGCAGCCCGGTTATCGGCGACTTGGCTACTTCATGCTCGCCACGATGTCCTATTTGGTATTCGGACGATCGATTGGTGTGTGGCTCGACATTCCCGCCGATCGTTTTTTGATTCAAGAAACGGTGGGCCTGGGCGCACTGTTCGCAAGCGAGATGCCGCACGTTGGACGTCGGTACGGATGGATCGTGGCGCTGTGCCTTTTTTCGGTGCTGCTGCAAGTCGTCTGGCCGGCTGGTCGACGGCTGCACCTCAATCTAACTTACGGCGTCATGCTGTTTTTGACGATCTATCTGCGCTTCGATCGCGGCACGCTATCCCACCGCAGCACCCCACAGTTTCCCGAAGGCACGCGCAGGGATTCCCCCAGTTGGAACGAAGGCAGACCAAGCCGAGGCTAGGGAACCAGTTTGTAGCCGAAGCCGTAGACCGTCAGGATGTGGCGCGGGTGGTGCTGGTTTTCTTCGAGCTTCTTGCGCAGCTTGACGACGAAGTTGTCCACCGTCCGGTTCGACGGATACGCTTCGATGCCCCAAATTTTGTCGAGAATCTCGTCGCGTGAAACCGGTTGCCCCTCGCGCTCGTACAGGAGCTTCAGCAGCTCGACTTCGTAGAACGTGAGCATGTGGCTTTTGCGGGCGCGCACAAGGGTGTGGGTCCGCAGGTTGATCTCGCAGCTACCGATGCGGATGGTTTCGGGCTCTTTGCTGACTTGGGCGCGGGTCAGGCGGCGCAGGATGGCTTTGATCCGCGCAAGCAGCTCACCGACGCCAAATGGCTTGGTCACGTAGTCGTCAGCGCCCGCTTCCAGACCACGAATTTTGTCCAGTTCTTGGCCGCGTGCCGTCAGGATGATGATCGGCACCACTTGGTTTTCGGCACGGATCTCCTCGCAGACTTGGAATCCGTTGATGTCCGGAAGCATCAGGTCGAGGATCACGAGGTCGGCACCACGCTCCTTCATTTCGCGCACGCCCGCGCGACCCTGCATGTGGGTGACGACCTCGTAGCCTTCAAACTCAAGGACATCGGTGAGACCACGGACAATGTCGGGCTCATCCTCGACAAGCAGGATCCGGGCGCGCTTGCTAAGCTCGCCAGAGCCACTCTGCGGTGGGCTGCTGGCGCTGGCCGGTCCAGATGACGGCAGTGCCATCTAGCTGTCTCCCTTGTCAAAAGCGGCGTCGCCACCCGCTTCGTCTGGTTCTTCTTTGATCGCCGAAACCGGCAGCGTCAGCGTAAATGTCGATCCTTTGCCGCCTTGGCTGTCGACAGTGATGTGGCCACCATGCGCTTCCGCGATGTGTTTGACGAGCGCCAGACCGATGCCCGATCCGCGAATGTTGGTGTTGCGGACTGCGCGGGTTCGATAAAAGCGCTCGAAGATTTTGCGCTGCTCGTCGGGGGCAATCCCCAGTCCGTGGTCGGTCACGCTCAGAAGAATCTCCTTGCCGCGCGGCGAGACACAAAGCCTTACCGCGATCGGTCCGGTTCCGCCATATTTGACCGCATTATCCACCAGATTGAGCAGCAACAGGGTCATCGCATTTTCATCCAGCAGCGTGCGCGGTATGGACTCTGCGATGTCGACTTCAAGCTGCCGCCCTTCGCGCTCAAGGCGATAGCGGAAAAAATCCAGCGCCCGTTCTACCACTTCACCCAGATCACCGGGCTTCATCTCGTAGGCCGCCTTGCCACGCTCCATCCGCGAAAAGTCGAGCACGTTGTCGATAAGTCGCGACAGCCGCTCGGACTCACGGGTGATGATTCCCGCGTACTCACGGCCTTTTTCCGGCGTCTTCACTTTGCCAAGCATAAGCAGCTCAGCAAACATCCGAATCAGCGACAGCGGCGTCTTTAGTTCATGACTGACATTGGAGATAAATTCCGACTTGAGCGCCGATAGCCTTTGCTCGGTTGAGATCGAGTACACAAGGAAGGCCGTACCAATCAGAATCAGTCCAAGCATCAGACCAATCAAAATGGTATCTGCGAGTGCTTGTTTTTGGCTCCCAGCGCGCAGCTTGACGTTATCGAGCGGCGCCATCTGCAAGCGCCACTGATAGACGGTCGATTCAAACCGCTTGTCGTACAGGTATTTGCCCGCCCCCGAGATCGGCTGACCAAAGATCACTTCGCCGCGACTGCCAATCACCGAAACCAGGAAGCGACCGGCGATCGGCTCGAACATCTCGGGGAAGCTCGTGCCCACCAAGTAGTCGAGGTTCACCTTCAGGATGATGTAAAAGACGCGATTGCGGGCGGCGTCATAGCGCTTGATGTAACTGAGCAGGTAATCGACACCATCCACATTGGTGTGCAGATGGCGGTGGAAGTCGGGGCGCTGCTCGGCGAGCGGCAGCTCGGGTCGAATGCGATCCATGAACAGACGCAGAAACGCTTCGGCCTCGGGCTTGTTGCGTCGCTTATTGACATAGCCGCCGCGCACGAGCTGCTGGTTTTCATCGAGCACAATCGCGGCTTCGACTGCATGCGATAAGCGAACAATTTCCGACCAGCGACGCGAAAAGTCCTGCAGGTGTTCGAGGTCGACGAGATTAAATAGCTCGCGGTCGGAGTCAATGATGAAGCTCTCGACGCGACTGCGGGTCTGATCACCAAGTGCGAACAAACCTGCAATCACCGATCCTTCGCTGTTCTGCGCAAGTTGTCGGGCGTTGCGATACGAGTAGCGAGCCAGCGCCAGCGCCGCGATCAAGACCAGCGGAAAACTTAAGTAGAGCGGTGAGAGCTGGCGGCGAATCTTCATAGGAGGAGGCATCCTACCACAGTCTGCTTCCAACAGATGGCATCGACTGGAGGGTCAGATTTTGGCGCTTGACAGCAAGTCACATCAGTTTTTGAATGCGCCCGCGTTTCGCAGACCACAAACCGGTTGCAAATTGCGTATCAAGTTGTACTAGTAGAAGAAAACGTTGGTCAAACCAGGCCAGGACATCTGGCAATCACATAGGAGATCACAATGGCTGGAAAAAAGACTGGAACCGCTTTTGACATTACCGCCCTGTTTGAGCAAGAGCTTCAGGCGCGTAACGAGGATCTGCGTCGCCAAGCTGCGATGACGATGTTCTTCAAACTGCACCCGACCAACAAGACGACGGTCGAGGAGTTCATCACCAGCCTCAAGCAGCACAAGGATGTCTGGGCGGCAGTGTCGACCATGGGCATCATTGACTTTGTGGAAGCGATCGGTGGCAAGCGTCCGACGGAAAGCAAGCCGGGCAAGGCCGCAGCCAAGCGCACCCGCCTGTCGGAAGCGCAGAAGAACTCGCTCAAAGGCATCATCACCAGCGTGCTCTCGAATGCCAAAGATGGCCTGAGCCGTGGCGAAATCGCCGACAACATCAACAACGAGCTGCTCGCCAACGTGGGTGTCGATCGTGCGGAACTGGCCAACAAGCTGCGCCAGCCGCTCGGTGAGCTGGTCGCCGACAACAAGATCCACACCATCGGCGAAAAGCGCCTGATGAAGTACCACAACGGCCCCGGCAAAAAGAAGTAGCGCGGCCCAAGCAGCCGTTTCCGAAGTCCTCATCGGACTTTACAAATCGAGGGCCACTGTGTTACCAAGTGGCCTCTCGTATGGGTCGGCCTCGGGTCGGCCCTTCTAACATCAGGCTCAGGGTTCCAAGCTGCTTTTGTTCAAGCAGCCCCGATGCCGATACGACTGAGGAAGACAAAGAGTCATGGCAAGAGCAAAACGAGGTTTTAAAGCACGTCGCCGTCGCAACCGCATCAAGGCCTTTGCCCAAGGCTACCGCGGAGGTCGGTCCACACTGTGGAAAGCGATGGTCGAAACGGTGCGTCATGCGTGGCGATTTGCCACCTGGCACCGTCGCGAGCGCAAGCGTGATTTCCGCCGCCTGTGGATCATCCGGATCAATGCGGCAGCCCGTGAGATTGGCACCACCTACTCGAAGCTGATCCACGCGCTTGCGCAGGCCAACATCAAGATCGACCGCAAGATCCTCTCGGATCTCGCGATCAGCGATCCGGCTGGCTTTAAAGCAATTGCCGCGCAGGCAGGAATCAAGGCTCAGGCGTAACGCACAAGTCCTGGCCCATCTTGTCTGTCACACATGCCCGCTTCGGCGGGCATTGTCATTTCTGGGGTAAGGTATCGCGATGAACCAAAATGACAGCCGCGCGGGCGAGCTGGCCCGCCTCTTCGATGAATCCCTTTCTCGTTTTGAAAAAGAGCTGGCCTTGGCCAAAGACGAACCTGCGCTGCGGGTCGTTTATGCGCGCTTTGCCGGCAAAGAAGGCGAGATTCGCAAGCGTCTCGCCGATGCGCTAAAAGCCGCCCCCGGGCCGGAAAAACGCGCGGAGCAGAATCCCAACTTTCCGAGGGGTGCCGCACCCACAAACCATCCGTACACGCACCCGAAAGCTGAGATCGGTCGATTCGGAAATGTTGCACTGCAAAAAGCCGAGGAACTGTTTGCGGCCCGGCTCGCGGAGCTGCACGAGCAAAAGCGCCAAGCCGATCTCCAGCGGCGGCTCGATGTGACGATTCCGGGTCGGCAGCACAAGCTGGGCGGCTTGCATCTGCTGACCCAAGTGCGGCTGGAACTGGAAGGCATCTTCGCCGAGCTGGGCTTTCACGTCGCCACGGGTCCGCAGGTCGAGACCGATTTTCACAACTTTGAAGCGCTGGCGATGCCCAAAGACCATCCCGCGCGCGATATGCAGGATACGTTTTATCTGCAAAGCAAGCCGGGGCACGAACCGCTGGTGCTGCGCACGCACACCTCGCCAGTGCAAATCCGAACCATGCTTGCGCAGAAACCGCCCGTGCGCATCATCTCGCCGGGCAAAGTCTATCGCAAAGACGACGACCCGACGCATTCGCCGATGTTCCAGCAAATCGAAGGGCTGTGCGTCGACGAAGGCATCACAATGGCCGACTTAAAAGGCACGCTGCTTTATTTTGTGCAGCGCTTCTTTGGTCCGGGGATTGGCCTGCGACTGCGTCCGTCGTTCTTCCCGTTTACCGAACCGAGCGCCGAAGTCGACATCGAGTGCTTTTTCTGCAAGCGCTCGGGCTGCCGCACCTGCAAAGGTTCGGGTTATATCGAAATCCTGGGCTGCGGCATGGTCGATCCCGAAGTCTTCCGCCACGTCGGTTACGACAGCGAAAAGTATTCGGGCTTTGCGTTTGGCACCGGCCTGGAACGCATGACGATGCTGCGCTATGGCATTAGCGATCTGCGTCTGTTTTTCGCGGGGGATGCCCGCTTCACCGAGCAGTTTCGTTAGGCGAGGAGTTTGGCAATGAAAGTCTCTTGGAACTGGCTCTGTGAGCTACTGGAGATTCCGTCGAGCGTGACCCCGCAAGCGGTCGCCGACCGACTGAGCGTGTCCGGCGTGGCGGTCGATGCGCTGCATCCGATTGGCAAAGGTCTTTCGGGCGTCATTTGCGCAGAAGTGCGAGGCAAGCGTCCACATCCCAAGGCCGATAAGCTCACGCTGGTCGATGTCTTTGATGGAAAAGAAGTCACGCAGGTCGTCTGCGGAGCGCCCAATGTGCCAAACCCCGGTGAGCCGGGGCGCAGTCCGCGGGTGCTGTGGGCAAAGCCCGGCGCGACGCTGCCAAACGGACTTGTCCTGAGCGTTCGCGAAGTGCGCGGCATTCCGTCGCCCGGCATGCTGTGTGCCGAAGACGAGCTGGGGCTTTCCGAAGACCACGACGGGATTGTGATTCTGTCGCCCGATGACGGCATCGACATTGGCGGCGATGTTGCGCAAGCCGCCGGACTGCCTGATTGGGTGTTTGAGCTGGACATTACGCCCAATCGGCCAGACCTTTTGGGTCACACAGGCGTCGCGCGTGAAATTGCGGCGCTGTTCCGTCACGAAGGCGTGCGACTTCGGCAGCAGTCGGTCAATCTGGCGGCACTTCGCGGCAATCAGGCACAAACCGAACCAGCGCAAATTGTCGTCGAAGACAGCGAGTCTTGCCCGCGCTATCTGGGCCACCTCATCCGCGGCGTGAAAGTCGGCAAAAGTCCGCTGTTTTATCGTCTGCGACTCCAGCGACTCGGGGTGCGAGCACTGTCGAATGTCGTCGATGCGACCAACCTGGCGCTGCTTCAGTATGGGCATCCGCTCCATGCATTTGATCTGCACAAGCTCGCGGGACAGAAAATTGTCGTGCGACGGGCCAAGCCAGAAGAAAAGATCAAAACGCTCGACGGACAAGAGCGCGAAGTGGGTCCATCTGATCTGCTGATTGCCGATGCCGAAAAGGGCGTCGCCGTAGCGGGTGTGATGGGCGGACAGACTTCGGAAGTCGGTGAATCGACGACCGATGTGCTGCTGGAGTGCGCGTACTTTGCACCGGCGATGATTCGTCGCACCGCGAAAAAGCTGAAGCTGCACACCGAAGCGTCGCATCGCTTTGAGCGTGGCACCGATGCCAATGCAATTCCCGAAGTCGCCGATGCCTGCGCCGCACTGATTGTGAAGCTCGCGGGTGGACAACTGGCTGCTGCGGCGACCGATGTGTACCCGAAAAAACTGTCGTTGCCGACGCTGACGTTGCGCCCGGAGCGCACGACGGCCATGCTGGGGCTGACGATTTCCGCAGCGATGCAAAAGGAGTGTCTGGAAGCGATCGGTTTGCCCGTACACAGCGACGGGAAACTTCTGACGGTCGAGATTCCGACCCGCCGCCCCGATTTGACCCGCGAAATTGATCTGATCGAAGAAGTCGCGCGCGTCTACGGTCTGCACCACATTCCGACCACGCTGCCGAACATGCCGATGAGCGAGCCACAGCCGCCGTCTGTGCAGATGACGCGCTACCGCAATGCCGACCGCGCACGAATGATCTGTGCGTCGCTTGGGCTGCTCGAAGTGATTCAGTTTTCGATGACGAGTCCCGATCGGGTAAAGCTCGGCGAAGGTCGGCGCGAGCTTGCACCGCTTTGCATCGAAAACCCGCTGCGCGAAGAACTTTCGGTGCTGCGGAGCAAGCTCCTACCCGGTTTGGTCGAGCTTGTGCGGCAAAACCTTTCGCACGGACAGACCGACCTGCGGCTGTTTGAAGTGGGCGAAGTGTTTCAGCCGTCCGGTGCCAACGAAGTCCTGCCGACGGAACAAACCCACGTTGCGGCGGTGCTCTGCGGTCATCGCGATCACTTTCTCAAACCGACACCGGGCGATGCGCTCGACTTTTACGATGCAAAAGGCCTGGTCGAGCAGCTTGTCGCAGGGCTCGGTCTTTCGCTTGTGTGGCAGCCTGACCCAAGTGCCGGCGCGCGTGCCGTGTTTGTGCGCGCAGCGACGGCAGACGAAGCCCCGATGCTGCATCCTGGTGCGGCAGCGGCACTGTGTTTTGCGCACAGCGGTGCGGTCATCGGGACGTTTGGTGAACTGCATCCGGATCTGCGCAGCAAGCTGGATCTGCCTGGGGCAGCGTTTGCGCTGGAACTTGCGGTGCCGGACCTGCCAATCAGCAAGCCCAACTACGTGGCACACTCGCGATTCCCAGCGACGAGCCGTGATCTGTCGTTCTTCGTTGCGCAGGATGTGTCCGCGGCAGCGCTTCTCGATGCGATGCAAAAGTCGGAAGAGCCGCTGCTCCGTGATGTGGCACTGCTCGAAGACTATCGCGCCCAAGGACACGTTCCGGCGGGACAGAAAGCGCTGCTGTTTAGCCTGACCTATCAATCAGACCAGCGGACGCTGACCGATGACGAAGTCCAGAAAGCCCACCAAAAAGTCATCGATCAATTGGGCAAAAAAGTTCCCATCGCTCTCCGCCAGTAGGCCACAGCAGGTGACGCAGCTGGCGCTTTGGTGACATTTCATCTATCGGAAAGCGCAAGGCGCGCTAGGCTCACGGAACGCTATGAATCCGCGCGAAAAACAGGACGCAGAGTTTGACAAGCTCGCCGACGCGATGATCCGTCGCATCGAGCGAGCGGTTTCCACCTTTGATCCCGATGAAGTCGACGTCGAGATGTCCGGCGACGTGCTGAATCTGACGCTCGGCAACGGGCAAAAAATTGTCATCAACCGGCACCGGGCGGCTCGGCAAATCTGGATGGCGGCGCAGCGCAAGGCGTGGCACTTCGATCCGGATGCGGACGGCAAGCTGTGGAAGACCGCCGATGCCGAGCTTGTCTCGACGCTGGAAACCGTCTTGTCGGCGCTGCTTGCCCGCAGCATCAGGCTCGGCATTTCGTGACAAGATCGTCGGAGCGAGGGCACCTAAGCGGAGTAAACTAGAGTCGTGCTGGGAATCTTCTTCCTGCTTGTCTGGGTGACCGTCATCGCGGCGCTGACCAGCCACGAGCGCAATCGCTCGGCGCTGCTGCTCAGCGAGCATGCCGACGACGATCCGCCCAGCCTGCCGAGCGACGACCCGGCGCTGCTCATCCGGTACTACCGCGTCGCGCTTGCCCGCACGATGCCACTGCGCGAAGAACAGCTTTTGCGCATCAACCTGGCGTGTGCGCTCAATGCTGTCAGCGATCACCGCGAAGCACTGGAGGAGCTCGACAAAGTGCAGCTTCAGCAGCTAAGCCCGGTCGAAGTCGCGCTGTGGCTCAACAACCGGGCGTATACGCTGACATTTCTGGGCAAGCCCGATGATGCGGTCGGACACCTGGATGATGCGGTCGAGCTGCTGGCGGGCGACGATGGACCATCGAAAGATCCGCTTTTGTCAGCCTGTATCAGTGGCACCCGCGGCATTGCCGAGCTGCATCGCAAAAACTACCAAGCATCGGAAGCGGCGCTTTTGTCGGCGCTGCGTTCCGAAGAAGAGTCGGTGTCGCTCCAGTTCGATCCCGAATGGCAGGTCGATCCGGGCCGCACCGCCGAGCGCTGGTTTTGGCTGGGCGAAGTGGCACAAGCTGAAAACAAGCCCGTGGAAGCCCGTCGTCGCTACGAACGAGCCGCAGCCTATCCGCAGACACCGTTTGGCAAGCGCGCCAAAGTGGCTCTCGGTCATGCCGCATCTGCCCTGCCTGATCCGGGCGCTGCCCCGGCGGCTCCGTCGGCGAGCTCCGCGTAACCGCTAGCGCGAAATGCGCCAGCTACCGCCGCCGACCCACAGAAGCCCGGCCCCAATCAGCAGCCCAAAGCCGAGCGCGGTCAGGTAGTCGCCGCGCCAAAACAGCCAAAACGACAGCGCCAGATACGCCCCGCCGATCCCGACTTCGATCCGCGCGAGCCTATCAAACACGGGTCGGTACTGCTTGGCAGGTTCTTTCTGTCCTCCCGTCTTCGGCGTGCGAACAAACTCCGCGCCGGTGCGCGAGGACAGCACGCCACGCAAAAGCTCGACGGTGAGCGATACACACAAGCCCATCGACAGTGCCATCACAAGCGGGGCCAGCAGCACCGCCCAAAACGGCGAGCGCTGCAGTCGCAAGAGCGCCGCCCCGTAATACACCGAAAGCGCCGTCCACAGGATCAGCACCGCTGCGAGCATGCCTCCCGGTGGCGCAAACAGACCATGCAGCACGCCAAGCGGTGGCAGCGGCAAAAACAAAAGCGCCAGCGCCAGATACGGCTGCCGCGCATGCCGCAACAGATGGAGCAGCATCGTCAGCCGCTCGCCAAGCGAACGCCCCGGCGACCACAGCTTGTGCAGCAGACTGCGCAGCACCTGGGCCCCACCGCGCACCCAGCGCTTCTGCTGGCTGCGAAACGCCGCCATCGATTCCGGAAGCTCCGTGGGCACCGCAACCTGCGGCAAAAGCAGCGATTCATACCCAAACAGTCGCACGCGAAACGACAGATCGAGGTCTTCGGTCACCGACGCTTCGGTATCGCTGTCGCCACCGACCCAGCCGCCCGCTTGCGAAAGCGCCGCTTTGCGCCAAATTCCGCCCGACCCGTTGAACTGAACCGGCTGCCGGTGCGCTGAAAGATAGGACTGCTCGACGAGGAAAAGACCATGCAGGATCAGCGCTTGGAGCCGCAAAAGCAGGCTGTCGTCTTCGTTGAGGAACGACCAGCGACCCTGCACAAACGCAAGCTGCGGTTGCGCAACCAAATGCGGCACGAGCTGTCGCAGAAAATCCGCTTGGGGCACAAAATCGACATCGAGCACGGCAATGAATTCACCGCGCGAAGACGGCAGCGCAAAGTCCAGATGGCCCGCCTTGAAGCTCCGTCGGTCGGGACGACGCACCGCGCTGATGTCAAATCCGGCATATCGCAGCGCCGCCACTTCCGCATCGACAATCGCCACCGTTTCGTCGGTTGCATCGCTGTCATCGAGCACCTGAATTTGCAGCCGATCTTTGGGCCAGTCGAGCGCACACGCAGCCCGAATCGCCCGCGCCGCCACCAGTCGTTCATTTCGCATCGGTAGCTGCACGGTCACAACCGGCAAATCACCATCAGCCAGCTTCCGAACCGACACAGAAGCCAGCGGATGCGCAAGCGCCCACAGTCCAAGCCGCAAAAGATGCGCGCTCGCCGCGATCAAAAGCAGCCACAGTCCGAGGAGAAGAAGCCCATAAAGGCCCTGCGCCACGGTCACAAGCGACGGCAACATGGCTTACTGGTCGTGACGATTGGATCGGATGTGCGGATACAAAGACGGGTTCTTGCTGTATTCCGTCCACGGCACGCGCGTGTCAGAACCCGTGTCGACCCGCTTCATCGTGATGCAATCCTCGACGGGGCAGACCAAGCTACAGAGGTTGCACCCGACGCACTTGTGTTCTAGGACTTGCACCGCCGAACGACCCCGCCCATCCGGTTTGGCAGCGATGGCCTGGTGCGCTCCGTCGTAGCAAGCGGCATAACAGACGCCACAGCCGATGCACTTGTCCTGCTTGATGTCGGCGATGACGCGGTAGTTTAGGTCCAGCTGTTCCCAGCGCTGATAGGTCGGCAAGCTGCGGCCCACCAAGTCACTTACGCTGGCCAGCCCTTTGCGGTCCAGATACGACGACAGACCGTCAATCATGTCGAGCACGATGCGGAAGCCGTGGTGCATGACCGCAGTACAGACCTGCACCGTCGTCGCGCCCATCAGAATGAACTCTGCCGCGTCGTGCCAGTTGGCAATGCCACCGATGCCAGATATCGGGATCTTCACCGTCTGGCCAACGGACGCGACCATCGACAGCGCTATCGGTTTGACCGCGGGACCGCAGTAGCCGCCGTGCGCCGATGCACCATGGACCGCCGGACGCGGCGTCATCGTTTCCAGATCAATTCCCGTCACCGAGTTGATCGTGTTGATGAGCGACACCGCATCGGCCCCACCCTGCTCTGCCGCGCGCGCCGGGAACGTGATGTCGGTGATGTTCGGCGTCAGCTTCACAATCACCGGCGTCTTGGCGACTTCTTTGACCCACTTGACGATTTGGCAGGTGTAGTCGGGCACCTGTCCGACGGCGCTGCCCATGCCGCGCTCGCTCATCCCGTGCGGACAGCCGAAGTTTAGCTCCAGGCCATCGGCACCAGCGTCTTCGGCACGACGGACGATTTCGTGCCAGGCTTCGCGCTTCGACTCGACCATCAGCGACACGATCAGCGCGTTTTTGGGATAGCGCTTTTTGACCTCGCTGACTTCGCGGAAGTTCACGTCGAGCGGTCGATCGGTGATGAGCTCAATGTTGTTAAGCCCCATCATGCGTCGTCCGGCATAGTCGACCGATGAATAGCGCGACGACACGTTGACGATTGGCTGCCCGAGCGTCTTCCACACCGCTCCGCCCCAGCCAGCGTCAAAGGCACGCATGATTTGATCGCCTGTGTTCGTCGGTGGCGCCGAAGCCAACCAGAACGGATTGGGCGACTTGATTCCACAAAAATCGACGGAAAGATCGGCCATCGCGAACTCCTCCGGCGCTACCGCGCCCCTCCACGCAAAGACAGCACTTCAGCGACAATCGTCCGCGCTGCCCGCTGGCCTTCAGCCACGGCGTTGACCACTTCTTGGCCGCCCGACACGCAGTCACCACCCGCGAAGTAGCGCGGATTCGAAGTCCGCCCCGACTCGTCAGCCAGCACTTTTCCACCGTCTGTACGCACCGGCAGTTCCGCGGTCAGCTTGGCCCCTTTTTGTCCGGTCGCCCGAATCACCAGGTCGGCAGGCAGGGTTTCCAGTCTTTCACCACCGTCGGGAAGCTTGCGACCAAACTCCAGTCCAGCGACGCGGCTGCTGCGCGGTGACAGGCCCCGCGACGGACCAAGCACGCGATGCGGCACGGCATGCAGCAGAAGCTCGATGCCATGCTGCTTGGCCAGCTCGATCTCGTGCGCATAGGCCGACATCTGCTCGCGACCACGACGATACAGAAGCCACACTTTCGACGCGCCGGCCCGGGCCGCCTGCGTCACGACGTCAATCGCGGTGTTGCCGCCGCCAATGACCGCGACACGCGCGCCACGTAGCGCATCGAACACCTCGCTGTCGCCCTGTTTGAGCGCCGCGATGAAATCCAGGCCATCCCACACGCCGGAAATGTCTTCCCCAGCCACGCCGATGCCCGGAATTCCGCCCATGCCGACGCCGATAAACATCGCGTCGTGGCGGCTTTCCAATTCGGCAAAACTTACGTCTTTTCCGACGGTGACACCGCAGCGGATCTGCACCCCGGATCGCACAAGCCAGTCGACTTCGGCCAGGGCCACATCCGGCGTCATTTTATACTGCGCAACCCCGACCGAATTGAGCCCGCCGGGCCGGTCGTGGGCTTCATAAATCACCGATTCGTAGCCAAGCTTGAGCAGCTCTGCCGCACAGGCCAGTCCTGACGGTCCAGCCCCGATGATTCCAACCGATCCAGGCTGCTTTTTCCCTGGTTTGAGAATCGGCATTCCCGTCTGCATCGCATGATCGGTCGCGTAGCGCTGTAGCGGTCCAATCTGAATCGGTTTGTGCTGGTCGGAAAGCACGCAGGCGCCTTCGCACAGCACTTCCGTCGGACAAACCCGCGCGCAGCTTGCTCCAAGGATGTTGGCGGCCAAAATCGTGCGCGCCGCACCCGTCGGATTTGCCGTCGAAATCTGTCTGATAAACAGCGGCACATCGATGTGCGTCGGACACGCCCGCATGCACGGCGCGTCGTAGCAAAACAAGCACCGATTGGCCTCGGTGAGCGCCTCATCCTTCGATAGCGCCGGGCGGAGCTCACGAGCCAGCGCCTTTTTGTGAAAACTCTCGGCCATCATGTCGGGCAAACTAGCATAGGCGCCCACCTGTCAAGCCGAAAAATTGCAATCCGACGAAAACCAAGCCCCACCCGGCACGCAAGTCCAGGGAATCGTTGACGAAGAATGACCATATATGTCATGTACCTTGGTGCAAGTCGGTCGTTTCACGTTAGGAGCCAGCATGACGTTTGCCGGTGTGGCCCAGTCCGTGACAGAACGCGAAGACCAAGCCGTGGCGCTCACCCCTCTTTTGGAGGTAGCGGCGTCGCTGCGTAGGGCCCGTGACGGCGAACTCCCGACTGGCGAGCACAAGCAACGGCTTTTGCATCTGGTGCCTCGTTTGGGCAGCGTCCTTTTGCCACAGCTTCTGCGCTCGCTCGCGTCGAACAGCGACAGCGAAGCCCAGTGGGCGATGCAGCTTCTGGCGCGCGCCGATGTGACCGATGTGACGACGCGACTGCGCAAGCTGCTGTGTCAAAGCACGCAAAGCGACACCGTGAAAGCGCGTGCGCTGTCGGTGATGTCGGACTTGGGCGTGTCGCCCCCGGTGGACGTGGCGATCCAAGACCCCGACGGTTTTATTGCGCGTTCGGTGGCGCAGCTTCTGGCGACGATTGCTTGCGCGGACGATCTGCGGCGCACGGTCGATGATCTTCTCGGATCGGTGCCGCCGGATGAACTGGCGTCGGTGATGCGCGAAGTGGTGCGCCACGGCGGCGAGATCGGCACGGCGCTGCTCGAAATGGTCATGCTCGATGCGCGCACCCCACACGCGGTTGCTGTCGAGCTGATCCCACTGACCCGTCCGACGCGCGAAGGCGCCTTGCTGGGCAAGACCGCCCAAAATCCGCTGCCCAAACCCCACGCGGTGCGGCGCAGTGGCAAAGCCAAGATGCCGCGTCCGTCGTCACCTCGCAGCCTGCTGGATGCCCTGCCCGTCCGTCGTCGTTTGGCAACTTCGGAAGGACGCGCAAAGCCGACGCATCACGACAAGCTGCTGCCGGCGGTAACGGCGCTCAGCGCGGCGCAGTTTGATGTCGCGGTCGAACTTCTGACCGAAGTCGTCACCCAGCAGCCCGAACACCACGTAAGCTGGCTGCACCTCGCGGTGGCGCACTCAGCGCTTGCTCAGCATCGTCAGGCCGCACGCTGCATGCGTCGCGCCATTTTGCTCCAGTCATCCCGACCGCACGCCTAAGCCCACCAATCGAAGTAGTCTGTAGAACGGCCCGCCACGCTTTGGGCCTCGGAGTTCCATTGAATCGCGCACTCATCCCCATCTTTCTCATCGTGCTTGTCGATGTGTTCGGCCTGACGCTGGTGCTGCCGCTGCAAGCGATCTATGCCGAACACCTGGGCGCGACGCCGCTGCAAGCAACGCTGCTCGTTTCGGTGTTCGCGATCTGTCAGCTCGTCGCAAGTCCGCTGCTCGGCAGTTGGTCTGATCGGATTGGGCGCAAATCGGTGCTGCTGTTTAGCCAAATCGGCGCGCTCTTCGGGTACCTGGCGATGGCGTCAGCGACGTCGCTGTGGATGATTTATCTGGCGCGGGTGATTCAAGGCACGACGGCGGGAAACCTGTCGATTGCCCAGGCCTACATTGCCGATCATTCCGAAGCCAAAGATCGCGCCAAGTCCTTTGCGGTGATCGGCGTGGCGTTCGGACTCGGGTTTTTCATCGGACCGGGCGTCACCGGCGTGCTTGTAAAACATGGGCTGGCGGCGCCTATTTTCCTGGCGGCGGGGATGTCGCTTGTGTCGATTGTCTGCACGCTGCTGCTTTTGCCCGGCGGCGTGGCGATCCGCGCGCAGCAACCCGACGCGGCGCTTCCCGGTGGCAAGCGGCTGTCGATTCTCGAGTGGCGGTCGTATCGGGCGTACTTTGACCGTCCGGTTCTGGCAGCGATGCTGTTTCAGTTTCTGTTTTACTCGATGTGTTTTTCGGTCTTCACGTCGGGTTTTTCGCTCTACGCCGAGCGGCGCTACGTCTGGCACGGCCACCCGTTTGGTCCGCGCGAAATCGGCTATCTGTTTGCCTATAGCGGCTTCCTCGGGCTCTTGCTTCAGGGCGGTCTGATCGGTCGACTGGTCAAGCGCTTCGGCGAGCGATCACTGGTCAATGCCGGCTACCTGTCTTTGGTGATGGGATTTGGCATCATCGCGGCGAGCAACTCACTGCAATGGCTTGGGGTCGCAGCGACGGTGACAGCCTTTGGCAACGCGGTGCTGCGACCCACGCTGAGCAGCCTGATCTCCCAGAGCGCCGATCGATCGGAGCAAGGGACCGTGATTGGACTTACGCAGTCGCTCCAGTCGGTGGCGCAGATCGTGGCACCGTTTTTGGCGGGGCTGTTGCTGGAAAGAAATTTGCTGTGGCAGTGGGGAGCGATGGCGTCGGTGGCAGCGCTCGGTGGGCTGCTGATTGCGCCGCTTGGTTCGCAGCGGGCTCACTCGGCAGCCCAAGAACTGGCGTCCGACAACAAGCCCGCCGGCTAAGGCGAAAGCCCAAGAACTGGCAGTTTACGCCGGCAGGTGACGGACGTACTCGAACTCGACGGTCTGACCGTTTATGCCGCGTGCCGGCGGCGCAATCCACGCTGCGATTTTCCCCGGCTCGGTCACAGGCCGCATGATCTGCTTGAGATACTCGCGGTCGGCGTCGGTCGGCAGCCACTTGTTCCGATTGGCCATGAACTCGCCTTGCGAAATCGGGTTGCCGGTCGGGTCGAAGTAGTTGCCCGAGTTCATGCCGTAGATGCCGATGTGACGATGGAAGCGACGGCTCGGCAGGGCGAGCTTGAACTGAGCCCCACGCTCACCAAGCTGCTTGTCGATCGTGCGATTCCACTTGTCGACGGCGCGCTGGCAGTCGGTGACATAGCCATCACGCAGCACTTCGTTCATCGCATTGCGCAGCGGCACTTGGGTCGTCACGATCTTGCCGCCCTCGGCGGGGACTGGCATTTCGTAGAACTGGTTTAGCCCGGTGTGCTCGCTGTAGCTGTCTTCTTTGTATCGGCCCTTGAGACCGGCGGCGAAGAACTCAGCGGCGTTCGACGAAATTTCGCCACCGAACAGGTCTTCGGACAGCGAAAACCACAGGTTCAGGTGGCGCTGCACCATGTCGAGCGGAATACCACCCGCCTTGGTGATCACGTCCGGCGAATCGGAGCGCGTCTCGAGCATCAGCTCACAGGCGCGCTGCACCACGCGATCGACGCCGGTTTCACCGACGAACATGTGGTGCGCTTCTTCGGTCAGCATGAACTTACAGGTGCGCGAAAGCGGATCAAATCCCGACTCACTCAGCGCGCAGAGCTGAAACTTGCCGTCGCGGTCCGTAAACATCGTGAACATGTAAAAGTCGAGCCACGACTTCACCGGTTCATTGAACGCCCCGAGGATGCGCGGCTTGTCACGATCGCCCGAGCGGCGCTCGAGCATGGCTTCGGCTTCCTCGCGACCGTCTTTGCCAAAGTACGAGTGAAGCAGATAGACCATCGCCCACAAGTGACGGCCTTCCTCGACGTTGACCTGGAACAGGTTGCGCAGATCGTACAGAGACGGCGCGGTGTGGCCCAGCATGCGCTGCTGCTCAACCGACGCGGGCTCGGTGTCGCCTTGCGTGACGATGATCCGACGCAACGTGTTGCGGTATTCGCCCGGAACTTCCTGCCACGCCGGCTGGCCGTAGTGATCGCCAAAACCGATCGTGCGACCGGCAATCGCCGGCTCGAGGAAAATTCCCCAGCGGTATTCCGGCATCCGCACGTAGTCAAAGTGCGCCCAACCGTCGGTTTCGACGCTGATAGCGGTCCGCAGGTAGACATCGCTCTCTTGGAACTGGTCCGGACCCATCTCTTTCCACCATGAGATGTAGTTCGGAAGCCACTGCTCAAGCGCCCGCTGGAGCCGCTTGTCCGCCGACAGATTGACGTTGTTCGGGATCTTTTCGAAAAGCTCTACGGTCATCGGGGTTCTGACCTTTCGTTTCGTCACGCTTCGTAGCGAAGCTGCAGGTTGAGATTCCGCACTCGGACTCTATGGAGCGGTCTTATCACGCTTCGCGGGTGAGAACTAGACTTCGAAATTGAATTCTGCGACGAGAAAAGTGTACCGATCGGGTACACCTGCGGGGGAAGGAAGTGACGCTCTAGGTGCGGCGCCAGTCGAAGCTTGGCCGTTCCGGTCGGCCATAGCAGGTCAGCGCGCCGAGCGGCCCTGTGGCGTTTTCGCGAATGAAGATCCAGTTCTGCCAGGCCGACAGACGACCAAACACCTTGCCTTCCGAGAGATCGGGGCCAGGGAAGCGCAGGTTCTGTTCCATGCCCGTCAGCGCGTCCGGTGACAAGCTCACGCGCTCCTCGACGGCAAGTCGCAGCGTGTCTTCGAAATCAAGGTCGTCGGCCAGCACCGTACAAAGCCCAAGCGCATCGGCCTCGCTTGCCGAGATCGGACCTTTTTCGCCCCGTGCGAGGATTTCTTTGGCGCGCCCCGGCTGGTCATAACAGCGCAGCGAAAGACGGGTCTGCCCGTTTCCGCACAAAAGCGCCCCACCGTTGAGAGTTCCCGTCGAAAACTTCACCCCAGGATCTTCCAAAACGTAGCTGCGATCCGACGCCAGCAGGATCTCCAGCAGCGAACCGGCAAAGCAGCTTTCGGGATCGACCACGGCGAAAAACGACTTCGCGGTCATGTCGAGCCGACGCAGCACCCGCGCCATGTGCAGCAGCACTTCCCGGCCCAGCCAGTAATCGCGAAGCGCTGCCACCGCCGCGTCCGCCTTGAGCACTTCTGCCTGATCCCCACGGGTCGACAGCATCACCAGGCCCACCGTCGGATAGTGGAAACGCAGCCGACAGATTGCATCGTCGAGTTCGCGATATGCCCGCAGCGCCCACAGCTCGCCGCGACTTGCCAGCGCATGCAGTTCCTCGGCGGTGCGCACGTCCTGGCCCGCGCCGGGTCCGCGCATCGTCAGGTGGGCTGTGCGGTGCGGCTTGTCCACCCGCAGCGAGACAAAACGATACGAAATCGAGTCACCATCGACCGTCGGATGCAGCGGCTCAAGCGAGATCCCCGTCTGCGGTCCGGGTGCGCTGACGACTTGGTTTTTCGACTCTTGTGCCAGTTTGTGGGCCCGATCGCTCACGGCTTGGGCAAAACGGCTGCGCGGCACCGTCTGATCGACGAGACGCCACTCGACGGCGCGCTTGCCACGAATGCCCTCGGCCAGCGTCGAAAAAATGTCGGCGCGATCTCGCCGGACTTTGCGCTTGTCGACGAGCCGCGTAAGACCACCTGTCCCCGGCAACACGCCAAGCAAAGGCACTTCAGGAAGCGCCACCGTGCTCGATCCATCGTCGATGAGAACGATTTCGTCGCACGCCATCGCCAGTTCGTAACCGCCACCAGCGCAGGGGCCTGAGACTGCGGCCAGATACTTTTGGCCGCTGCTTGCACAGGCGTCCTCGATCGACAGGCGCGTCTCGTTTGTGAACTTGCAGAAATTGACCTTAAAGCCGTGGGACGACTGCGCCAGCATGTGGATGTTGGCACCGGCGCAGAAGATGCGATCGCGGCCCGAGCTCACCACGACGGTGCGAACTTCCGGATGGCCAAACCGCAGCCGCTGCACCGCGTCACACAGCTCGATATCGACGCCCAGGTCATACGAGTTGAGCTTGAGGACGTACCCCGGAACAAGCGGCTCGTCTTCGCGAACGGACATGAGCAAACGGGCAACATCCCCGTCGAACTCGAGCCGCCAGTGGCGGTATCGGTCAGGCGACGTCTCGAAAGACGCAGGCACCGGGTGCGTAGGTTCGGTCTTGGCAGCAGTCTCCATGCGAAGCGGTGTACCGCAGATCGCCCCCCGGAGGCAACCGCCGACCATGCCGCGTCATCGCCAGCGCGCTTGGCTTAGCGCTTTTTGCCCTTGCCCGCCTTGGAGCCCTTGGACTTTTTGACTTTGCCCACCGGCTTTTCGGCGTCAAGGTGAACCGCCAGATGCGCGGTTTGTCCTTTGCCCGCGTGCTTGACGGCGCTTCCGACATCCAGGCTGCGGCTGACAAACCCAGTGGCGCTCGCTTCACATCGCGCGTCCGGCGAAAGCGCAAGCTCGCAGGTCTTTCCCGCGTCGAGAATGCAGCTTTTTTTCGGACCACACAGAACAGTCACTTTGCCCGCCGTCTTGTTTTCCAGCTCGACTTTGTGCTCATCGGTGGGCGGCGATTCAACCGGCACTGGCGTTTCGACTTTGCGTTCGCCAAGGTCCACCGCCGGCACAGGCTGTGACGGTTTGCTGCCGGGCCCAAGCCTTACGACAAGCACGCCAATCAGCAGCAGCACCATCACCGCCGCCACCCCGAGCAACAGCAGCGGCAGCCGATTCGGTTTCGCAAGGACGATGGGACGAACCTGCTCGGTCGCAAGCGGCGCTTTTTCTCGGTTCTCTGACGGTGGTTTGTTGCCGCGATCGATCGTCGCGGTGGTCGATTCGGGCTGTGTCTTCGCGCGCTCTTTGGCGATCTCGTCTTTGGTCGGAATCGCGGCTTGCAGCGTCGGTGCAAACATATCGCCCGATGTCAGCGGCGACAGCTCAACCGGCGGCGCCGACGAAGCCGACAGACTCGCCGCCACCGTTTGCAGCGACGCCGACGGACGAGGAACCACCGGATCAGCAGGCAGCGTCCCACTGTCGATGAGTTCCTGAAGGACGTTGGCCAGCTCGTCCATGTTGGCGTA
Source organism: Pseudomonadota bacterium (assembly GCA_035340095.1). Lineage (GTDB taxonomy): Bacteria > Myxococcota_A > Polyangia > Palsa-1104 > JAEUJZ01 > JAEUKA01. The sequence continues at coordinate 28,198 of DAORGN010000002.1, read as the reverse complement.
GCGGCTTTCCTTCTGCTGCGCCATCGCCTTGAGCACGATTTTTTCGAGCGTTTCGGAAATGTTCAGCTCGGGACGGCGCTTCCGCGGTGGAATCGGCTTTTCCGTCAGATGCTTCATCAGTGTGGACATCGGTCCATTGCCGCGGAAAGGCACCTGCCCCGTCAGCATTTCGTACATGATGCAGCCGAGCGCGTATTGATCGACGCGGGCATCGAACGCTTCCCCGGCACCCTGCTCGGGCGACAGATATTCCGGCGTTCCCAACACCGTCCCCGTCGCTGTCGCCCGCAAATTCGGCAAATTCGCGCTGCCACCAGACAACGACTCGCGCGTACCGGCCATCACCTTGGCGATGCCAAAATCGAGGATTTTGACGAAGTCTTTGCGCCCACGCTCGAGGATAAAGATGTTCCCCGGTTTGAGGTCTCGGTGGACGATGCCCTTGCTGTGGACGGCGTGCAGTCCGCGGGCAATTTGTTCGGCGATTCGGCAGGTCCGCAAAGGTGGCAGCGCGCCTTTGGCAATCACCGCCTCAAGCGACTGGCCCTGCAAAAATTCCATCACCAGATACGGACGGCCATCGTGAAGAACACCGAAATCGGTGATGTCGACGATGTTTTCGTGTCCGATGTGGCACGCGCTCTTCGCTTCGAGGAGAAAGCGCTGCTGCATCATCGGATCTTGCGCTTCCCGCAGCAGCTTGATCGCGAGCGGCTTATCGAGCACCGTATGCTTGGCTCGATAGACTACGCCCATCCCTCCCGAGGACAAAAACGACTCGATAAGGTAGCGCCCGCCGATCGTGGCCCCCACCAGAGGGTCTGGCGGAACCTCGGCTTTGCCGCCTTTGGGACAGACGTGCTGGTCTTTGTAGTTATAGACCTGCTGGCAGGTCACGCACACCCGAGTGACGCCCGTGGTTGGAACATCGTTCATACGGCACGTCGCGCGGCTTGGGACCAAGCCGACCGTCCTTTGGACCCTGATTTCAAAGAGAGGTCAGAGCGCATTAGCGATAGAAAAACCCAGTATTATGACACGCTATTTTCCTAGGTCAGTCAAGATGCGGGCCTACTTGCCTCGTCCCTGTGTGCTGTCGACCTCGCGGTAGCGTTTGCGCAGCTCGGACAAGCGCCGCAAAAGCTCGTAGTTTTCTTGGCGGAACTCGGCCAAATAACGGCGCTCGCGTCGGCGTGCCGCCTGCGCTTGCTGAAGCTCGGAGAGCCGTTCGGCCAGCTGTTTGGGCGATGTAAACGCGCTCACCAGCGTCGTCACTTTGCCGCCACCGGCTTCCAGCCGATCGATCCGTCCTGGCTTGCCGCGCGTCGGAGGCAGATACAGCATCACCAGCGTTTCGGGCGACTGCGCTTGCAGCGAACGAATCACCGTCCGACTCGGCAAATCCGGCAGCGTTTCCTTGATAAGTGCCAAGTCGAAAGGCCGTTCTGACACTCGATCGAGCGCCGCACCACCGCTTACCACCGTCGTCAGCGAAAACGAGCTCGACACAAGCGGCGAAAGCGACTGCGACAGCCAGCCGTCTTCTTCCACGATCAGAACGCTGACATAATCGTCAATCGGCGACGCGGGCGAACCCGATCCTTTGGCACTGCTATGGATCTGTGCTTTGAGCTCGCCAATCCGTCGCGCAGTATCGGTCAGCCGATACAGGAGGTCTTCGGTCAAGATGCTGTAGTCACGCAGCATCTGACTGCGATCCGCTCGCTGTTTGGCATCGCGCATGGCCGACGCCACCCGCGGCCCCAGCAGCCGCAAATCGTCCGATGAACGACAGACTACGTCGACAGCACCGCGCCGCACCAGTTGTACCGCTGCGTCGAAGTTCGGCTCATCGAGCAGCACAATCAGCTCCGCCCGCGGCGCCAAACGTCGCACGTCGCCAAGCAGCACCACGGCTTGCGACAAAGAAATCGAGTCCACATCAATCAGCACAACCGGATACTGCGTCTTGGCCACCTGTGCCCGAGCGGAATCCGAGTCGCTGACCAAGACGGCGTTTACGTCAGCTTCCGCAAGCAGCCGCTGTAGCTCGGCCTGCACCTGCTCTCGCTGCGAGATCACCAGCGCCGACGCGACCAGTGTCGAAGACTGCTTTTCGTCCCCCGTCTTGCCGCTCATGGTCAAAGACCCCCAAGCACAGCGACCGCTTTCAGCGCTGTGTTGCTCCATTATCAGCCCAATTTTGGGCGGCTTGGAATCGCAAAATCAGGAACCGAAAGCGGAAAGTAGCGGATTTAGGGACGACTGCCCGCGAACACAAACGGAAACCGGAAGGTGCGAATGGGACCTACGGGGCGAGGAAAGCGCCATTCTGAAAGTCGCTGGGTCAGACACGGTCCCAGCACCGGCAAACCGAGCGAGTCTTCGCTGATCACAGGCTGTTGCGCTTTTCCGTCATCGGTCAGCGAAAACAGCACAACAACGCGCCCGCTGGGAGCCTCTCCACCAAGGCCGCGGATCGACCGCTCGTAGCAAGCGCGGACCTGTGCGGCATAGGTGGTTGCCACAAACTCAATGTTGGCCAGATCCTGCTGCCACGCCGCCCGCGCCGCGCCGCTGAGTACGGCAGAAAAGTCGGTCGACGTTGGCGTAGTCGATGGGGAATGGACGGTTTCGACCGCTTCCGCTGGTACAGGCGATGGCACCGCAGGGGCTTTAGGGACGGAATCGGGAGCCGGGATTACTCGCGGCGATTCGGAGCCAGGAGCGGCAACCGGACTTGGAGTCGCTGCTTTCGGTACAGCCGGCACCGCCGGTCGGGCAGTCATTCGCGGTGGCTTGCTCGGTTCTTTCACAGACGCAATCACCGTCGCCGGCGTCTCTTTCGCTGGCCCCGCCTGGCGTTCGGGCAAAAGCCACACCACAGACATCGCGACAAGCCCCGCCAAGAGCAGCCACAAAAGACCAAACAAAACCGATCGCAGGGCCCGTGCCGCACTGCGCTTGCGTGTCGGACGATAGCGCACCGGCAGCGTTGGCTCATCGGCCACGACACGCGGGACCGAGCGACCCAGCGCCCCCGAATCGCTGCTGTCGCGGATCGTTTTGACCGTTTCCCCCGATTGCGCAAGATCCCCGATCGCCCCGCTGGACCCACTTGCTGCGCGGGCTGACACCGTCCGCTGGCCATCCGATGATGCCGCCGACAACGCCGAAAGCACCGCGCTCGGTAGCACCGTTCCCACAGGAGACGTCTGCACCCGTCTATCAGGGGATGAAGCCCGCACAAGGCTCGAACCCGAAAGCGGCTGCCCGCACATGCTGCAAAAGCGGCTCCCTTCCGGAGACTCCGTATGGCAGGTGGGACACACCAACGGCACCATGTCGGGAAAATCTATCACAAGGGATGTGCAGAGATTCCCCGAAGTAGCAGGTGATTCCTGTGATACTATGCTTCCACGTTTGGTATTGGCCTGTGGCAGAAACCGCTTGTTCCGGATGAGCTGCCCTCTGTCTTTCGTGGAGACCCCATGGTGAGCTTGCTGCGCAGAAGTCCCAATCGAATCGAATTCGGTCTCGCGTCCTTCCTCACAGCTCGGACAGTGGGCCGCGCCCTGCTGGTCGGTCTGACAGGATTTGGGGCGCTGTCACTTCATCCCAGCGTCGTCGCCGCACAGGAAAAAAAGAGCGTCGTCGTACTCCCGATTGAGGGAGCGCCGCCGAAGCTGCAAAAGGCGATCGAAAACGCGCTCAAGAAGGACTACACCGTCGTTCCGGAAGCCAAGTGGAACGCGGCGGCCAAGAAGCTCAACGTCACCGGCCACGGTACCGAAGACGTCGCGCTCATCGCCAATGACCAGAAGATCGACGTCGTCATCACCGGCAAGCTCAAGACCGACAAAGACTCCGGTCAATACAAGCTCAACATCGCGGCCCGCCATGGCGCGAGCGGCAAGCCGGTCGGCAAGCTCACTTACGATCTGAAAAACGACAAGGTTGAGCCGGCCACCATCACCACGGTCGAAAGCGAGATTGGTCCCGCCGTAGTCGCGGCAATTGCCGGCCCACCGGAAGACAGGCCAGCACCGGTTGCCCAGGCAGAACCTCCGCCATCGGACCCAACGTCCAAGCTCGGCAAGGAAGAAGACCCGATTGCCAAGCTCGCTCGCGACGAGGCCGAAAAACGCCGCAAAGAGCGCGAGCTGCTTCGCCCGATTTACTATCCGTTCATTGATGCGGGCGCGGGCGTGATCGTCGGTGGCCGTAGCTTCAGCTATACGGAAGACTCAAGTCCAGACTCGCCGCTCAAGTGCTACGACCTGGAAAAGCGCGTTCCCGATCCCAAGATGCCGCTCGGTCGCGGCTACGTTTCGCACTATCTGCCGTATAAGCGCGGCACCACCGCGGCGTGCCCTGGCTTTGCGACGTCGATTGCAACCGGCGTGCGCGTCGATCTGACGGCCTACCCGCTGGCGATGATGCGGATTGGCGCCATCAAAGGTCTCGGCATTGGTGCCACGTTCGACTACTTCTTCTGGCCGGATTCGAAGTACGGCTCGGGCACAAGCCAGGTTCTTTTGGCGACCCGCGAGTGGAAGGTGGAAGGCGGTCTCCGCTATCACATCAACCTGCTCAACAAGCGGAACATGCCGTCGATTCTGTTCAATGCCCAGTACGGCGCGCACTTCTTTGCAGTGGCGAAAGAGCAGAAGCAGTACCCGTACCAGGATGAAAACTTCATCGACAAGACCGCCGACGGTGTAAACGATCACGGTCTGCCCGACATCCTGTATCAGTACTTCACCCTCGGTCTTGGTGGCCGCTTCCCGTATTTTGTGAACGACAAGGTCTACTTCGCCGGTGTCGTCGACGTGAACGTCCACATTCCGATAAGCTACGGTGAAATTGGCCAGCGCTTTGGCACCGCCAACACCGACACCGCATCGGGCCCGGTTGCCGATTTGTACGGCAACGGTGGCTTTGGCCCGGCGAGCGGCTACGGTCTGCGCGCCAGCCTGACTCTCCTCGAAGCGATGGTGTGGAAGGGTCTGACGATCCGGCTGAGCGGCTACTACGAGCTATTCAACTACACGTTCGACCTGGGCAAGACGCTCGTGGATCAGACGCCGGGTGACGTAGCGACGGGCCGCGATGCCCGCCACCTCGCTGCCGGCGCCAGCGACACCTACTTCGGCGGCGTCGTTCAGATCGGCTACCAGTACTAACCTCCCCGCCTCCCTCCGCGCAGCGCTCTCGCTCCCAAAGCCGCACAACCTACGCCCGCTCTCATCGAGAGAGCGCGTCGCTTTCGCATGCGAAAAAAGCAGGCCGCAGCAGCAAAGCGGCGCAGCGCGATTCATGTTGGGGTGGAAGTCGTCACGGCCCGAGCGGACCGCAGAGTGAAAAAAGGTCGGGGATGGCAGGGGGACGGCTAGGGCATGTCACGCCCGACGTCACCATCGGGGCTCACGGCGCGCAGCTTGAGCAGACCACGGACTTCGACTTGGCGGATGCGCTCGCGGGTGAGATTCAAAATCGCGCCCACTTCTTCGAGCGTAATTCCACCGCGATCGGCAACGTCAAGCGCGCATGTCTCTCGCATCTCGGTCAGCTCTTTGTCCGGAAAGTTGAGCTTGATGCTGCCGGTTTCCGGATTCACATCCAAAAACAGGTGATGCTTGCAAGACACCCACGGGCACGGACGCGCCCCACCCGCGCAGTCGGCCCGCGTCTGCGGACGTTCTGAATCGTCGATCACCGGGAGAAGTGCAGCCTCGCGAAGCTCCTCTTTGGTGAGCCGCCGCGGCGCTATCGTCTTGCTGCGCGATCGCTTGTGATGCTTGCGAACCTTGCGGCTGACCTCGGGGGTCGTGTTGCCGTCTGTTTCATTGCACTCCGACGGAGTCGCGTCCGGTGGTTGGGTAATGTCTTGCATACTGCGTCTCCCTGCATTCCGCCCGGTGGAAAAACCACCTCATCTACAAAAGTTCGTCGCTGCCGCTGCTTGTGCCAAAGGTTCGCTGTCGTGCCGCACGTTCGAGCGGTGACACCAGCTCTCGCTCGAGCGCCTCAATGCGCTGCACCACATCACTGCCGAGCTTGCGAATCGCCAGCAGCTCTTTCGTCATCGCGCGCTTCCGATCGGCTGCAAACTGGCCCCCATCGAGCTCCCGCGAAAGACCATCGAGCAGCCCCGCAAGTCCCCGCTGCAAGCTGTCGATCTCGTCGGCAAAGCGCAAAAACGAGCGCTGGATGTCTTCGATGGTGTAGTGGGCCCCGAGCATCTGCCGAATCGTGTTAAGCCGCCGCACCGTCGTCGCCGGATACATCCCGAGCGAACCCTGGTGCTTGCCTTTGCGTCCCACGCGCCGGCTCCGGCCCAGCAGACCAAGCTGCACGTATTTGCGAAACGTCGCTTCCGACAGATGAATCCCGCGATCACCGAACGCTGAAAGCACCTGCGTAAGCGTCATCCCGTCTGGGTGCTGCTGCTCGATTTCGACCATCTCGGCCTCGAGCAAATGACTGCGTGAGCGACTGGGAACTGGCCGACCACGCAGCGGACGACGGCTCATCCCCAGTCGGGATGGCGTTCGCGCGCTTGGTGTCAGAAGTTCTTCGCTCAACACAGCTTCGTTCCTCGTTGTCGTCTCACGGCTGCCATTCCTCGCTTTCGAAAGCTTCTCGTCGCGTTTTTGGCCCATCCGTGCCGCCCCAATTGATAGCTTGAATGTATTCCATTCAATAGATTCGCGGCAAGCGAAAAATGCGAACTCAACCAATTGTTTATCGCGATTTGCCGTCGCTTGAGCCGCAGGAATTTCGCTTGGCGAGCGCAGAAAAACGGTCGTTGTATCGGCGAAGTCCGCAGTGACACAAAAAGCCGCGCGCATCCGCACTGTTCGGCCTGGCCCAAACATCCAACTTGCTGGAACTGACAGCCGCGTTCGGGCGACGAGACAGCCGGCGGTCGATCCTGCTATCGTAGAAAAAAGGGGGCTTGCCGACGGCGCGCAGCCCTGCCCTCGCTGAGCGGACGCATGACGGAAACTGCAGCACACAACGTGGCGCAAAACTTCGATCCGCCACCCACCGTGCTGGGCAAATACTGCCCGAGTTGCCACTCTGTTTATCTACCACCCGACGGGGACGCCAATTTTTGTGCCAAAGATGGCGCACAACTACTTGGCGATCAGCGCGTGTTCGGCGGCAAGTACGTCTTGGGTGAGCCGCTTGGCTACGGCCACATGAGCGAGGTCTACGTCGCCACCCAAGCCGGCATCGGTCGTCGCGTCGCCCTGAAACTGCTCCGCAGCGAGCATCGACAGAGCGCCGAAATGCGCAAACGTTTCGAGCGGGAAGCCCAAATTGCGAGCAGCCTGGACCACCCAAACGCGGTGACCATCTTCGACAGCGGCCACACCAGCGACGGCCAAAGCTACATCGCAATGGAGCTGCTCGGGGGGGAAACGCTCGACCGACTGATTCAGCGGGAAGCCCCGATGCCGCTGCTGCGGGCGCTGGAGCTGCTCATCCCGGCGGTGCGTGCACTCGCGGCGGCGCACACTCGGCAGATCATCCACCGCGACGTCAAACCGGACAACATCTTCGTCGCGCGCAAGCCGCTTTCGGTTGGGGCGGAAGAGGTCGTCAAGGTGCTCGACTTCGGCATCGCGCGCGTACTCGGTCGCAAGACACGGGTGACATCGACGCAAACAGCGCTCGGAACGCCGCACTACATGGCGCCGGAAACGCTGCAAGGCGACGAAGCCAGCCCCCAATCAGATGTGTTTGCCGTCGGGGTCATCTTGACGGAAATGCTGACCAAAAAACTGCCGTGGGGGGAAACGAGTCGATCGGAAGTGTCGATGGTGATGGCGCGCATGGTTTCGCCGCCGCTGCGTCTGACCGAGCTTCTGCCAGGCACTACGTTTCCACCAGACTTGCAGCCCGCGCTCGATCAGTTTCTGTCGCAGTCCCTGGAAAACCGGCCCGTCGATTGTGCGGTAGCGCTCCAGATCCTGATCCAGTTCCTTCCGTCGACAAGTGGTCAGACCATTCGGCCCGCCTTGCCCCAGCCAGCAGCCAGTCCCGGCGAGGTTTCTACTGGGTCAGGTCCGCCTACGCTCGCGCCTGGCGATTCAGGAGCCCCTCCGACGGTCATCAGCAGTTCAGGAGCGACGCGGCCTTTGCGAATGGCAACGGCGGTGCTAACCAACGGTGCACACCAGACTGCGGCACGCCGCGCGCGAACGCTCGCTGTGGCATCGCTTGTGGTTGCGATTCTGACCGTGCTGTGGGGCGTCTGGCTCCGAAAGCGACCGCCGCCCACACCAAGCTTCGCCAGTCAACAAACCGCCCAAAGAGAACAAGCCGCGCAAAAAGTACTGTTTGTACCGGAAGCGCGACCAGGCAGCGAACCAGCGCCCGTGACCGCAAGCGTCGCATCAGCGGAACCAGCAGACGCAGTCGCGAAAAAAGCCCCCTCAGCCGAGCCCGAAACGGGAACTGAGGAAACGAGCAAGGCAACGAAGACACGCCGGCATCGCCACCGAGCCAAACCTGCCCCACCCAAAGGACCAAGTTTTCCCTTAGATACCAAGGGATACTAACGAGTGGGTGCACCTGGATTCGAACCAGGGACCTCAGCCTTATCAGGGCTGCGCTCTAACCACCTGAGCTATGCACCCAAAACGCGAGAGAGGATTGGCTTACTACCATGGCCGATTTTTCGCTGTAAAGAAAAATCCCTCTCTGCGCTGATTTTTTCTTGAACGGGCCCGCTTTTCCGATGCGGAGCAGGCAAAGCGGGCTGCCGTCACTTGCCGAATTAGGCGACGGTGTAGATGCGGCGCTCTTGGTTGTCGATGCCGTTAAATCGCGGCGATCGATCGACCATGGCGAGCGCGGCACCGGTTTCCGCGGCTGACGGCATTTCGGATGGACGCTGATCGACATGAATGTCGTTTTTGCGCAGCTCCTCGTAGACCGGAATGTCCAGCCGATGCCGATTGGCGAGCGTTGTATCGACACCAGCCCGCGCGATCTGGGCCGCAGCGGTCGGCATCACCCGGCCAGCGAAAAACTCCGCGGCGCAGCCCGAGCCGTAGCTAAATAGTCCGATCCGCTTGCCCGAAAGCTCCGCCGCTTGGTGGTAGAGGAGCGAAAGGAGCGCAAGATAAAGCGAGCCAGTGTAGATGTTGCCGACCTGTGAAGGAACCCGCAGCGAGGGCTCGACTTCAACGGCAAAGCTCTTGTCGGCGGCTTCATCGGTCATGCCGTCGAGCTGGCAGCGGCGCTGATGGGCCTTGCGCGCCATTTTGCCGTAAGGAACGTGGTAGCAGGTGCGCACGAGCGGCTCGCTGCTTTCACTCAGGCGCTGCCATTCGGCATAGGCTCCAGCGAGCGCGTCGAGGTAGCACTGCACCGAAAACTGGCCGTCGACCAGCGCATCCTTTCGATAGAGCGGTCGCCAAAAGTCGTGGACGTTTTGTGAAAAGCAGCCGGTGATCCCCGGTTCCAGCTCAAGAAGTCGCGGATTTTCGCTGATCAGCATCGCGACCGCGCCGGCGCCTTGGGTCGGCTCGCCCGCAGTGCCAACCGAATACCGCGCAATGTCGGTGCAGACGATCAGCGCACAGCGGCCCCGTGCAGAGCCCGCCGCCAGCCAGTCGACCGCATTGAGCAGACCGGCAGTGCCACCAAAGCAAGCATGCTTGGTTTCGAACACACGGCACGCCGACGGCAAACCAAGGAGTCCGTGCAGATAGGACGACACCGGCTTGGAGTGATCGACCGCGGTTTCGGTACCGACGATGCAAAGGCCGATTTCCGCTGGAGAGCGCCCCGCCGCCATCAGACAGCGCCGCGCCGCTTCGGTGGCGAGCGTGACGGGATCTTCGTCCGGATGGGCCACAGCCATCTGAACGACGCCCAAGCCTTGAATGTACTTGGTCGGAGGAACGCCTCGGGCAGCCGCCAGATCGGCCAGCTCAACGTAGGCCCGCGGCACTGCAAACGCGATGGCATCAATGCCAATCGAGCGGTGGGACGCGGTGCCCGGTGAAGAAGAAGAGGAAGGGGTCGATGTTTGGTCGTTGGTCATGCCGCTGCAATCAGCAAGGCAGGTGCCAAACCCCAAAGTGCGGGACAAGCGGCGCCTGAAAACAGGCCTTCTCTCGCAGAGGCAGAAACCAAGCGCACCACTGGTCGAATCGCAGAACCACTCCGTTTTGCGATGTCGCACCGAAGGAGCGCCGCCGCACAAACGCAAGGCCCCCTATTCGCCACCTAGGCTTTGAAGATAAGATTGGCGTGGGGGCACAAAGCGTAGGATGCACGCGCTCGCACTGCTGAGAAAAGGAGATGTGACGATGAACCTACGAACCATTGCTTGTGCCCTGCTGTTTGCGATGCCCCTGTTTGGTGTTGGTTGTGGCGATACCGCGGACCTCAATGCGGCACCGCAAGCCAAAGCGGGCTGCGAAGAGCCAACCGCCGAGATGCTGAAGGCGTCGGACGCAATGCTACCGGGCCGCAACTGCATGACTTGCCACGCAGCCGGTCAGCAAGCCGCCGACAAGATCCTCGGCACGGGTGGTACGGTGTACGGAGCCAAGAACAGCAAGACCTGCAACACGGGTGGAGTTGCCGACGTCAAAGTCGACATCCTTGACACCGCGGGCAACGTCATCGCCAGCACCATGACGAATTCCGTCGGAAATTTCCACTTCCCGACGAACGCCGCCTTCAAAAACGCAACCGCTCGAGTCTCGAAGGGCGCGATGTTGCTCAAGATGACCGGAGCAGTTGACCTCACCACCGGCTGCGCGAGTTGCCATTTCGCCAGTGGGTTGGCGGCGGACCGCATTTACATCCAATGATGACAGAAAAGGAGTAGTCAATATGAGTTCGCATCGTGGGAGAAGGCCGCTTGGTTGGCTGTCGGCTCTGGGCCTGGGCCTGGCTCTGCTTGGGACAAGTGCATGCGGAGATACCGACGGACTGACAGTTCCAGCCGAAGCGCAGGCCAGTTGTCAGGGGGAAGACCCTACCGATGCCATGAAAATGGCAACTGCCACGATGCTGCCCGGTCGGGTGTGCGGCGCATGCCATAGCACAGGTGGACAGGCAAAAAACTCACCGTGGACTGTCTCGGGAACGCTGTTTGCAAACAAGACCTCGGGCTGTAATTCCGGCGAGGGCTTGCCAAACATGGTGGTCGAGATCCTCTACGGACAAGACGATCCGCAAGGCGCCTACAAGTACGGTCAGGTCCAGCCGAAAGGACGTCTAACGACCAACTCCGTCGGTAACTTCTATACCGCGACGAAGTTTACCGCGCCGATGATTGCCCGCGTCTGTGAGACGACCGGCCCCGACTGTAGCACCGCAAAACGAGTCCAGACCATGATCCAGAAAGTCGGTCAGGACCCGGCCACCGGCGCCACAGTCCGCGTCGATTGCAACCTCTGCCACTACGCGGGCGGTCAGGCGCTCACCCGCATCTACCTGCCCTAGTCCTCGTCCTTCGCCTGGTTTGCAGCCTTTCGAACCACGGTTTGCCCCGCTAATCCCGTCGCTGCAAACGTCGTAACCGCACAAACTCCCATGTGATAAGCTGCTAAATTGTGGCGCAGCTTTATTCGCAGGCTCGCGAAGTGCTCCTCAAGCTCGTGTATTACGGGCCAGCAGGAGCTGGAAAAACCACGGCGCTGACACAGCTTCACAAGCTGCTGCGCCCCGAGGTACGCGGCCAAATTGTTTCGGTGAACACAGGTGCCGACCGGACCCTGTTTTTCGACTTTTATCCGCCGCCACCACCGCTTTTGGGAGCCCCGGTACACGCGCAGGTCTTTGCCGGTTCGGGCAGCGTACAAAACGAATCGACCAGACGGGCGCTGCTCGCGGGTTGTGACGGAATTCTGTTTGTCTGGGACAGCCGCAGAGGCCGCGAAAACGAATGTGCCGCCGCGCTCGAGGAGCTGCGCAACTGCCTGCTCGATCTGGGGATGCGGCTTCAAGATGTGCCGCTCGTCGTCGCATGGAACAAGCGCGATCTCGCGGACGCGGTGGCGCTGTCGGATCTGGAACCGGCGTTCGGCATCCGGCAGTCGCAGTCAGTTCCAATGATTGCAGCGACGGGCCAAGGGGTGTTTGATTCGTTCCGGATGCTCGCCACCGAAGCGCTAGCCAGTGCGCTGCGCAAACGGCCCGAGCTGGGTCAAACCGGTTCGATGCCGACGAGCGATCTGTCGTTTGGCAATGACATGGTGACGGCGCGTCGAATGCTGGCGGCCCACGAAGCCCAAGCCGCACTGCGCAGCCTGGTCCAGCGCTACACGCTCGATCAGCCACTGCGCATCGACGAATCGGCACTGCTGCGGGAACAGGCCGGACGCTCGCAAGAGATTCTGCCGATGAGTGGTCTGTCGGCACCGCCGCTGCCCAATCCCGATCAGTCCAGCGAAGTGGTGCAAGCCGTTCGCGCCGACGGTCAACAGCTCCCCGCGGTCGAAGAAATCATCCGCCCGCGCGCAAGCCGTCCGCCGCGTCCCATTGCCGTGGATACGCCGCCGCAAGCCGCCCCGCCCCGCCCGCATGGTGCCGCGGCGCTCGACAAGACGATGCCGGGATCGCGGCTGGCGCAGCCGAGCAAACCGCCGCTACAGCCGCAGCCGCCGCGCATGGAAGCCGCGGGCCGCGATCAAGGCCTCAGCATGCTGCTTGCGCCCGGTCCGCAGCGCGCGCAAGTGCAAGAAGTCGAGCGGCTGATCCACGCGACGCAGTACGTGCAGGCTGTCCGACGGACCGTTGGCATCTTTTTTTCGCTGCAAGTGAGCGATACCGCGCGCGAACCGGATGAAGGACCGGCCTGGCGTGCACTGGTGCTGGGACTGCCTGCGGATCGTTATCTGCGCTTTCGACAGGCCGGCCACAGCGCCGAATCCAGCCGCTCGACCATCGAAGATGCCTACTTTGCGCTGTTTTTCCTCGTCGATGCGATGATGCGCAAAGAAGCGCTCGGACCACGCAGCAGCTAAGCTGGGCGCCCTGACCAAGAACGCCAAGCTGTGCTAAGACCTGGGCGGTGTCGTTTCGGAGCGTTTGGTGAGCCGCGAGGTTGAGGTCTTTGAGGCACTGCTTGCGTCGAGCAGAGCCCGTGAAAGCATGGTGCTTTGCACCGTCGTCAGGACGGCTGGAAGTACACCGCGCAAACACGCCACGCGCATGCTGATTCGCAAAGTCGCAGGTCACATCGACCAAGTCGGCACGATCGGCGGTGGGCGCGTCGAACGGCAGGTGCTGCTTCGCGCGGCGGAGCTTCTTGCGCTCGGCCAAAAAGCCCAGTGCGAGCGCGTCCGTTATCACCTGACACACGAGCTGGCGATGTGCTGTGGTGGCGAAATGGAGATCCTGCTGGAGCCCATGTTTCCCGATGAACTGGTGATCGTCTGCGGTGGAGGTCACGTCGCCAAAGCGCTGGTTCCGCTTTTGAGGCCGCTCGATTTTGTCCCGATTGTCGTCGAAGATTTGCCCGAGCTTGGCAACCCAGAGCGCTTTCCTGATACCCAGATCATCGACAGCTTCGATGTACGCGACTGGAAAGACATCCCGCTCGACAAGCGGACGTATGTGGTGGTGGTGACGCGCGAGCATGCGACCGATCAGGCCATCCTCGAACAGCTTCTGGGCAAACCGCTCGCGTATCTTGGGATGATTGGTTCGCAGCGCAAAGTGACGACGTTTCAAAAGCGACTTCTTCACAAGGGTTTTCCCGAAGCGGAGATTGCCCAAATCCATGCACCGATTGGTCTGCCGATCGGCGCCGAAACCCCGGCTGAAATTGCGCTGGCGATTGCCGCCGAGCTTACCGCGGTGCGAAGTGCCCGTCGAAACCACGCAGCGAAACCCGCCGCACAGCCGCACAGCGAAACCGCACGCACCGCAGCGCCACGACTGCTGGCCGAGGCATCCAAGCTGGCATGATCGACGCGCTGATCCTATCGGCAGGTGCATCCCGTCGAATGGGCACACCCAAAGCGCTCTGTCCGCTCGGTGACTCGGTGGTGATCGATCGAATTTTGTCGGTGCTCGACGAGCTGGGAATCCGCACGCCCAAAGTGGTGTTGGCGAAACCACACGGCGACGAGATTGCGCGCTGGATTAAGAAATCCGCGTCGCCGGTTGATCTGGTCTGGAATCCGGCCCCCGAAGAAGGCATGTTGTCGTCGATAAGCTGCGGACTGCGAGCGCTGGCTCCCGTCGAAGGCGTGCTCTTGTGGCCCGTCGACGTGCCGCTCGTGCAGACTGCGACGATCAAAACACTGCTGGCCGCAGATCGACGACGCTGGCTGGTGCCGACGTTTGCTGATCGCGGCGGACATCCCGTTTGGCTACCGTCGGAACAGTTTGCCGATGTGCTGGCGCTGCCGTCGTCGACTTCTTTGCGAGCGCTGCGCGATACACATCCGCCGCTGCGCGTTCCGGTCGACGATCCCGAAGTACTGGTCGATGTGGATACGCCCGCAGCGCTTGAAACGGCGCAATCCAGGCTGCGGCGGTAGCCAACCGGGCCGGCGACCTTTACACTTTTTACCGAAAGAAACCTGCGCATGGGAAACCAGTTGCCTCGCGACGAGTCGCCCGCATTTCGCTTTGCAGCAGACGATCTGGCCCAAGTCATGGCCAAGGTGGCAAAGGTGCGGTGGCGGCTCCGGCTGCAAGCGGCGGCGCGCGGCGTGGTCCATGGACTGATTGCAGCGGCGACGGTCATGCTGATCGCGCTGCTCTTGTTTCGGCTGGAACTGCTCAGCCGTTTTTGGCTGGTGCGACTTGCGCTGCTCTGTCCAGTTGGTGTGCTGCTGACGGCAGTGGGTCTGTCGCTGCGGCGAATCGATCCGCTGTGGGTGGCGGGGATCATCGACAAAAGCCACGCGCTGCACGATCGTCTGTCGTCGGCCATTCAGTTTGCGGCGGGACATACACCGCTTGCGCCGACCGACTTTGCCAAAGGGCTCGCGGAACTGGCGGTCCATGATGCCGCGCAGGTCGCCCAAAAGGTCCAGCCTTCCGTCGCTGCACCGTGGAAAAAACCGCCATTTCTGCCGCTGCTGGGTGTGCTTGTCGCGCTCAATGGACTGCTGCTGTTTGTGCGTTTTGAGCGTCCGAAACTGCCGACGGAAAAAGCCAAATCGACACCCAGTGCAGCGATGGCGGACACGTTGCACATCGATCCTGAACTTCTGGGGCCCGAGCGTGAGGAGCTTTTGCAAAAGCTGGCCGAGGCCGAGCAGCGCGGCGATCACGAAACGGCACAGCTTCTGCGCGAAATGCTCGATCTGCTCCAGCAAGTCGAGCGGGGTGAACTGACCCGGCAGCAAGCGTTCGAACGGCTCAGCGAAATCGAACAGCGCGTCCGCCAAGGCACCGAAGCGACGCTGGCTGAAATGGAAAAACAACTGCACCGCGCCGGCAGTGAGCTGCGCGAATCGAAACTGACGCAGGAGCTTGGCCAAGCGCTGGTCAAAGACGATCTCGACAAAGCGAAAGCGGAGCTAAAAGAGCTGGCGGACAAAGCGCTGGCGAGAGCGGCAGCGGCGGACAAACAGCAGATGGCCGAAGCGTTCGAGCGAGCCGCCAAAGCGATGTCGAGCCGGCCCGACGAAAACACACCGACGAACAAGCAAGACGGGGCGAGCCAAAAAGACGAGTGGCAGGCCAAAAACAAGTCCGAGGAAATCAGCCAAAAACTAAACGAGCTGCGCGACGAAAAACGCAAGCTTGAGCAGCAGATCGAAAAGAACCCAAACGACAGCGAAGCGCGGCGCAAGCTCGACGAGCTAAAACAAGCGGAACAGAAGCTCGCCGAGCAGCTTCGGCAAGAACAGGAAAAGCAGAAGCAAGAGCTTGCGCAAAAGCAGCAGCAGCGAAACGAGCTGGAAAAAAACCGTGAGGAGCTGCGCGAAGAAGAGCGACGGCTCAAAAAGAAGCTGGCGGAAAATCCGCAGGACGAAGAGACCGAGCGACGGCTGAAAAAAACGCAGCGCCAGCTTGAACAGCTCGAGCAAAAGCTAAACGCCGACGGTCCGGGCGAACGACAGCTTCAGCGACTGGAAGGCAATCAGCGTCCCGAATACCAAAATGAAGCACGCAAGCTTCTGTCGGAAATGGAGCGCGAGCAGCAAAAGTTCGAGGACGAAATCCGCAAGCTCAAAGAGCAAAAAAAGCAGCTCGAAGAGGACATTCGCCGTCTGCAAGAACAGCTAAAGAAAAATCCGCAGGACAAAGCCGCGCAAAAGGATCTGGCGCAAAAGCAGCAGCAGCTCTCGCAGGTTGAAAAACAGCTGCGCGAAAAACAGGAAGCACAAAAGCAGATGCGGGAGCTCCAGCGCGATCTGCAGCAAGCGGCAGAACGGATGCGGCAGTCGCTGGAAAAAATGACGCCGGATCAGCGTCAGGCGATGGAAGAGCTGTCGCGCGAGATTTCTCGTTACCAAGACGAGGTCCGCAAGCTGGCCAAACAGAAAGCCGGGCAGAAGCAGAACATCGTCACGCTCGACCAGATCAAGCAGGTGCTGCGGCGGCTTGGCAAAAGCGGTCAAGGCCAGGGTCAAGGCCAGGGCCAAAAAGACATGCAGGATTTCAAAAAACGGGCAAACGGCGACGGCGATGGCCAGACGTTGGTGCTCGGTGGAAGTGGCCAAGACGGACAGACGACGATCGTGCTGATGCCAGGGCAAGCGTCACCAGGGACGGGCGGACCCGGACAAGGGCAAGGCGGTCAGGGCAATCAAAACGGCCAAGGCGGACCGGGGCAAGGCAAAGAGGGTGACCGGCCAGGGACACAGCACGATCCGAACTTCCTCGGTGATGTGACGCAGATTGAAAGCAAGCGCAAGCTGACGCGGGTCTATGGCAAAGAAGGCGCTGGACCCAGCCGCTCGCAGACGATCTCGGGCGCAGCAGAAAAAGGCTTCGCGACAGCGTCGTACCGCAAGGTCTACGGCGACTACACGGCGGTGTCCGAAGAAGTGATGTCGAAACAGCGCGTCCCGCCGGGCTATCGCTTCTACGTCAAGCGCTACTTCCAGATGATCAAGCCGCGAGGGAACTAAACCAGCGCAGCTAGTGTCGCGTTTTGCGGCGTTTTTCTGAGTGACCCACAGACCTTACCGTCGGCCTTGACACCCGCCTACAGCATCCGGCATGTTGCCCTATCAAGCTGCTGCTTTTTCAGTTTTTCCGCCTCGTCGAACCGAGCGGAACCGTCGCAGCCTCAGGAAATCGGTATGAGCACGAACAAGCGAACCCCCTCCCACGAGCAAATTGCCGCTGGTCCGCATAGGCGCCTGTCTTCCGTGACCGCATGGACGCTGGGGGGCTTGGGCCTCCTGTCGAGCCAGTTTTTCACCGCTGGCTGTGGTCCGTCTGCAAAATCGGATGTAAAGCCTGGTGGCGCGGTGACGGCGGCAAACACGGGCGGCAGCAGTGCCCCCGTCCGCGTCCGCAGCTTCTCGGATTCACGCCCGGTGAAGTCTCTCGCCGCCGCCGCAGGTCTGGTCTGGGTTGGGACGCCACGCGGACTTGTACGCTGGAGCACGACGTCTGAACCCCCGACGCCAGCAGTTCTTACGACGATCGACGGGCTGCCGGCGGATCGCATCGAAGGCATTGCGCTCGATGTCAAAGGCGGTGTCTGGGTCACGACCTCGAAAGGCGTCGGACACTTCGCATCGGGAAGCTGGACCAAGTATCCCAAAGCGCCCGTGGGTGACCTCGTCGCGGGTATCGTCGTCACGCCAGATGCCGACAATGTTTGGGTCGGTGGCAGCGACGGACTTGCGAAGCTAAACCAAGGCCAGTGGGAACGCTACGCAGCGGGAACGACGGTCACGGCGCTGGTCCATGACGGCGGCAGCGGCGTCTGGATCGGCACGAGCGGCAAAGGCATCATGCGCGTCGTCAAAGGCGACATGCTCCAGTTTGGCATGGCCGAGGGCAACGACATCGACAACGTCCGCGCGATGGTCGCCGACAACAATGGCTCGCTGCTTGCCGTCGGTGATGGCCCCGGTGGTCAGCGCATTGCGTTTTACGACGGCACCCGCTTTTGGTCCTATCGCGTCGACAGCGCAAACATCATCGAATGGGTCCAGCGCGTCGGCGGTGAACTGTATCTTGGCGCGGGTCAGTCGGTATGGACGATGAAGCGCGTCGCAACGCCGGCAGAAGTTCGCGGCCCGCTCAAGTTTTCGTTTTCGGGCAGTCCGTCGATGGGCGCCCCCAAAGCGCAGCCGCTGGCCGGCCTGCTCGTCAAAGAAGCAGCCCCGCCGCCACCACCGCCAGCAGCAGCCCCACCGCCGCCGCCACCAGAGCCCGCCAAGGGCAAAGGCGGCAAAAAGGACAAAGGCGGCAAAAAGACGAGCGCGCTGCTTGTTCCTTCGCAAGACCAGTACGCCGCCGTGGCCCAGCCAGCGTCTGCAATCAGGCCAGATCGTCCGTGGCTGGTTGCCGGTCCGGGCGGCACGGCAGCCACCGCACCGCTGTTTGATACTGACGCGGTCGATGTTCGGCTCCCCGACGGCATCACATCGGTTTCAGCGGACGCCGACTCGCTGTACGTCGGCACCCGCTTTCTGGGTGTGATGCGCATCCAAAAAGGCAAGCAGACGCCGCTGCGCCTGTTTGACCTGACGGCGGGCGCGGAACGGCTTTCGGTGGCCTGCATCAACAACAATGACTGCTACGTCGCAACCGGCGGCACGCAGTCGTGGCGTTTCGACGGACAGACGTTCGAAGTCACCAACGTCGATCCCGAAAAAGGATCGCACGTCCTGGCGGTGGTTCGTGACCCGATGGGCGCAGTGATCGCGCTGCACCGTGGCGCATCGAGCCGCAGCGTCCGCATTTCGCGCGTCGGCAACAAAGGCGACTGGTCGCCCGTCGGACTGACCCCGCTCGAGGTTCCGACCGGCGTTCCCGATCTGTCGTTTGCCAGCTTTTCGCCCAAAGGCCAGCTTTGGGTCGGTCTGCGTTACGTCGACAAAGAACAGGACGCCCGCGCTTACGGTGCCGCCGAGGTGTACGTCGACGACAGCCGCGTGGTCTATCACCGTCAGCGGCCAACCGGAACCCAGCCTGGTGTCTCGCAAGGTGTCAATGTCCCGTCGGATGTCACCGCGATTGCCTGGAAGGGATCGACGGAAGCATGGCTCGCTTCGGGGGCCGGTGCGGTGCGATTGCAGGACAACAAGACCGTCAAGGTCTTTACCGAAAACGACGGCCTGGAATCCGAGCTGGTTCACGACGTGATCGAAGGACTAAACGGTCAAATCTGGATCGCGACAAGCCGCGGCATCGGTGTATGGGACGGCAACCGCTGGGGTTTCCCCAAAGAGCCGCCGTACAACGTCAAAGCCAGCGCCCTGGCCCGCGACCCCGACGGAAGAATCTGGATCGGCACCGATCGCGGCGTCATCGAAGTGGTGGCGGAAAAGCGAACCCATCAGATTGGCACTCGCTCGGGCCTGCTCGACGACAAGATCCTCAACATGGGCGTGGATGTACGCGGTCGCGTCTGGGCGCTCACCGAAAAAGGCATCTCGGTCATTGAGCCGATCCAGACCAACTGAGCCGCACACTGCCCCATTCCGACCGCACTTGCGCCGCCCGGTTCGCGGGCACAAACGACCAGCCAATCCTGCGTTATCCGTCGTGACAACCCAAGCCCGGTTGGGCTAGCTTACGGAGCATGAAAGTGATCACCCTACAAGAGATCCAGCAAGCTTTTGCCTACTTGGTTTCAAAGCCCGACTATCTCTTGCGCAGTGCCGTGAACGCCACGCGGTTCCGTTTCGGTTTGCCGATGGACGCGGTGACGTGGCTGCTTGGAAAGCTCTCGCGGGGCAAGCTGCCCGAGGATCTGTCGCTCGTCGCGGTGCCACCGGGTGTGCGCTTTTCGGCGACGTTCAATGTGATGGGAACGGCGCTGTTTGTTTCGGCGGTGGTATCCGTCGACGGTGTGCAGCTTTCCGCGGAGAGCATTCGGGTGAACCTCCGCATCCGTGAACTTCAGGTCAAACCGCCAGCCGACAGCCCGATGGCCGCGATGCTGATGATGATGGACCTGTCCAAACCGGGCGACATGCTGGCGTTTTTGCCGTTCCGACCGCAGGTCATTCTGTCGGCAGCGGGGGATGAGTTCGTGCTCGATCTGATCCAGCTTCCGAAGCTGAAGACAAACGCGATGGCCAAACGAGTCGTCGCAGCGGTGTCGGAAATCCTGACGATTCGCGAGTTTGCCACCGAGGACGACATGTTGGTGATTGGCCTGCGCGCGATGCCGAGTGGCATCGTTTCGGCACTTGGTCATCTGCGCGGCGCGTAACGCTCGACAAGGGTTTTTGCTGATGAATGTTCTGCATGTAGCGTCGGAAGTCGCGCCCTTTTCGAAGACTGGCGGACTTGGGGATGTGCTGTGGGCCCTGCCAAAAGCGCTGGCCCAACAAGGTGCGGGTCGGGTGACGGTCGTCTCGGCGCGTTATGGATCCATTGATCCGCAGCAGCACGGTCTGGCCAAGCGGCTCCGCAAGCTGGCGGTTTCCGTCGGTGGCCAGTCATTTGAAGTCGGCCTTTACGAAGGTCGCCTGCCCGGTCCCGGTCCGCAAGTGATGGTGTATCTCATCGACCATCCGCTGTTTGCCGATCGCCCCGGTGTCTATGGCCCGCCAGGCAATCCCGGCGAAGGCTATCCCGACAATGCGCTGCGCTTTGCGCTTTTGTCGCAAGCGGCGATCTGTCTGGCCAAAGAGCTGACGCCTCGTCCCGATGTGATTCACGCCCACGACTGGCAGGCCGGCCTCGCGGTGTATTACGCGCAAAAGGCAGATTGGGATACGCCACCAGCGACGGTATTCACGGTCCACAACCTGATGTTCCAAGGGCTGTTTTCGCTTGCCGAAGCGCGCCACCTGGGCGTGCGCGACGATCTGCTCACGCCCGACGGCATCGAGTTTTACGGCCAAGCGTCTTTCATCAAAGCCGGACTCCAGCTTGCCGATCGGTTGACAACGGTGAGCCCGCGCTACGCGGAGGAGATTGCGACGCCCGAGTTTGGCTACGGTCTCGACGGTGTGATGCGAGCGCGCAGTGCCCGCTTGAGCGGCATCCTAAACGGCGTCGACTACGATCGCTGGAGCCCGTGGTCTGACGGCGCGCTGCCGGCCCGATTTGGCAAGCCGGCGGCAGAGCTGGACGCCCTTTCGGAAGATGCGTTCGCTGCCGATCTCGTCGGAAAAGCCCGCTGCAAAGCCGAACTTCAGCGCGAGCTGTCTTTGCCCCTGCGCCCACGAACGCCGCTGCTTGCGACGATCTCGCGGCTGACCGACCAAAAAGGCATCGACCTGCTGATTGAGTGGCTGGAGTCCGAGCTGACGCAGCGCACCGAGTTCCAGTTTGTGCTGCTTGGGCAAGGCGACCCGGCGTTTGAACAGCGGCTGCGCATGCTGTCCGAGCGGTTTCCGACGCGACTGGCAGTGCGGCTGGCGTTTGACGAAGGCTTGGCGCACCGCATCGAAGCCGGATCGGACTTTTTCGTGATGCCGTCGCGATTCGAGCCGTGCGGCTTAAACCAGATTTACAGCATGCGCTATGCGACGGTGCCGATTGTCCGCGCGACCGGCGGTCTTTATGACACCGTCGTCGACTTTGATGCGCGCTCGCGCAGCGGCACCGGCTTTACGTTCCAGCCGTTTTCGGTCGCAGCACTGGGCCATGCCGTTCGCCGCGCACTTTCTGCCTACCACAGCGATGAGCAGAGCTTCCTGGGGCTGCAAAAACGGGCGATGCGGGCGGATTTCGGCTGGGCGGCGTCGGCGCGTGCGTATCTCAACGTCTACCGGCAGGCGCAGAGCGGCAAGTAGCCGTGCTGGAGTTCCGTTCGGTCGAAAAGTCGTTCGGAAGCCAGGCCGTCCTGCGCGGTCTGACGCTGCATGTCAAAGACCGCGAGATCCTGTTTCTGATCGGGGCATCCGGCGTCGGCAAATCGGTTGCGATAAAGCACGTCATCGGTCTTTTGCGGGTCGATCGCGGCGAAATCTGGCTCGACGGGGAACGCATCGACAAGCTGTCCGAACACGAGCTTTACCGAATCCGCCGTCGCTGCGCGATGGTGTTCCAAAGCTCGACGCTGTTTGACTCGATGTCGGTCGTCGACAATGTGGCGCTGCCGCTGCGCAAGCACCAGCAGATGTCGGACACCGCAGCTCGCAAAGCCGCGCTTGAGTTTCTCGACGAAGTTCACATGGGCGAGTTTGCCGATCAGCTTCCGGCGCTCCTGTCCGACGGAATGCGCAAGCGGGTGGCCATTGCGCGCGCGCTGACGCTAAAGCCTGACTATCTTTTGTTCGACGAACCGACGACGGGGCTCGATCCAGTGAGCGCGCGTCGCGTCGATGCGCTGATCCGTCGGCTCAGCCGCAGCCGAGGCGTGACGTCGGTGGTTGTTTCGCACGATCTGACCAGCATATTTTCGATCGCCGATCGGATCGCCCTGCTCTACCAAGGCCGCGTTCACCTGCTCGGCACGCCCGATGAGTTCCGCAACACCGACGATCCCGTGGTGCGCCAGTTTGTCAGCGGCCACAGCCAAGGACCGATGGAAACGCCGGGCTTTTGACCGGCAAAGACGAGCCAGACCGTGACGGACATCGCCCAACACCTCGCAGAGGTACACGCCAAGATTGCTGCCGCTTGTCAGCGCGCCGGGCGCAGCCCTAAAGACGTCACGCTGCTCGCGGTGTCCAAGCTGCAACCGTCGACGCTCATCCGAGCGGCGTATGCGGCGGGCCAGCGCGACTTTGGCGAAAACTATGCCCAAGAGCTGCGCGACAAAGCCAGCGAGCTTGCTGATCTGCCGACGCTGCGCTGGCATGCGATAGGAACGCTTCAGCGCAACAAGGTCAAATACGTCGCAAAGTCAGCGTCGGTGTTTCACGCGCTGTGCAGCCTGGCGATCGCCGAGGAGCTGAGCTGTCGTCGCCAAGGCCCGCCCATAGATGTACTTATCGAAGTGAACGTCGCCGGCGAAGACAGCAAGAGCGGAATCGCGCAGTCTGCGCTTTCCCCGTTTTGCGAAAAGATTCGCAAGCTGCCGGGTCTGCGCCTGACCGGGCTTATGACGATGCCGCCGCAGCCGGAACCACCTTTGCCGTGGACGCCGGAAGACAACCGCCCGTACTTTGCCAAGCTGCGCACGCTCGCCGAGTCGCTCGGTCTTTCCGAGCTGTCGATGGGCACCACCGCAGACTATGAAGTGGCGATCGAGGAAGGCGCGACGATTGTCCGCGTCGGTCGATCGATCTTTGGCTCGCGACCATCCCCCTGACCGATAATCAAAACCGGCATGAGCAAGAGCGATTCACACAAGACCTTCAGCCCGAGCGATGTGGGCGTCAAAAACGGCAAGCTGTTTGGTCTGCCGTTCGACTATGAAAACAGCCAAGTGGTGGTGATTCCGGTGCCGTGGGAAGTCACGGTGTCGTATCGAACCGGAACCGCCAAAGGCCCGCAGGCGATCCTGGAAGCATCAACCCAGGTGGATCTGTTTGATCCGGTGTGGCCCGACGGCTGGCGCGCTGGGTTTTACATGCTGCCGGAAGACAAAGCGTGGCAAAAGCGCAACGCCAAGCTGCGACAACTGGCGCAAAAGTGCATCGCACGACTGGAACAAGGCGTGGCCGGTGATGATCCGGATCTGCTTTTGCACCAGGGCGAAGTCAACGCGGCGTCAAGTGAGCTAAACGACTGGCTGGAACGACAAGCGCAAGCGCACCTTTCGCTCGGCAAGACAGTGGGCGTGCTCGGTGGTGATCACTCTGTGCCGCTCGGTCTGATTCGCGCACTGGCGACCCGATATGAGTCATTTGGCGTACTTCATATTGATGCGCATGCGGATCTGCGACGCGGATACGAAGGCTTCCAGTATTCGCACGCATCGATCATGGAAAACGTGCTGCATCTGCCACATGTCAGCAAGCTCACGCAGGTCGGAATCCGCGATTACTGCGACGAAGAAGAAGAGACGATTCGTGAAGCCGGCGATCGCGTGAGCTTTTTCCCGATGCGTGGTCTGCGCAAACGGAATTTCCATGGCGAGCCGTGGGCCCGCACCTGTCAGCACATCGTCGATACGCTGCCGCAGCAGGTGTACGTAAGCTTTGACATCGACGGCCTGGACCCCGCGCTGTGTCCAGAAACCGGAACGCCGGTGCCGGGTGGTCTTACCTGGGATGAAGCGGTGTTCCTGCTCGACATGGTGGTGGACAGCGGACGACAGGTGATTGGCTTTGATCTGGTCGAAGTGTCGGGCAATGCAGAGTGGGATGCCATCGTCGGGGCCCGGCTCCTGTTCCGGCTCTGTCTGCTCGCCGCGCAGAGCCATCCGCACAGCTAGTCTGGCTGTTCCTTTGGGACAAGGCGGGCGGTAAGCATCGCGGCGACGTTGTCTCCGGTCGCGTTTAGGAGTGTCGCCAGCGGATCAATCAGGATGCTGATCACCGCCAAGAGCGGCAGCGTTTCGGGTGGGAATCCAAATGCAGAGAGAATGAGAAGCTCTCCCATCATTCCGCCGCTGGGAATCGCCCCCATCACCACACCGACGAGGATTGCGATTCCTATCACCATAAGGAGCCGCCCTGGCGTAAGCGGAAGATGAAACAGACTCAGTGCGAACAGCACTTTGAGCACGCCCCCAATCACCGATCCGTCTTTGTGTAACACCGCGCCGACCGGAATCACGACATCGCAGACATCTTTGGGAATTCCCATGTCGCGCGAAGCTTCCAAATTGACCGGCATGGTCGCCATCGAAGAACAGGTTCCCAGCGCAGTCAGCGACGGCCTAAGCATCTGCGACCACAGACGCCGCACCGATTCCCAACCACCCGCCAGATACGCATAAAACGAAAAACCAACGCCAAAGTAGAGCAGCGAAACCACGCCATAGACCCAGAACACCCGCAGGTATGCACTCGCGAGCTGCGATCCAGTGTCCACCACGGTTGCCGCAAAAAAAGACAACAGACCGATCGGCGCGACATACATCACTGCATCAAACAAACGGATGAATACGGCGGATCCCCCCTGCAGCACACGCACAAACGGAAGCGCGGGTTCCCCGACGGAGCGAGCCGCAAGACCAACGCCGACTGCAAACAGCAGAAGCGGCAACATCGACTTGCGGGACACAAGCTGCGGAAAATCCGAAGTGGTACACGTCGCAACAAGCTGCGACAGAAAATCCGGCGCCGGAGGCAAGGGCACGCTCGATCGGCCCAGCACGATGTCTGCCCCCGGCGTAGGATGAACCACGTACATAAACCCAAGTCCCCAAACCGCCGCAATCACACTCGTGGCCAAAAACACGAGCAGCATCACCGTCGAGATTTTGGTCAAGCGCCGCCCACTTGGGGATGCGCCAAGACTTGCGGACACCGTGAAAAAAGTCAGCGGCACAATCAGCATAAAGACAAGGTTCAAAAACAGATCACCAAGTGGCCGCAGTCGCAGAGCCCATGCAGGCGCGCCCTGTCCAATCACAAGGCCGATTGCAATCGACAGAAGCAAAAGCAGCGAAAAACCGTAGGCGCGAAGAAGGCTCACAAGGGGGGACGATACGTCAGGGAATCGACGGAACCAACGGTTTTAAGACCGCATCGTTTTTTCGCCACGCGGCAATCGCTTGACGGCGGTTTTCACTCTCTGTTTTCACATGACGCGCAAGGGCGGCGTGAAAAGATGGATCGGCATATGCGTGCGCGCTATGTGTTTCGGTGGGCTCAAAACCGCGCGCGATCTTGTGTTCTCCGCCAGCGCCGCCTTCAAATACCAGGGTCTTGCGCGCGATGCACTCGTCGATGCTGTGGTACAGACAGACGTTGAAGTGCAAAAAGGGCAGCTCGCGAAAACAGCCCCAATACCGTCCAAACAAGCGACGCTGCGAAGCGACGTTGAACGCGCCCGCGATGATGTCCCCTTGCGACTGTGCAATCACCAGTTCCAGCGGTGCAAGCAACGTCGAAAAGAGCTGCACATAGAACGCTTCATTGAGCCAGCGCCGCCCCCACACCAGCTTGTCCACCGTCGAGCGGTGCAGCGCATGCGCAAGCTTTGCATAGTGAACCGGATCGCGCAAAAGCTGTTCTGCCCGCAGCGTGCGGATTTGGATTCCCTGGCTTTCCGGAGCACTCCGTTCGCGCTTGAGGATGTTGCGCCGCTTGGAAGAAAAGCGCGCATCAAATTCGTCCCGATCGCGGTAGCCCGGATTGAAAAAATGATACTGAAAGTCGATCCGCGGAATCAGCCCATGTGCGACGAACAGCTCCTGCTGATCTGCGGGAGGAAACAGCACCTGGATGGCGCCCAAAGAAAAGCGCTTCATGATCTGTTTTGCGGTCGCGATCACACAGGAAAACAGATCACTGATTTCATGCGGGGGAAGTCCTTCCGGATGCAAAACTCGCCGACCACAAACGGGCGTAAAAGGAATTCCTAACACCAGCTTGGGATAGTACGGAATGCCCGCCCGCTGCGCTGCGCCGGCCCATTCCCAATCTCGGCTGAAGTCGCCATCACTGCCATCTTTGATGTACGCCGGCACGACTGCGCAGAGCGTGTTTCCCCGTCGGATGGCAAAGTGGCACGGCGTCCAGCTTGTTTCCGGACAGACACAGCCGCTCTGTTCGAGCGCAGCCAGAAATTCATACCGCACAAACGGATTGTCGGAATCGGTAAGCAGTGCATTCCATGCCTCTTTCTGAAGCTCGGAAATGGATCCGTGTACCGATACAGACAGCGCCGACATGTCTTTACTTTACGCGAGAAAAGCTCCGGGGAAACAGCCGACAAAGAGGAAACGTGCGGACGAAAGGAAGCACCCGAAAAAGCGGCTACAGACGCAGGAACTGGTGCGGACCGTTTGATCCTTTTTCGTCGAAGAATCGCGCCGACGCCAGCAGGTGCAAGTGAAACGCAAACAGCGGTGCAAGTCCCTGCGTTCCGAAAATCAGGCCGCGCTCGGACACTTCATGATTCGGCACAAACGAGGGCAGCGAAGCAGAGCTTATCGGCTGACCGAGCGCGAACAGCAGCACCCGATTGGGACGCGGTTCGGTGCTAGAAAAAAAGTAGGGGGCAAGGGTGTTCGGATCGACCGTCACACCGGCTTCCTCTTTGGCTTCGCGCGCTGCACCTTGCTGCCACGTTTCGTACTCTTCGACAAATCCACCGACGAGCGCCAGCTTGCCAAGCTGCGGTTCAATCGCACGCCGCACCACCAAAAGACCCATCCGTTCCTTGTGCAAAACCGGCAAAAGCAGAAGCGCCACCGGAATCGGATTTGCATACGTCTCTGCCCCGCAGCCTGGGTTTTGACACTTGCGCGGATAGCGGAGCGGTCGCAAAAACTCGGTGCCGCAGTAGGAACAAAAAGAGTCTCTGGGATTCCTCATATTGCCTCGTGTTCGCAGCCCTAGTTGTTGAGCGCGCCGGCGTTTATCCAAGCCGACACCGTGGCGATCTGCGCCGTGCTGAGACCGCCACCGGGTGGCATCTTCGATCCAACAAAACACCCGGCGACTGCGGTGCCGTTTAGCTTGCCCACGACATAGCTGTTTGCAGCAGAGCTTGCAGCGACGCGCTTGACGCTTACGCAGCCCGAGCTGTTTACGCCGACCATCGCCGCATACGCTTTGCCGCTGCTCAAATCGAGCATTCCCGACGGAGATCCGCCTGAATGACAACCCGCGCAGTTGGTGGAGAGCAGCGGTCCCACCTGACCCGAAAACGTCGGCGTCAGCGCCATGCCGCTCTTTTCCTGGGTGTTGGTCGATGCGTTGCCGGCTTCATCTTGCGCGCGCACCACGAAATAGTACGTGGTGTTTGGCGTCAAGTCCTTCACAGCAAACGAGGTCGCACCGGCAGGCGACGTATAGTTTGCGGTCGTGTAGTTTTCGCCGCCCATCGTCGTCGCTTGATAAATCTTGTACACGATGTTCGCGGCCTGCGACACGTTGTCGGTGGCCGCCGTCCAGCTGAGCGTGATGGTGTTGCCAGCCACCGTAGCGCCCGTCACCCCGCCAAAGGTTGGTGCCGTTGTGTCAGGAACCGGCGTCGTGGCAGTGACTTCAATCGTGTTTTTGTCGATGTTTCCCGCTGCATCACGGGCGCGAACAATGAA
>DAORGN010000001.1:0-68394 GCA_035340095.1 Pseudomonadota bacterium | reverse complement strand
TCTGGTTTGAAATCGCGGTGGATCACTTCGGATTGGTGGGCGGCTTGCAAGGCTTGGCCGACTTCCAGATACATGTGCAAAATGTCGCGCCAGGAACGCTGACTCTCTTTCTGCCACTTGAGCAGCGTCTCGCCATCGACGTACTCCATCGCGATGTGGATCTGTCCGTCGATTTCACCTACGTCGTAAATCGCGATGACGTTGGGATGGGATATCCGCGCCGCGGCTCGGGCTTCACGCAGGACCATCATGCGCTGACGACGACTTCCAGCGCGTGGTTTCCGTAGAAGCTTCAGCGCCACCCTGCGATCGAGCTGCTCATCATACGCAGCAAACACGCTTCCCATTCCACCTGCACCAATTTCACGCAGCAGCAGGAACCGACCCACTCGCGTTGTTCGCACGACAACGCGCGATTCATCACCTGGCAGGGAATCGCTCGCCGTTGGATCAAGTGTGGCTGCCGTGGCGGAGTCGTCCTCCCCCCCAATTGTGTCGCGCTGCTCCTTCAAGAAATCCCGCCCCTGTCGAAAAGTTAGCACCAAGTGCGCCGGGTGTGAATGCCGTTTGCCCAGTTCGCGCAGTGTGGGCTGTGGCAGTCGGTCGCTGTCTGTATCAAAGAAAACACAAGTGCGAACAGGTGTTCGTCACAGACATGAAAAGGAACGCCGAAGGCAGGGCCCGGATCGTCGTGGCCGCACATTCCCACGCAGCTTGTGATACAAACCCCACATGTTGAGCTTGCAAGTACGGAACTCTGTCCGTTCCCTGGTTCCTCCACCTGTGCGCAGAGAGCTTGTGCGGCAGCTACGCCGTGCCATGACCGCCGCTGGAGTCGATTGCACGATGGTGTCGCTGACGCTGTCCGACAACGATGAACTACACGATCTAAATCGGACGTATGCCGATGAAGATCACCCCACCGATGTGCTTTCGTTTGCGCAGCGAGATGCGGAGCCAGCCTATCATCCGCCCCGGAGTCCAGACTTGCCTGCGGAGGCATTTGCGCTTCCCGAAACGCTGGGAGACATTGTCATTTCCGTCGAGATCGCGCAGAAACAGGCCAACGAACAGAGACACGATCTTCTGCATGAACTGGTCCATCTGTCGGTTCACGGACTCTGTCACCTGTTGGGTATGGATCACCGTGACGCTACCGAAGAACGCTGGATGTTTGGATATGAAGCGCTGCTGCGTGCGCAAGCAACACCAAAGGGCCGAATCGTTCCGCAGCCGATGCCAGAGCGACCTGTGCTAGCGCAGCAAAAAGAACATTCTGCCTAGCGCGACATACGCAGATCGCAGCGACGGTGCCGCAAACAGAATCCAGCCCACACAGACAAAGTGGAATGTCCACAGCCAGCCCAGAAACGGCAGCCCGCGCGATTCCTTTTCTGCGGAATCACCCCGCAGTCTGCGGACCATCCGTTCGATTCCCAAGCCAGCGCCGTGCCAAATTCCCCAGACCACAAAGTGACCGGCTGGCCCATGCCACAGACCACACAGCGCCATCACCAAGATCAGGTTCACAAAAGCCCGCCACGGTGGAACATGACTGCCGCCGAGCGGAATGAACAGATAGTCGCGAATCCAGCTCGACAAAGAGATGTGCCAGCGACGCCAGAAGTCTTGCAGGCTCTTTGCCAGGTAGGGATAGTTGAAGTTTTCCGGAATCCGGTAGCCCAGCAGCAGCGACACACCAATCGCGACATCGGAATAGCCAGAAAAATCGGCGTAGATTTGTCCCGCGTAGGCGTACATCGCAAGCCACAGACCGGTTGGCGTGACAAGCTCTGGCGCTTTGAGCCGCAGCGTAATGGTCGCGAGCGAATCGGCGATGAGCACCTTCTTTAGCAGTCCGCAAAGAATCCGCCACAGTCCCTGCGCGAGCATGTCTCTCTGCGCGGGTTGGGAGTCGTTATGAAACTGCTGATAGCGCTTGATGGGACCGGCCAGCAGCGTCGGGAAAAACAGCGCAAACAGAAAGAAATCGCTGATCCGTTTCCGCAGCACCGGCAGGGGTTCGGGATGGCTGATCTTGCCTTTGTACACATCGGTTAGGTAGTGAACAAACTCGAACGTGAAAAACGAAACGCCAAGCGGAATTTGCAGCGACAGAGCCAGGGAATCCGCGTGCGCAGAAAGCAGCGCAGACAGGCTCCCGCTTGGTAGTACATCTGCCCCGGTGCGCAGCATCAAGATCGAGTACTTAAAGTAACAGAGCACAACCACGCACAAGCTGACACACAACACATAAGGCAGCTTGCTCCGCTTTTTGTGCAGCTGCTCACCGACGAAAAACACCACCGTCCCCAGACCAACAATGAGCGCGGCATGGGAAAGCGAACCCCAGGCATAAAACAGAAGCGACAAAATACACAGCAGAAGCGTCCGCAGGCGCGCCGGACACAGCGCATACAGCGGAACGGTACAGAGCACCAGCACACCATACGTCAGGCTGAGCAAAGACACGGCTTAGTTCCCCGCCACCCGTTTGGCCACATCACCAGCGATAAGCGATGACAGGACAAGATTTCCGTCGCGGGTGAAGTGATCAATGTCCAAAAAATGTTCGCTCTGTAGCGCTGGATTCCGATCATAGTCGGCCAGGAACACGCCTTGCCTGCTCGCCTCTTGGGAAAGCTGCGCGATAAGCGTCCGGTAGCCATCGGTGTCCCCAAGCGGCCCGATGAAAAAGTGGTTGTGCGGATTTATCATCACCAGCGTCGCGAGCTCTGGATGACTGTGCAGATACGAAAACAGCGCGCGGGTCGCCGTCCAGTTCCACGCCGCCGGAGAATCGCTTTTCAGAAAGTCATAGTGCGCCGAAAAGGAATCGCGCTTGTGATCGCGCTGAAACCACGGACGGTTGCGCGTCTTTTCATCCACCACCACTTGCGATTCCTTTTGTCCGGACAAGCGACGAACGCCGTGGGTGACAAGCTCACGCAGGCGCGGACGCAGCGGACCCCCCACCCACTTTTCGGCCACGTTTCGGCGCTGCTGGAACAGATACAGATGCGAAAACAGGGTTCCCAAGTACGCATCGGAATCGCCCCACAGTCCCTTGCTTGGGCTTGGGATGTTTAGCTTGCGCAGCAGCAGTGGATCGTCCGCAAGCGCATACGACAGACACGGATAGTTCATCGCATCGGATGCAAAACGCCGAGAGAAAAACAGCGGATTGCTGCTGATCACCACCACCAGATCGCGCAGTCCTTTCGGAGTCTTTGTGAGCCGCGCATGCAGGATTTTCAGCGCTGCAAGCTGATCCGCAGCCCGCGCAGCCGAATTGGAAATCGACCAGGCACGCACTTTTTTTCCGTGCAAGGAATCCGCCAGCGCCCGCCCCACTTCGCCTGGCAAAAAGTCGGTCAGGCGCTCACCGGGGCCATTTTCCACCGACGCCAGCACCGAGTCACCGAGCAGCACCACATCAAGGGCCGGCTCGGGTAGCTCGCGCGCTTTCTGCAAGCGATACAGCGGATCATCGGCAAAGCATCCAAACGGATTGCGCGCATCCAGAAGCACGCGCTCATCCGCGGCAAACACGCAGCGCAGCAAAAGTTCCACCAAAAGGAGGAAGCCGAGTGCGAAAGCAAAAGGACGCAACCGATTCATTGCAGGCTCAGCGCGAAAAGTAGTCCGACAGCTCTGTATCAGCGACGGGTGAAGCGATTTTTTGGGCGACAAACCAGTACGCCGCACTCAGGGTGTACAGCCGGTCGCCAAAGATCCGGACCAGCCGCTCATTCCACGCGGACAACCGATTCCCAAGCCGTGGCAGATGACAGATCACACGCTGCTCGGCAAATCCTGTCAGCGTCATCAGCTTGCGCAAGTTGCGCAGCGAAAAACTAAACAGATGCCCTTCCCCACCGCCAAAGTAGTCCATGCGCAGACGGGAATACAGACCGTCTTCGATCGGCAGACCCACAATCAACGTACCGCCCGGCTGCACAATCCGATTGCACTCGCGCAGAAGATGAAGCGGCATCGTGACGTGTTCGAGCACATGGCTGAGCAGCACGACCTCGAACGAGGCATCGGGAAGCGGCAGCGGCAGCGAATTGAAGTCGTGGCGCCGCGCGGAAAGTCCCTTTTGGCTGCAAGCCAAGACCGATTCAGCGCTGACATCCAGTCCCACACTGCCGTCGCCCGCAAACTGCAAGTAATGCCCCTGATTGCAGCCCAGATCACAGACTTTGCGCTGCGACAGAAGCGGAACCAGGCTCGCAAAAGAACCCCGCAGCGGTACGTTTTCCAGCAATAAAGTCGCGGTCGCCGCTTGTTCCGCTCGATTGTTAGAAGCCATCGCAGACGCCATGTTACCCGGCCCCGCGGCAGGCTTACAATTTTGTCTGCCACTTTTGCCGCCATTGCTATAGTCCGCCCATGAGACTGTCTACCTTTGCTTCCGCGCTTCTGCTGTTTTCGTCGCTGGTGCTGTCTGCCTGCGCAGTCGATCGCGAGGTCAGCGATGATCCCGCTGCAAACGGTGTAAAGCCCGGTCCGGGCCCCGGTCCAGGTCCGGGCCCGATTCCCAACCCAAGCACGGGAAAGCTGACCGGAAAAGTGGTGGCACCGGAAGGGACGATTCCAATCTCGGGTGCGCTGGTCTATGTGGTTCCCTATGCACCGACGGCAATTCCCGATGCGGTGTACTGTGACAAGTGCGTTCACATTCCCGATGGAACACCGCACACCACGACCAAACCTGACGGCACATTCGAGCTGGATGCGAGCACGGGCAACTACTATCTGGTCGTGCAAAAGGGGGCGTTCCGCCGCGTCCGCCAGATAAGCATCGTCGAAGGGGCGCAGCAGATTCCCAAAGACAAGACGACGCTGCCTGCCATCACCGACAAGATGAATGGGGATGACATTCCCAAGATCGCGGTCGTCGTCGGAGCATGGGACCCGATTGAAGTGGTGCTGGCACGGATGGGACTGAAAGCCACCATTTCAAAGGATTTGCTCGGCAAGGCGCAAGTGCTCGCCAAAGATGCGCCCGCGTTTGCCATCTACGGACTTCAGGGACTCGGGTTGCCGTCGCCGTATCCGAGCGTAAATACACTCCTGACCGATCCCAAAGAGCTTGGCAAATACCACATCCTGTTTTTGCCGTGCTCGGGTGGGACCAACCAAATGGACACCGGACCCAAGTGCACCGGAGTGTTCAACACCGACGCGCGGGTCAAGTCCAACCTGGCTGATTTTGTCGCGAAAGGGGGCCGTATCTACGTATCCGATTGGTCGTATGAATACGTTCGCCAAGTCTTCCCTGGCTACATCACCTGGCGCGGCGAATCGACGCAGATTGGCAGCGCGTGCAGCGGCGGTGGCGGCAACCAGTCGGTCTACAAAAAGGAAAGCGGCCTGGATGCGTGGCTGCAAGCACAGGGCAAGTCGCTGTCCGAAGTGAAGGATGCGTGGACTGCGATTGCATCGGTACAAGACAAGATGGACATTGATGCCGACGGCAAAATGTCCAAGATCACCCCGAAAGTCTGGGTCGAAACCACGTCGCCGGTGACAGCGAGTGTGCAGCATGGCTGCGGGCGGGTGCTCTACACGACGTATCACACCCAACCCACCAGTGAGACGAGCGGCGCGCTGGAACCGCAGGCGCTGGCCCTGCTTTATCTGATCTTGGAAGTCGGCGTCTGCATCGATCCGCTCGTCATCGGTTAAGCGGATGGGGGCTGCGGTGGAAGCAGCGCAAAGTACGCTTCCCCCGTCGCCTGTACCGCACTCCCTTCCGCCACCGGAATCAGCGCCGGTGCAGCCACACTCATCAGCTCCCCTGCCCTGTCTACCACCAGCTTTCCTTTGGACAAAACAAGCAGCGCAGGCGATAGCACTGTGAACTGCTGGGGCTCTGTGAGCACATGCGAAGATGCGGCGGAAAACCACGCCTCTTGGGTGTGCCGAGAAAGCTGTGCAAGCCGCGGAATCCGTCGACACAGAAGCGCAAACACCCGTCCATGAATGTGCTCCCACAGCGCACTGCCAAGCCGCGGTTCTGCCGCCAACAGCTTGTCCAGATCGGTTTTGGACAGACGCAGAAGCTGGGTATCAATCGCCGCCCGCACCGTCGTAGCGCGCGGCTGTCCGGTCATCATTTCCAGTTCACCGACCAGTGTGTTTGCACCCAGTTGATCGATGACCAGCTCTCCTTCCGGACTGTCGCCAAGCACCAGCAGCGAACCTTCCAGCACGACATACATCGCATCGGATGGCTCGCCTTCCCGAAACAAGGTCTGACGCGCAGCAATCGGATAACGGGTTCCCAAGACGCCGACATTCCGCACGCTGTCCAGATCAAGTCCGGTGACTTCCTCGACCGTTTGCAAAAGCTCCTCTGCGGTGGGGGCATCGAGCGTTCTGCGCAGGACGTTTCGTTCCAGACTCCCGACTGTGCGGCGGATCTCTTTGCGCAGCCGCGACGTTCCGGTGTTCATCACCATTTTCGCCGTCGACGCCAGATCAAGCGGCAGCAGCGTTAGCAGACCATGGCCTTTGGTAAAGTCCGGATTTTGTTCGACGTAAAAACGCGCGCCCGGCAAGTCGCAGGTCTGCCAGTAGCGCCGCTCGACTTCGGTATCGCGGGTGATCCAGCCGACATCGCGCACAAGCGGTCTTTGTGGATCGACTTGCTCCAGATGGAATTCCTCTCCAAGCCGCATCATCAGATCAAACAGCTCTGGGGGAATGTCCACACCCGGTGCTGGCCACACGGCAGGCGCGTTGTTGGCAAAGATGGTGTAGCTCGATGGATGAACCAGACAGCCCAAGTAATAGAGCGGTCCGCCAAAGTCCCACTTGGTCTTGAGCAGATTCGAGATCGCGAAACCTGCCGTCGAAGAATTGCCGCGATACGCCCGCCGAAGACCCGCTTCCGCGCGCAGCACCGTACATTCCTTTCCGGACGGCAGCGGACGAAATGCATGCATCGCCAGATAGCCGGCCAGCTCGCCATCGTGTCCATAGGAAAGCTGAATCCGGGTCCGTTTTGCCGGCGAACAGACCACGTACTTTGCAAACTGATCGCGGCTTACACCATCGAAAATTTCGCTGTGCACCGCATACAGCGATGAAATCAAGGACTCTGTTTCGCTTGCGCTCAGCGTCGACGGATCGACCGTTTCGTTTCGCACAATCATCTGCTTTTCCCTTTGTTGTCGGGGGTGTTTGTGGTGGCCAGATGGTCAGTTTGCAGGGCGTGGCGTTCGCCTTTTGATGCGCATGTGCAGACCTTCTTTGGGACGCAGCGCGCTGTCGATTTCCGGAACCACCACAGTCCCTTCAGGCAGTGAAAATTCGTAGTTGCGCAGAAGCGTCGTCAGCACAAGCTGGGCTTCCATCATCGCAAAGTGATTGCCGATGCAGACGCGCGGTCCGGCGGAAAACGGAATGAAGGCGTAGCGATGTCGCTGGCTTTCCTGTTCTGGCAAAAAGCGGTCCGGCAAAAAGCGCTGGGAATCGGGCCACAGCTCGGGCCGATGATGCGTTCCAAGCGGCGCAATCAGAACCGGAGTCCCGGCAGGAATTTCGTATCCACCGACGACAATCGAAGCCGTGGTGTCGCGCGAAAACAGCGGCAGTGGTGGGTAGATCCGCAGCGCTTCTTTGAACACCCGGAGCACCTTGCCCAGCTTGGGAAGATCGGCCACAGTCGGTTCTGCCGGAAGGGAATCGACCAGCTGCTGAACGTCCGAATAGATTTCGGGATGCTTGGCCAAAAGATACAAGCTCCAAGACAGAGACACCGCGGTGGTTTCGTGTCCGGCGACAAACAGCGTCAGCACTTCATCGCGAAGCTGCTTGTCTGTCATCTGATCCGCTCCATCGCGCGCCGCCAATAGGCGGGTCAACAAGTCATGCGACGCATCGGGACTCTGTCGTCTTTTTGCGATCAGATCCGCAACATATTTGTCGAGCAGCGCCACCGCTTGATCCAGATCCGCGGACTCCTGACCAAACAGAATCGGCGACTCGAGCTGCTGGACACCTTTGTCAACGAAGCTCGCAAGGGCGTCCGGAAGATGTTGGCTCAGACGGGAAAGACCGTCTTTGACCGCGACTTGCAGAAAGGAAAGCGGCGACCCCGATAGCTTGCCAAACAGCCGGATGGCCACGGCCAGTGCCCGGCCAATTTCATCGGCTTCCGAACACGTATCGGCACCAAACAGCGTCTTGCCCGCAACGCTCATCGTCAGCCGGGTCATCGACTGCGTTACATCGAGCAGAGACCCATCCACATAGGTGGCCATCTCGCGCGCGGCACACTGCATCATGTCGGTTCCATACCCTGCAATCTGCGCCGGCGTAAAAATCGGAGCCATCAGCTTGCGCTGCTTGCGCCACAGCTCACCACTGCTGCCCAAAAGTCCGTCGCCCAGCACTGGATAGCCGACCAATTTCTGGACCGCAGACTTGGCCAGTGAACCGGCGTTTTCGACCAGAAGCTGCTGGATTTCCAAAGCCCCCGTCACCAGTGCCACTTTGCGATCAAAGAGCTGGACACGGCACAGCGGTGCGCCGGTCGATAGCTTCATCATGAATGCGTAGCGATCGCGCCGAAACAGCAGCGTTGGACCCAGTCCCAGGCCATCTGGCAACATCGGAATTTCGTCATAAGGAAGCGGCTGTGTAGTCGTCATGCAAAAGACCGTAGCAATCCGATCCAGCGTTTTCCAGAGCGCAACCGCAGAGTCGATGGCCAAATGTGGCCACCTTGTGTCTTTGCATGCGCCAGCGCCACCATCAGAGAGCGTTTTTCGACGACAACTTGCGGGTTCCTATTTGCGCCAGCGCAGCAGCAGATCGGCCCGTCCATCGCCAGTGGCATCCCCTACCAACACCTGATTGATCCCCGGAACCAGGGCCGCGCCAAACCCAGACAGCCAGCGAGCGTCCGTCCCAAAGCTGTTTCCCAAAGACGGCGCAACAAAGAAGGAACCTGTCTTTTCATAACCCACAACTGCATCGACTTTTCCGTCGCCAGTCACATCAGAAAGCCACTGGTATGTCGATCCTGCGCCATGCGAAGAACGCCACAGTGAGTAGCTTGAAAATGCGCTTCCGGTAGACGGTGCGACCCACCACGATCCGCTGCCAGAAAAAAATACCACCGCATCCGCACGACCATCGCCCGTGACGTCCGCAGCCTGCTGACTGGTTGATCCGATTCCGTGTCCGCTTTTCCACTGGGAATAGCCACCAAACAGAAGACCCGTGGATGCCGCAACCCACCAGTTTCCCGTCGCAGAAAAGAACGCAATCGCATCGGCACGACCATCGCCGGTCACATCGGCAGCAAGCTGGCTGGTTGACCCGATTCCGTGCCCGCTTTTCCACAGCGAAGGTGTCCGGAACGCAGTCCCGCTGGAAACAGAAACCGACCATTCCCCTGTGGAACGATTCACAAACAACGCATCGGCACGGCCATCCCCACTGACATCGGCAAACAGCAGTCGATCGGTCGCGCTGCCTTCGCCTTTTGACCAGGTTTTCAGGGAAGCAAAGCGACCGCCAGACTGCGACTGCGCCACCATCAGCGTGCGCGAGGCTGAAAACCACAGCACCAGATCAGAAAGCCCATCGCCGGTCACATCGACAAACGCAGCATCATCGGCACCGCTGCTGGCTGGATCTTGTGTTTCATCTCCCACCGCAAACGACGTTCCAAAAGACTGCGCGACTTGCCAGTACGTGCTGCCTCTGCCGTAGCTTGCCCGCACCCCTTGTTTGTCGGTTTCACTTGGTTTTCCATCCCCGGTCCAGCGCGGATTGCAGTAGTTCATCACCGAGCTTAGATCCCAACTTCCGACGGTAATATCGCCATCGGAACCCTGTTCCGAAGTACACCAAGAGGGCGTGTCCGATCGATTCTGTTCATGCGCAAAACCAAGCGCGTGACCAAATTCATGCACCGCGCCCGCCGTGATGCAAAACTCGCGGGTCCGCTGGCAGCCCGGACTCCACGTCGTAAATGCAAAGTTTAGGCTCATTCCGTCTGTTTTCCCGTCTATCTCAGTGCCAAGGCCCAGCGTGTACGGACCGACATCTTGGCTGCGGATGCGGATTCCTTTTGTCCCCACGCTGCACTTGCCCCAGCCGGAAAAACGCACAGACGACAGGCTCTGCCAGGTATTTTCGACGGCGCTGCGGACCCAGCCGCGCTCTTGGGAATGCGCTGGGTCTAGTTCTTCAAAGCAGACCGGAATGGGACCATCGGGCCACAGCCGTGAAGCAAGCACATAAAGAGGAGTATGAGACTCCTCTATTTGAACTGCGTTTTCCAGATCGCTCGGAAGACAGGAAGACAGCGCGAAGCAGAAGATCGGGCCGGCACAAGACAAGACCGCTGTACGGACGAAAGAAACCGAAGAGAGACGGACCACGCGATGCATGTCGGATCGTTACCACAGCGCGCGGCACCACAGCGCGCGGCGAGAAGGGATTTTGCAGCCGGCTGCAAAAGGGCCCTTTTTTGGACAGACTCTCTGCTACGATCGGGGCGGCGATGACGCGATATTCCCAATCAAAGCAGTGGTTAAAAGATCGCTTTGTCAATCCACCCGACTGGCCGGCTCGACCTGGTTTTCGCGAAGTGCTGCGCTGGTACAAATCCCGTCCCCCCAAGCAGAGTGGTTTTGTCCCGCCCTCTTGCCCAAACGATGGCCGGGCGCTGCGTGAAAATCGCAAGACAGCGACGGTAACGTGGATTGGTCACGCGACTCTGCTTGTGCAGCTTGATGGGCTTTCGATCCTGACCGATCCGATGTTTGCGATGCGGATGTTCACGATCAAACGGCTGGCGCCGCCGGGTGTCGCGCTCGCGGACTTGCCGCCGATTGATGCGGTGGTGGTGTCGCACAATCACCGTGATCATCTGGATGAAAGCAGCGTGCGCGCGCTCGGCCCAAGTGTGCAGTACGTCGTGCCGCTGGGACTTGCGGGCTTTTTTCGCAGCCGCGGTCTTCCGCGTGTGCATGAGCTGGACTGGTGGCAAGACGTGACGCTGCACGCAAATGGAGGCACGGTGCGCATCACGCTGGTGCCAGCGCAGCACTGGTCAGGACGCGGTCTGCGTGATCACAACCAGAGTCTGTGGGGTGGTTTTGTCATCGAATCACCGACGACGCGCATGTATTTTTCGGGAGACACCGGCTATCCGGCGGCGTTTGCCGAAATTGGTCGCCGTTTCCCAAACATCGACTATGCGCTGCTGCCGATTGGAGCGTATGCACCGCGCTGGTTTATGAGCCCACAGCACATCGATCCCGAGCAAGCAGTGATTGCGTTTGGTGAGCTGGGCGCGCAGCACTTTGTCCCGATGCACTGGGGGACGTTTCAACTGAGCGACGAACCGCTGGATGAACCACCGCGGCTTCTGCGCACAGCGATGGGAACCCAGGCGGACCGCATCCTCGATCTTGCGATTGGGGAAACGCACTTTGCCAAACATTCCTGAACGTTTTTTTGTGTCAGAACTTTTTGAACACAAAAAACACCGAGAGCGCCATCAGGCCAAAGCCGACCAAGTAGTTCCACTTGAGCGGCTCCTTTAAGTACGTCACCGAAAACACGCAGAACACGCAGAGCGTGATGACTTCCTGCATCGTCTTGAGCTGCGCGGCGGAATAGGTGCCGTGACCCAAACGGTTGGCGGGCACTTGCAGACAGTATTCGACAAACGCGATAAGCCAACTGACGACGATGGCTTGCCACAGCGGCGCGCTCTTCCACTTCAGGTGTCCGTACCACGCGAAGGTCATAAACACGTTAGACAGGGCAAGGAGAATGATGGTCTTCATGCGCTTTTCAGTATGATGCCCGCTTCATCGCGCAAGGACGTGCGAAAAAAGTGCGTCCAAGGAGGCAAGCATCATCATGAACGAGAGCAAACAGACAGAGTCGCCCAAGGCAGAAGCAGAAGGCGTGTTTTCGACGGGAATGTTGACGAGCGTGCGCAAGCTTTCTGGCCCGCTTTTGTTTTTTTCGGCGCTGTCCCTTTGGGCTTGTGACAAAGGCACCATGATGCCCGATCCGGGGACCCAGCCTGATCCGCTGACGGACCTCGATCGCTATGTGAAGACCAAAGATCCCAGCTACTCGTGGAAGCTGCGGATGACCGACAAGGGAAGCGGCTATACCGCGTACTTCATCGACATGAAGTCGCTGACGTGGCGCACGCCGCAGGAAGTCGATCGCACGCAGTGGCAACACGACCTGACGATCATTCGGCCCGACAATCTGTCGCCGGGACCAGCAGTGCTGGCGATTTCGGGAGGCAGCAACGGCACGCCACCAACGAAAGCACCGGATGACATGGTGCAGATTGCGAAAGCAACCAATGCGCTGGTGATAAACCTGTCGCAGGTTCCGAACGAACCGCTGACATTTGCGAACCACGACGGAAAATCGCACACCGAAGATGGCATCGTGGCGTTTTCGTGGGCGCAGGTGATGAAGACCCAAGACCCGACTTGGACGGCGCGCTTCCCGATGGTGAAAAGTGCCGTGCTGGCGATGGACACCACGCAGGAATTCCTCCGCACAAGTGAAGGAGGGAACCTGAATGTCGAAAAGTTTATCGTCGCTGGTGCATCCAAGCGCGGCTGGACGACCTGGCTTACGGCAGCCGTGGATTCGCGGGTGGCGGCAGCGATTCCGATCGTGATTGATGTGCTTAACGTCGATACGTTTATGCGCCAGCACGTCGAGACCTACGGTTTCTGGGCCAAGGCGCTGTACGACTACCACTACAACCACATCACCTCTCACATCGGCACGCCCGAGATGGCGTTCATGCTGAAAAACGAGGATCCGTATCTTTTCCGCAAGCGGCTGACGATGCCCAAGTTCGTGATCAATGCATCGGGTGATCAGTTCTTTTTGCCCGATGGTTCGCAAAACTACTGGGACGATCTGCCGGGTGACAAATACCTGCGCTACGTACCCAATGCGGATCACTCGCTCGATGGAAGTGATGCACTGGAAAGCGTGCTCGCTTATGTGACGGGATTCCGCGATGACAGGCCGCGGCCCACGTTTACCTGGAAGCTCGAAGGCGCAAACACGATTCGCGTACAGACCCAGGACAAGCCGCAAAAAGTGCTGCTGTGGCAGGCGACGAATCCCAAAGCGCGCGACTTCCGCGTCGAGACATTTGGGAAAAACTGGAAGAGCAGCGAGCTGTTCGATCAAGGTGGCGGCGTCTACCAGGCCACGGTCACGGCACCTGCGGCGGGCTACACCGCATTTTTCATCGAGCTCGCGTATCCGAGCGGACAGATCGTTCCCTACAAGTTCTCGACGCAGGTTCGCGTGGTTCCGGACACCCGACCGTTTGCCGGCATCGATCCCAAGACTGCGAAGTACGAAGTCGCGGGACCCTAAACAGCACACGCATTACCACGCCCGTTCGTCCCCCAAAACCCGCGCTTCGCGACGCCACTGCTTGTGGCGCGGCCAGACTGTTATAGTCTCCGATTGACGATGCGCACATCTCTTCGCCCTGCCCGCTGGATCATCCCTTGGCTTACGACAACATCGCTAGGTGTTGGCTTGTTTGCACCGTTTTTGACCGCGCCGCGCGCGTCTGCGCAGAGCCCGCCCGTGGAATCGGTGGCCCAAGAGGAATTCCATCCCACGGC
The DNA here is from genome assembly GCA_035340095.1 of Pseudomonadota bacterium. Taxonomy (GTDB): domain Bacteria; phylum Myxococcota_A; class Polyangia; order Palsa-1104; family JAEUJZ01; genus JAEUKA01. The sequence goes on along the minus strand of DAORGN010000001.1, from coordinate 54,727 downwards.
GGATCTGGATCTGCCGTCTCTTTTGCGGGTGGTTCGCGATCATGCGCCAACGCTCCAGCAAGATCACCTGAGCGTGGATCTGAGCCAAGCGGACGCGCGGCAAAGTCGGCTCATCGACAATCCGGTGCTCGACGCTGCGGTGGGAACCATTCCGATTGGGACGCCGAATCCGCCCGATCTGCCGCATCCACTGCGCAACATTCCCAACTACGGCGTCGGATTGAGCGTCCATCCAGATCTGGCGCGGCGCAGTGCCAAAATCGATCGAGCCGCATTCCTTGTGACCGCTGCCGATGCCCAGCGACGTTCGTCGGTGCGCGGTCAAGCGATCCAGCTTTTGCGAACCTTGGGTGATCTGGCGGTGGCCAGCTTGCGGCTCTCTGCGGATCTGCGGCTGACTGCACAGTCCAAAGCGGCGCTTCAGCTTGCACGCGAGCGGGTCAAGACGGGTTTTGGTCCGCCGCTGGATGCCGACCGCGCGGAAATTGAGCTTCTGCGACTGGAACAGCAGATTGCCGCCGATCAAGGTGACATTTTGACTGCGCAAGCTGCTTGCGGACAGTTTGTCGGCAGCCGCTGCGCCGCATTTTCCGATGAGCAAGAGGCCCGCAAGTTTCTCGCCCGCTGGATTGTTCGTGCCGAGACCCTGTCCCCGCAGATTGAAGCCCGTCCGGATTTGCAGGCGCTTGAAGCCCAGCGATCGGCGGCACTGGCCGAAGACCGCCAAGCCTACGCGCTGCGGATTCCCGATCCGACGGTGCGGGTGGGCTATCTGTACGATTCCTTCGTGGCGTCGGGCAATCAACAGCACTCAGTGTCGGTGTCGCTGAGCACGCCGCTGGCCATGTCCGATCACGGTCAAGCGAGCCGGCAAGCGGCGCAGTCGCGGGCGCGGCGTTTTGCGGAACAGAAACGGCTGACGGTGCTTTCGTCACAAGTTCGGATTGACTCGCTGCGCCGGGCACTTCTGACGCAAAGACAGCGGCTGACCACGCTGCAAGAACAAGTGCTTCCGCGCGGTCAGGCGATTTTGCGTGATGTCCGTCGCGCCTTCGAAGCACGGGCGGTGCCGCTCACCGACTTAAACCAAGCGCAGCGCGCTCTCGACGAGCTGTTGCTGCAAGAAGCGACCACTCTTGGCGACCTGTTCCGCATCAGTCTTGACCTAATCCAAGAAGGAGCCAGCGATGAGTAAGCGTGTTTCGCATCTGCCGCCGACCCACGACGACGAGCCGGATGAATCGGGAGGCGCCGAGGAATCGGGGGATGGGCATTCGCCGCGGGCTGATTTGGGGTTTGCCAAGCCGGCTTCTTCGCAACGCAGTTTGCTGGTTGGCTTCGTCGCAGGGGCGCTCACCGCATCGCTGGGATTTTTCGTGCTGCAATCAATCAAGGGACAGCACCAGAAAACCAGTCCGCCGACGCCGTTTCGGCTGACCAAGACCGACATCGTGCTAAGCGAAGGCACGCCGCAGCCGATTCCGTTTGAAACCGGCGAAGTCACCATCGGAGAACCGCTGCCGCTACCGCCGATTACTGCGCGCATCGCCGCGGTCGAGTCGCGCACTGCACCAAGCTACGCGCCGATGGAAGGCCGGCTGGATCACGTTGCGGTCAAGCTGGGCGATCACGTCGAAGCCGGGGCCAAGCTGGCGCTGATCCGCTCGGGTGATATGGCGACGCTCCTGCGTGAGCTGCGGGCGTCGGCGGCGCTGGCACAGACCAAAAAAGCGCTGGCCGAGCGGATGCAAGTGCTCGTCGAAGCGCGTGGCGCATCGGCCAATGATCTGCTGGTCGCAAAAAATGATCTGCGCGATGCCGAGCTGCAAGCGCAGACGGCAGACTCGCGGCTCAAGTCGATGTCGATTGCGCCCGATGCAGACAACCGCTACTGGCTCTTGGCACCGCGCTCGGGAACGGTCATTCAAGTCGATTCGGCGACGGGCCAGCAGGTCGGTCCCGGCAAAGATCGTCCGGTGGTGACGCTCGCTGACCTGGAAGAAGTGCTGGTCCTAGCTGACGTGGCCCAGCCCGACATCGGCAACCTGCACGTCGGCGATCCCGTCGACATTCGCATTCCGGGGGACAATGACAGCCTGGGCCAAGGCCAGGTCGAAAACATCTCGGCGGTCGTCGACATGGACAGGCAGACCATTCCGATTCGCATCCGCGCCAAAAATCCATCGGGAAGACTGCGTCCCAACTCGTTTGTCGAAGCGCACTTTGGCAAAAGCCCCACCAAGGCACCGTCGGTATTGCGCGTCCCGTCCGCGAGCATCGTCAGCGATGGACTTGATGCAGTGGTGTTTGTCCAAACTGCGCCAGGTCACTTCAAACGCAGCGAAGTCACCATCGGACGGCAGCGTGGCGGTCAAACCGAAGTTCGTTCAGGTCTTCGGGTCGGCGATCGCATCGTCGTCCGCGGCGCCCTTTTGCTGCTTAACGCGCTCGATGTGGAGGACTAACCGATGTTCTCCGCACTGATTCGTGCCGCGCTGCGCAGCCGAGCCGCCGTTCTGATTGCCACCCTTTTGTGCCTGATCTGGGGCCTGTTCGCATTTCGCGAGCTGACCATCGAGGCCTTTCCCGACCCGACGGACACCCAGGTCAACATCATTTCGCTGTATCCCGGCCAGCCCGCCGAGGAGCTAGAGCGCCAAGTTTCGATTCCGATCGAGCGCGCGGTAAACGGAACCTTTGGCCTGGTCAAAGTCCGCAGCATCAACCTGTTCGGTCTGTCGTTTGTCACGCTGACGTTTGCCGATGGTGTGGATGTGCTGTTTGCCCGCAGTCAGACGCTCGAACGACTGCGGCTCGCCGAGCTTCCACCGGGAGTCACCCCGCAGCTTGGGAGTTTGTCGACGCCGATTGGCGAAATCTATCGCTATTCGCTGCGTTCCGTCGGCAAGCAAGGCGAAACCATCCAGGGCGACCCGCTGCTTTTGCGCACGCTGCAAGACTGGGTGGTGCGTCCGCGCATTCTGCAAGTCGATGGCGTCGCGGACGTCGTAAGTTACGGTGGGCTTGTGCGCGAAATACACGTCCGCGCCGATCCAGCCTTGCTCGCAGCCAAGGGACTGACGCTGCGCGATCTGGAAGAGTCGCTGCAAGGTGCGTCGGTCAATGCGTCGGGCGGCGTGCTCGTGCGTGGGGCCGAACAGCTTATCATTCGCAGTGAAGGCCTGTTCGCAAGCCCCATCGACATCGCCAAAGTCGCGGTGACGACGCGCGGTGGCACGCCGATCCTGGTCAAAGACGTGGCATCCGTCGAAGAAGGCTGGACGCCGCGCCAGGGCATTTACAGTCGCGGTCACGACACCGACGCCGTCGAAGGCATCGTCCTTATGCGGCGCGGCGAAAATCCGTCGGCAGTGCTGGCTCGGGTGCGCGCCAAAATCGATGACATCAACGCCCGCGCGCTGCCGGAAAACGTCCGCGTCTGGCCGTTTTACGACCGCACCGAACTGATCAACAAAACGCTGGAAACCGTCGGACGCAACCTCGTCGAAGGCGCGGTGCTGGTGCTGATCGTTCTTCTGGTGTTTTTGCTCGATATCAAAGCGGCGCTGATTGTCGCGACGACGATTCCGCTGTCTTTGTGCGTGGCGTTTATCTACCTGTACTCACGCGGGATGTCGGCCAACCTTCTGTCGATGGGCGCGGTCGACTTTGGCGTCATCGTCGACGGAGCTGTCGTCATCATCGAACACATCGTCTCGACGCTCCAGCATCCACCCAAAGATGCGCCCGAAGACAACCTCGAACGAATCAGCTGGGCTGTCCGTCAGGTCGCACGTCCGACGATCTTCGCGCTGCTCATCATCAGCGCCGCTTATCTGCCTATTTTCCTGCTCCAGCGCGTCGAGGGACGGATGTTTGCACCGATGGCTCATACGGTGGTGACAGCGCTGCTCGGTAGCTTGCTGTTTTCGGTCACGCTGGTGCCGGTGCTGGCGACGCTGGCCTATCGCAAAGGATCGACGCACCGCGAATCGCCGGTCCTAAAAGCCGCCGAAGCGCTGTATCTACCGACGCTGCGCGGCGCGCTAAGGCGTCCGCTTGTGGTGATTGGAACCGCTGTGGCTTCGCTGTTTTTGGCCGGCTACATCCTGCAAAACCGCGGCAGTGAGTTTTTGCCCGAAATCAACGAAGGATCGCTGTACTTGACGTTCACGCTGCCGTCGAACGTATCGCTCGATGAAGGGCGGCGGCTTGTGCCACGACTGACTTCGCTTTTGCAAGGATTCCCGCAGGTTGAGTCGCTGTCGTCGCAGCTCGGGCGCCCTGAAGATGGCACCGACGCTGCGCTGCCGAGCAACCTGGAGTTTTTCGTCAAGCTCCAGCCAATGGATAGCTGGCCCAAAGACACGCCCAGCCTCGGTACGCTGATCGAAAAAATGCACGCTTCGCTGGCGGTCGTGCCAGGGCTGTCGGTGAACTTTTCGCAGCCGATTCGCGACAACGTCAACGAAAACATCTACGGGCAGATGGGTCAGATCGCGCTCAAAATCTACCACCACGACATGAAAGACTTGCAGCAGACCGCCGAGGCAGCGCTGGCGGCGATCTCCGAGGTCCGCGGGGTTTCTGATCTGGGCATCGTCAAGAGCGCGCCGGTGCCGCAGCTTCAGATCAAACCCCGACGCGAGCTGCTTGGACGGTTCGGTCTGACGATGAGTGATGTGCAGCACTTTATTACGGTTGCACTCGGTGGAAGCCCCGTCGGTACGCTGTGGGAAGGCGAGCGCAACTTCGATGTGGTGCTGCGACTTCCCGAAGCAGCCCGCGATACCATCGAAAAAATCTCGGCGCTGCGCATTCCGACCAAAGGTGGCGCGCTGGTGCCGCTGGCCGCCGTCGCCATCATTCATGTCGATTACGGACGCGCGACGCTCAACCGCGAAAATGGACGGCGCTACATCGGCCTGCGCATGAACGTCCGCGGTCGCGATTTGGGCAGCTTCGTTCTCGATGCCCAGCAAGCGGTGTCGAGCAAAGTGAAGCTAAAGCCCGGCATGACCGTCGAATGGGGCGGCGAGTTCGAGTCCAAAGAACGATCGATGGCACGGCTTCGACTGGTGGTGCCGGTCGCGCTCTTGGTGACGCTGGCGCTTTTGTTCAAAGCGTTTGACTCGATGGCGCTGGCGCTGCTCACCCTGCTCAATGTGCCGTTTGCGCTCGTCGGTGGTGCGATTGGACTTTGGCTGGTCGATATGCCGGTGTCGATAGCCGCGGCGGTCGGTTTCATTGCGCTCGTCGGTCAGGCGTCGCTAAACGGCGTGCTGGTGGTTTCGTCGATAGAAGAAAGGCGCAGGCACGGCGAACCGCTCGACGAAGCCATCATCCAAGGCAGTCACAGTCGACTACGCGCCGTGCTGATGACGGCAGCGCTGGCGGCACTGGGTCTGATTCCGGCGGCGCTGTCCCGCGCCATCGGTGCCGAAACCCAGCGTCCCATCGCCGTCGTCATCGTCGGAGGAACCCTGTCGGCAGCGCTGCTCACCCTGATTGTGCTGCCGGTGATGTACCGAATCCTGCTTCGTGTCTTGGAAGCGCGCGGAACGATGGCGCCGCCGCTGACCCCCGGTGGCGCCCCCAGCCAGCCACCACCGTAAGTTACGGCACCGGCTCGAACGCTCCAATTGCGACCGATCCCGTCGGTCGCGATCGTCCATCTAGATCGAAGCTCGGCGCCAAAATTCGTTCACCACCGACTTCAATCATCGGAACCCCGCCATGTTGCAGCACCGGACCTTCCGAACCCGGCGTCGCAGGCAAGCGCAGATCCCGCGCCGCCGCATTGCGCAGCGGCATCGCTTCCATCGGCAGCACCACCGAGTTTGCGGCATTGAGCCACGCATCATTTGATCCAACGTGGCTGACCATCGCGCCACAGGTCGAATCGACGTAGTGCTCCTCGGGGCTTGTCAAAAGCGGCTTGTCGGAAAGCATCAGTGTGTTGAGCAGCACCAGCCGATCCCCGACGGGAACGTCGCACATCACCGAAGTAAAATACTTGCCGAGCTTGAGCAGACCGCTCTGCTGATACAGCGTGCTATTCACCACCGTCGAGCGCCGCACCCCTGCCGACAGCGAACGAATGCGAATCCCGCCAAAGCCATCTTGCCGAAAATCGCCGTTGTCGGAAAAGACCGTGTTCACCACCGAAAAATCACCGCCCGCGACGTCGATGCCGCGGACATTACCGGGTGCATCTCCAAACACGCTCGCGCGCGGACCCCGGCCAAGCCAGCTATCGCCAAGCGACAGTTTGCAGTTTGTCGACGTGACGATCGCCGTGTCATTGCCGGCAAAATAGGAACGATTGACCGAAAGCTTCGCGTCGGCACCGATGCACACCAGGCCCGCGCGATTTCCCCGCACGTACACGCCATCGATAAAGACCGACGACTGCGTGACCGTTAGACCGTCCTTGAGCGGCGCCCCACCGAGCACGGCACGAGGCTCGCTCGTCGCGGTTTCCGGTGGAATGTCGGCAAGCGGTCCGACGATGTGGATCGTCAGGCCTTTGTGGCTCGCTTGGGTGCCGATCTGCAAATCGCCAAAGTCCGTCGCTCCGGCCCCTTTTTTCAGCAAGATGTAGCGATGGTCGGCGTCGATGCGGTTTATCGCTTGGCGCAGCGTACAAAATGCAGGACCTGTGCCGCTGCAAAGCTCTTGGTCGACGACAAGCACTTGTTTTGTCGGGACGCAAGCACCGCGCGGGATGCCAAAATCGACATCGCTGCCGTCTTTGACGCAGATGCCCGACGCACACTCGCTGTGGCGCAAGCAGGGCCGGCAGCTATAGCTGCGGGGGTCACAGACGGGACTTGGCGAAAGAACCGATGACGAAACCCCGCACTCGCTGCTTTCCGATGCGACATCGCCCGGTGGGCGACAAGCGACGCAGCGGCCTTTTAGACAGCGTGGCGTCGCGGCACTGCGAGCAGCACACAGCGAGTCTTCCCCCGCGAAGCACGACCGACAGACCTTCAGCGCAGCGTCACAGACCGGAGAGTTGTCGTCGCAGCCATTTGCCCCGGTACAGGTGCGATGACACGCTTCGGTATCGCCGATGAGCAAACACTGTTCAGAAGCACCACAGCTTCGATCGTCGCCACAAATCGCCCCACCAGGGGCGGCACAGCCAGACCCAGCGAGCGCACTACCGAACACGAGTGCAGACAAAGCACGAGCAAGACGGACGGACATCGCCACTCCTAGGGTAAGAAGCGGCGGAACCGTATCAGAAGTTAATCGAGGTGAGTACCCCGGAGTAGCGGGGCGCAAGGCTGGGCACGATGGTGACGCGCTGGCTCTGTGGGTTGTAAAAGCGCGGATGGTGCGCGGCGTTGTAGCCAAGCCAGATCACGCCCGACAGAAACGCGGCACCACCAAGCGCCATCATCGCGTAGCTTGCCGGCGCGTAGTTTGTGACAAACAAACAGTCCGTATCGAGGCAGCGTCCGTCGTAGAAATACAGTCCGATGCCAGCGCCAGCAGTCAAAAGTCCAGCCGTCGCCAGCAGCGCTCCCGGCCACAGCGCCGGCGGATGAATCACCGCATCGGCACTGCTGCCCGGACGAACCTCGACTTGGCGAGACAGCCGCAGACCACGAAAGCTCGTCGCGGACACCAGATGCAGACCAGGCGTCGTCTTGTGCGACGTTTCAATTTGCAGCCCTTTTGCGCGAAAACGATCGGGCGGCAAAATCTGGCTGTCGACGCTGACCGAATAACCAAGCGGAGCCTGAACCCGTAGCTCCGTCAGTCGCTGGAGCAAAAGCCGCACGGGCTCCATGTCCCGCCGCACGTCGATGTCTTGCACGATCGATTCGTAAGGCTGACCCGGTGGCGCCAGAACCTCGACGCGATGCGGACCTTCGGACAGTTCCATCACCGGATAGGCAGCCCCGACAGGCCGGTTGTCGACGCGCACGATGGCGTCTTTGGGCGACCATTCGAAGCGAACTTCGATCGGGCGAAGCTGAAGTTCAATTTGCAGCGACGCGCCGGTCTGCGCGACAGTGACGGGCACATCTTGCGCCAGAAAACCGGGCTTTTCGACGTGGACCGTATATCCACCAAGGAACAGCCGAATCGGTGATTTGCCGGTCCGCTCTGGTTCAGATATTTCGCGCGCACTGCCTCGGCTGTCGGTGATTTTGACCTTGGCATCAGTCGGACGAACATCCAGGCGAAGCTGCGCCGTCAGTCGCTGCGTCGCCATCACCTGCTCGACCGCTTCGCCAATCGTGCTGTCCAGCTTGGCCGGATCGCGCTTGGACTCTCGCTCGACGTCGGCAGCAATGCCACGCGCCGCTGGATCGAAGATCGACACCGACGCGACAATGTCTTTTTGCCGCGGCGAGTGAACAATCACGTCAATCAGTCGCCACAGTCCAAGCTGTTCGGCAATCGCCGTCCGACATGAGTCATTGCGGCAGCCTCGCAGCGACGGTTCGCGTGCAAACAGTGCTTCCAGCTTGGCCGAATCGACCAGCGTGTATCGTCGCCCAGCCGCCGTGCTCGCCGCATGAAACGCCGTTTCACACAAAGGATTCGACGAACCCAAGTCGCACGCCAGACGGACCGCTGCAAGTGGACCATTGGACGCCGCGCCAGGGGGTGTCACAGCTGGGGTCGCTTGCGGTTTGTCGCCGCGCTGCTTGCGCTTGTCCCCGACCTTTGACTTGCCTTTTTTGGCCGCCACTTCGCCCGGCTGCCCGATAAGCAGCGACGACACGAGCAGCGAGTTTGTCAGCACGCCAAACATGCCGCAAGCCACAAGGCCAAGCGGCCAAGGCTTTGACGGACGATGGAGAGCCGGGTCAGACACGGGGAGACTCAAGGGCGAAAGTTCCATCCCCTGGCTCAACCAGGGGGCAGCAAAGTGTATCGTGGAACGGGCGCCAAGGAAAGGGCGCAGCCGCTTACTGATTTTCGGGGTGGATTCCAGCGGGCTCGGCGGAGTACAAACAAGGGCCGTGACCAAGCTCCGCAACAAGCACTATTACGATGAGTTTTCGGCGACTTACGAGCGCCACCGACACGATGGCTATCATGCCTTCATCGACGAGCTGACCTGTGAGCTGGTTGGCCGCTACATGAACAAAGACACCCGGCTGTTAGAGGCGGGCTGTGGGACGGGACTTATCCTAAACCGTCTGACCCAGCACGCAAAAGTCGCCGTGGGTGTCGACCTGTCTTCAGGCATGCTGCGCAAAGCGTCGGCGCGCAGCCTACAAGTCGTCCAAGGTTCGGTAAGCGAGCTGCCGTTTGCCGATGCCTCTTTTGATGTTGTCTGTTCGTTCAAAGTGTTGGCGCACGTCGAGCCGATCGAGCAGACGATGCGCGAGATGACACGAGTGCTCCGGCCAGGCGGCTATCTGCTCGCCGAGTTTTACAACACCCTGTCGCTGCGGTATCTGATTAAGCGGCTCAAGCGTCCGACGGCGATCGCTGCGGACATAAATGATGAAGCGGTCTACACCCGCTACGACTCCTTGCCGCAAATTCGGTCGTATCTGCCAAACGAAATCCAGATCGAGACCGTGCATGGGATTCGGGTGGTGACACCGTTTTCGCAGGCGCATCGCTGGCCGCTGCTCGGTCCGGCGCTGCGGATGGTCGAACGGCAAGCATCGGTACTGCCAGGTGTGCGGCGCTTGGGCGGCTTTCTGCTGGTCGTCGGACGAAAAGAGACCTAACAACTCAAACCGCCGCGCATGAATAGGAGGAATATGAGGAATCTAAAATTCCTCATATTGATGTTGGGATCGTTTGGGAACGCGGTGTCTGTCTTGCGTGGGTCTGTTTGGTAGACCCACAGAGCTTGCCCGTTTACCGGCTGGTCAGCACTTTCATCGCTGCACGCAGCTTTTCAAACGTCAGTGCATCTTTGCCTTTGGCAAGCTGAAGATCCGCTGCAATCTGCGCCAGCACGTCGACTGCGGAAAGACCCGCGTGCTGACCCAGCATCAAGCGGTAACTTACGATCGTTTCCGCAAGTCCTGGCTCGCCGCTCGGAACAGGTTTCGCCGCAGGTGCAGCCACTTTTGCGGTCGCAGTGCTGACAGACGGTTTTTCTGTCTTTGCAGGGGCTTTGGCCGGGCTCTTGCTTGCTTCCGTTTTCGTCGCAGCTTTGGCCTCGACTTTTTTGGCCGATGTTCCAGCCGGTGCAGCTTTTGTCGTCTTGCCCGTTGCCACGGCAGCCGGAGTCGACTTGGTTTTGGATTCCGCTTTTGCTGCGCTGTCTTTTTTCACTGCTGCAATGGCCGCCGAACCGCTCGGTTTGCTGGCGACCTTTTTCGATGTTGCAGAGGCCGGCGCAGTAAACAGCGACTTGAGCGCAGGAAACCACTCACTTGGCAGCGACCACTGTCGCGCTTCAATCAGGCGAATGTCGAGCGCGCTGACCCCCAGCTTGGCCCCGACCGCTTGCGGAGACAGTTTAAACTGTCCACGCTGCTGACGCAGCCACAGCCCATTCATCGGCGACAGCTTGCTGCCTGGTCCGCGCGTCGCGACTTTCGCTTCATCGACCGTCAAAAGCCCGAGTTTTAGAAGCCCCGGAATCCAGCGCAAAGGCAGCCGAATGTTGTGACGTTCAATCGTGTAAAGGTCAGCTGGCAGCGTCCGAAGCTGCGTCACCAGGTCTTGGGTCCGAATGCCGCGTTCCCGACGACGCTCGCGCATCCAGTGACCACAAAATGGCGTCAGTGATGCCGATGCAAGCGGTTCGCTGTGATTGCTTGGAACAAGCGTCTGCGCATCCTGTGGCACCGACGCTTCCGCAACCGGCTCCACATTGGGCGTCTTCTCTTCTCTTCGCGCTTCCATCTCTGCTTGCGGGATAGCAGGAATCACCGGAGAGACCGGCGTGGCTGTCTCAGCGGTGGTCGGAATGTCCGCTCTTGTCGGCACGGCTTCTATCACGACCGCTTCGATCACAGCGTCGGCTGAAGCAGAAGGCGGATCACTTGCAGACACCGCAAACTCTGCCGCGATCACAACCGGAACGTCGCTGGGTGGTGACGGAATCGCAGCCGCTTGGACGACATCTGTCACGACCGAAGCGACGGGCGTTTCAGCTTGGGCGACATCGGCAGGAAAGCGAAAACCCAGCTCCCTTAGCACGCCGAACCACTCGGTAGGAACGTCGTGTTTGCGCGTCTCTAGCGTCGTCACTTTGCTTTCGGTGGAGCCCAGGCGTAGCGCAATTCCTTTCCGCCCGACCGCAATTCGCTCTCGCTCTTTGCGGAACCATCCCCCATCCAGTGTCTGCGCCGCCACAGGTCCCCGCTCTGGATTGCTCGCTTCCGACATGCTTTTCCTCACTGCCCCAATCCGTAGATCCGCCAGATCAGTGTCTGCGCGCAGGCTGCGCAACCGACCCTGGTCTCTGTATCACTGTCCCCCTTTGGGAAGCGGATGACACGGATGGGCATAGTACGACTTAGCATATCGCGATCCGCTAGAAGAAGGGAAGCGCCAATCCCTGCGAAGTGTCTGGCTTTTTGGCATCTTCGCCGTCGTTTTGTTCTCTGGCAGATCGTGCGACAAGGTACACAATGCAGACATGCTGCGGTCTGTAGATGAACGCTGGAAGCTGCCCGCTGCCAAGCTACTGTCTGAGCTTGCATCGTCAGAGCAAGGTCTACGCGAAAGCGAAGCCAAAGCGCGGCTTGCGCAGTGGGGAGAAAACACACTCCAAACAGCGAAGAAGCTGTCGGTGTTTCGGCTCCTGTTTGAGCAGATCAAAAGTCCGCTCGTGCTTTTGCTCGTGTTCGCGTCAGGCGTGTCTCTGCTCGCAGGTGAGTGGGTCGATGCTTGTCTCGCGCTGCTGATCGTCGCGGCAAGCAGTGCGATTGGAACCTGGCGGGAATTCGATGCAGGCCGAGCCATCGAAAAGCTCAAGTCGCTGGTGGTCGCCAAAGCGCGGGTCTTGCGCGATGGCCAAAGTGTCCAGATTCCCAGCTCGCAGGTGGTGCCAGGGGATGTGGTGTTGCTCGCCGCGGGAAGTCTGATTCCTGCCGACGGCCTGCTTCTTTTGGCCAATGATTTTTTTGTCAGTCAAGCGCTGCTCACTGGAGAGTCTCTCCCCGTCGAAAAGCACATCGAAACAGAGCCCCAACTCTGCCCTCCGCTTCAGCGCAAAGATGCGGTGTTTCAGGGGACCACCGTTCGCAGCGGCAGCGCAACATTTGTCGTCTTGGCCACAGGCCGGAAGACGTTTTTTGGCTCGATCGCAGACAAACTGAACTTGCGTCCCCCTGAAACAGAGTTCGATCGAGGGCTGCGTCACTTCGGCAATTTGCTGATTGTGACGATGCTGATCATGGTGCTTGGCGTGGTCGTGGTGCATGTCGCACTTCATCGCCCGCTGTTTGAATCGCTGCTGTTTTCGATTGCGCTGGCAGTGGGTCTGGCCCCCGAGATGTTGCCTGCGATTCTGAGCGTGAACCTGTCACAAAGTGCGCAAGCGATGAGCCAAAAAGGAGTCCTGGTTCGTCACCTCAATGCGATTGAAAACTTCGGTGCGATGGATGTCCTGTGTACCGATAAGACTGGCACGCTCACCGTTGGTGAAGTTCGTCTTTCGGGCAGCTATGATCCGGAAGGGAACCGATCGACATCAGTCCTTACGGAAGCCGCCATCAACGCCCACTTTGAAACCGGACTGACCAATCCTCTTGACGAAGCCATCGACAACGCAGCGCAGCTTGATCCAACCGGTATCGAAAAGGTCGATGAGATTCCCTACGACTTTCAGCGCAAAAGGCTGTCGGTGGTGGTACGTGAAAAAGACCAGCTGCGGATGATCACCAAGGGGGCCATCGTTCCGATTCTGGACGCCTGCTCCCTTTCAGAATCCGAACGCACAGCACATCTGGAAAGAGCCGAAGCGTGGGGACAAACAGGCCATCGCGTGCTCGGTGTGGCCAAAAAGCTCACTGCCCCAAAAGGAACCTGGCATCGCGAAGACGAGGTCGATCTGTCGTTTTGTGGATTTTTGACTTTTTTTGATCCACCGAAGGAGGGAATCGGGCAGACACTCTCTGCGCTCAAGGAGCTTGGCGTATCTCTGAAAGTGATTTCGGGAGACAGCCGCGCCGTCAACGTCCATCTGGCACGGGAAGTCGGACTGAAAGCAGAAGAAGTCCTGACCGGAGCCCAGCTCGATGATCTGAGCGACGAGGCGCTGTGGGCCAAAGTGCAGACCACAGAAGTATTTGCCGAAGTCGATCCCAACCAAAAGGAACGGATCATCCTGGCACTAAAAAAACGCGGTCACGTCGTTGGTTACATGGGAGACGGAATCAACGATGCCCCTGCGCTGCATGCCGCCGATGTCAGCATTTCCGTCGATTCCGCTGTCGATGTCGCCAAAGAAGCAGCAGACTTTGTTCTGCTTGAATCAAACCTGGATGTGCTGCGTCGCGGAATCCTCGAAGGACGGACCACGTTTGCCAACACCCTCAAGTACATTCTGACCACCACCAGCGCCAACCTTGGCAACATGCTGAGCATGGCGGCAACGTCGATCTTTTTGCCGTTTCTGCCGCTATTGGCAAGTCAGATTCTACTCAACAACCTGCTGTCTGATGTGCCTTCGATGGCGCTCGCGGGGGATGCGGTCGACCCCGAACTGATTCAAAAACCACGTCGCTGGGATATGAAGTTTATCCGCCGCTTCATGGTGCAGTTTGGTCTGCTCAGTTCGCTGTTCGACTTCCTGACGTTTTTTGTCCTGCTCAGGATCTTTCAAGCCGGAGAGACTGTCTTCCGAACCGGCTGGTTTGTCGAAAGTCTGCTTACCGAGCTTGTGGTTGCGCTGGTGGTGCGGACCCGTCGACCCTGTTTCCGCAGTCGCCCGGCACGTTCCCTTCTGGGACTGACAGCGCTGATTACGGGAATCGATCTGCTGATTCCCTATCTACCCTACGCGCAGCTTTTTGGCTTTGCGCCGCTGCCACTTCCTCTGCTCGCTGTGCTCGTGGGAATCACTGTGATGTACGTGCTGGCAACCGAGCTTCTCAAGCGGTTTTTCTACCGCAACGCAACCTGATTGCTGCTTAGTGCAGGACGGTGCGCAGCCGGTTGATTCCCATTCCCAACGTCAGGTCGGAATCACTCTCAAACGAAGAAAAGCGCAGACCCATTCCGGACAGCGCCCGCACTCCCCCTTTGCCATCCGCGAAGTTCAGGAAGTAGTGGTTCTTCACTTCGCCACGAGCCGTCACGCGCACATGGGAATCCGGCAGCGAAAAGTAGACCAGCACCTGTGTCCCAAGCGGCAGTGGTTCGCGTACTTCGACCATCATGCCGCCGGTCGAAACATTGCGCGCAATCGCCGAAATTTCACCAAACGCATCGCTGCGCAGCGCCACCGGGAACGCTTTGTCAAAGCGCATGCTGCGACGCTTTTCCACCCGAGTCGGACCCGAAGGAACATGCGCGCGGGTTTCCCGGACAGTGAGCGGACGACCCGAAACTGGACGACCCGAAGCAGGACGGCCCGAAACTGGACGGCCCGAAACTGGACGGCGAGACGAGGTTTCCGCGGGCTTGGCAGAGGAAAGCGTGGGCTTCATGGGTCCACACTACTTCGGTGTGACAAGGAAGTCAAAAATCTTACGTTGTCCTACATGGTCACACTCTGTGGGTCTGCCACAAGCGACGAGTCACAACAAACAGCAAAAGGCCCAGCAGCGTGAACACAAGCGACAGCACAAAGAACACTGGCCGCGCGCCCTGCCTATCGACGAGCAGCCCAACCCCCATCGTCGACAGCGAATAGGTCACACCCAAAATCGCCTGATCAAAAGAAAACACCCGCCCGCGCAGTGCGTCTGGCACCGATTCCTGCATCGCGTAGGTCGTCGCTTGCCACATCGCACCGCCGCCCATGTGACCCAGCACAATCGGCACCATCGCCCATTCCAGCGACGGACTTTTCGACAAAAAACAGTACCCGAGCGAGTACACCATCATGCACGGTCCGATCGCCAACGTTCGCAGCGATGAGCGCTGCAGCAAGGCAAACAGCACAAACGGACCGACCACCGCGCCCAGGCCACGCGCAACAAACAGCTTCGCGATTCCCTCTGAGCCGCGCAAAAACACCTTTTCGCCAAACACCGAAAGCAGCGACGTCAGACCAAGCGTCAGCCCAAGCAGTCCTTTGCCGCTCAGCAGCGCCATCACCTGGGGTCGCGACTTCACAAACGTCACCGCTTCAGAAAGAGACTCGCGCAGCGTCGTCTGTGGTGCCGTGTGGTGTGAATGTTCTGAAAAGTTCAGCTTGATGCGCCACAGCAGCACCGCCGAAACAAAGAAGCTTAGCCCATTGAGCGCAAACGCGACGTTGCGACCCAGATAGGTTGCGACCAGTCCACCAACTGCCGAACCGACCATCAGCATCGTGCCCCACGCCGATCCGAGCAGTGCGTTGGCACGTCCCAAGTCTTCGGGTGCCACGATGTTTGGCGCCGCCGCTTCCGCTGCCGGATCAAAAAAGCCCGATCCAGCGGACAGACACGCCACTGCCAAAAACGCGAGCGGCAGAAGCTTGGGCGACACCACCAAGATAGGAATCAGCGCCAGGCCGGCGCGCAGGAGGTCCACCGTCACCATCAGCTTGCGGCGATCCGTCTTGTCGATCAGACTGCCCGCCCACGGTGTCACCAGCAGCGCCGGCAGACCCAAGCACAGGTTGATCACCGAAATCAGCGTCGCACTGCCCGTCTGGCTCAATACCAGATCGTACAAAGCAACCATCATGAACCAGTCGCCGCCCAGGCTGATCAGGCTCGCCAGATACACGGCGCGAAAGTCGCGGTTGTGCCACAAAAGTCCAAGATAGCTCCCGCCCACGGGAGGTCGCAGCCGCGGCTCGCTCGCAAGATGGCGGGACGCATCCCCGCCGCGGTTTGTCTCGCCGGTTTCCATCGCGAAGTCTCTCACCCTCCCCAAACATTGAAAGCGCGAGATGATCTTGGCCGGCTTGCGCCAAAAGCCAAAGCTGTTTCGCGAACTTTCGGCATGCGGATGTAGTTGTATTTGGAGCCTTCTTGACGGTAACCTAAATTCATGCGCAGAAGGCACAGCGTCTACCGGCTAGCAACCGTGAGCACTCTCGGATTGCTCTTGTCGTCGTCGGTATTTCGACTTCCCAGCAAAGAGTCGACGGCCCACGCGGCCCCCGCGACATCCAGCACCATGCCGATCGCCAAGCCTGTGCCTGTGCAGTCGCAACCTCATCCCGTTGCATCGGTTGGGCTAGAGCATCCACCCGGTGTACGTCACGTCGTCATCATCAGCGAAGACGGCATGCGACCCGATCTGATCTATGGCCAGAACATGTACTGGCACGAGCAGCTCTATCGCAACGGATCGTTTACCTGGAAAGCGCGCACAATCCGAACGGCATCGACGCTGCCGTCTCATGCCTCGATGCTATCGGGCGTCGATGTCGATCAACATGGACTGACGTGGAACACCTGGCTGAAAACCCGTGGCTACATCCGCGTCCCGACGATCTTTCAAGCCGCCGAAGAGGGTGGACTAAAAACCGCCGCGTTTGTCGGCAAGCCCAAGCTTCGCCACATCATGCCCGAAGGCACCGTCGACGTGTTCGCGCGCCCCGGTTACTACTGCAAGAAAGTCAGCGACGAAGCAGCTCGCTACTTGACCAAAGAAAAGCCCGGTCTTTTGTTCGTCCATTTCTCTGACCCAGACGAGGCAGGTCACTCCGATGGCTGGATGACGGCCAGCTATCGCAAGGCTGCGCTCGCCTCAGATGCCTGTCTTGGAACCATTTATCGCGCACTGCAAGAGGCGAACATGCTCGACGACACGCTGGTCATTGTGTCGGCAGATCATGGTGGCCACGCGCGTGGTCATACGGGCGCCCTGCCGAGCGATCGAGAGATCCCATGGATCGCATCTGGCCCCGGTGTCCGTCGCGGCTATCACATTCGATCGAACATATCGACGATGGATACCGCGGCGACTGCGCTCGCGGTGCTTGGTCTGTCTCCGCTCACCCGCATCTCGGGCCGCCCAGTCGCAGAAATTTTCCAGTAATCCCCCAGAAGCTCTGACGCGCCGCGTTGTGAAATCGCCCGCCCGTTTCGTCCTGCTCTACTGTTCGCTTTTCCGTCGCTGCTAGGCGCATCGCCTTGGCCCTTGGCTTGCAAGCATTTCAATCAAAAGTCGGCAAGCACGGAGCCTGACCATGCAAGCAGAACAACACGCTCTGACAGCGCAACCTGGGTTACGCAGTACCCGTGTAACTTCATTCGCAGTGCGTAATGATATACGCGCCATTTCGCTCGGATACCGGTCCGGTACACTGCAAAAATATTCAGGTATCTTCATCAGCGCTGTCGCTTGGATCGTGTTTTTGATCGGACTTGCCTACTTTCTTCTTGCCGCAATGCAGCAACAGGCCGAACAGCTTGGTCCGGGACTCGACTCGACGGAGCGCGGGATTAGTTACTGCCTTTCGGCGATTCTTTTGCTGGCTGTGGCTGTGCCGCAGTGGGTCATGGGCGAACGCCGCTTGTCCCGCTTGCTCGCCACCTAAGATCGGCGATTACAGCCGATTCTTCGCTTCATCGAGAGCACCGACCATATAGAAGGCACTCTCGGGCCACGCATCACACTCGCCCGCCAGGATGGCTTTGCAGCCAGAAAGCGTCTCTGCAAGCGGCACCGTCCGCCCCCCCCGTCCGGTAAAAGCCTCTGTCACCAGAAATGGCTGGGTCAAAAAACGCTGCAGCCGACGAGCCCGCGCCACCGTCAGCCGGTCTTCTTGCGACAGTTCTTCAAGTCCCAGCATCGCGATGATGTCTTGCAGTTCGCGATACTGCGCGAGCGTCTTGCGCACCGCTTCGGCGATTCGGTAGTGGTCGACCCCGACAAGCCGCGGGTCCAGCAGATTCGACGACGATGCCAGCGGATCAACCGCGGGATAAATGCCTTCGGACGCGAGCTTGCGCGACAGCACCAGGCTGGCATCCAGATGCGAAAAAAGCTGCGCCACCGCCGGGTCTGTCAAATCGTCTGCAGGAACATAGACCGCCTGGATCGACGTCACCGCAGCGCCCGCGACCGACGTGATGCGCTCTTCAAATTCCGCCACTTCAGTCGCCATCGTCGGTTGGTAGCCGACCCGCGACGGCAGCCGACCCAAAAGCCCGGACACTTCGCCGCCTGCCTGGATGAAGCGAAACACGTTGTCGATCAGCAGCAAAACGTCCCGCTTGCGCTCATCACGAAAAAACTCAGCCACAGTCAGCGCGGTAAGACCAACCCGCCAGCGCGCCCCCGGTGGTTCGTTCATCTGGCCAAACACCAGCGTCGTGTTCTTCAAAACACCCGACTGCTGCATGTCGAGCCACAGCTCATTGCCCTCGCGTGATCGCTCGCCGATCCCAGCGAACACCGACACGCCGCCATGCGTCTGCACCGTCGCGCGAATCAGCTCCATCAGCAGCACGGTCTTGCCGACGCCCGCGCCACCAAACAGCCCCGCTTTGCCACCACGTCGCAGCGGCAGAAGCAGATCGATGACTTTGATCCCGGTGAAAAACAGCTCGGGTGCTTGGCCTTCGGTGCGCAAAGGCGGGGCCGCCCGATAGATGGGCCTCCGTGGCGTCGCTTCCGCAGGTGGTGGCAAGTTGTCGATCGGTGCGCCCAGGACGTTGCACAGCCGACCGAGCATGTTTTCACCGACGGGTACATGAATGCAGGCCCCGGTCCGCTGCGCGCTCTGGCCGCGTCGAAGCCCTTCTGTGTAATCCAGTGAAACGCAGCGCACTTGCCCGACGTCGCTGTGTTGCTGCACTTCCAGCATCAGCGTCCGTCCGCCCAGCTTCACTGTAAGCGCTTCACCAATCGCTGGCAGCTCGCCGCTTTGAAAACGAACGTCAACGACCGATCCGCGGACGCGAACGATCACACCGTCATTTGTCATGATGTGACTCCGCAAGCAGCGAGCTCGCCGTCGCAACTTCCAGAATTTCGCTGGTGATGCTGTCTTGTCGTTCGGCTCGCTCTTGCTGACGCAGCTCTCCAAGCTGCTCTTGCAGGTTGCGATGCGATGCATCCATCGCAGAAAAGCGCGCCGCCTGCTCACACGCAAACGCCGAGGCAATCATCCACGTCACCTGCGCAAAGACATACTCTTCCAAAAGCCGCGCCGTCAGTTTTTCCACCGGCAGCGTATGCAAAGGCGGCTCACCATCGTAAGCCGCCGGCAACACATGCGGCGGAAACAGGCGCTGACAAATCGGTTCGTAGCTTACCGAACCGCGCAGCCGGGCAAACACGACTTCTATCTCGGCCACTTCGCCGCTCGAAACCCGATCAAACAGCCGCTCGACCAAATCACTGGCCGTGCGCGAGACCGAACCAAGCGTCGTCGGCATGCTCGCTGTTTCATGGGCTGAAAGACCACGTTCTTCGACGTGCCGAAGTCCCCGCTTGCCCAAGACAAACAGCTGGGACGGCGCTTCCGCCATCACATGGACCACTTTGCTGACCAGCGTTTCGTTGAGCGCGCCGACAAAGCAATGTTCCGACAGGCAAACGACCAAAAGCCGCTGCGAAGTCCCGCTTTGTTTTGGTGCACTTTGCTGCTTCGACAAAAGCGCCAGCCCTCGCTGAAGTGCCGACAGCGTTGCGGCAGCATACCGCTCCAGCCCAGCAAAGTTTTCCGCCGCTTGCCTTTGCCGTGCCGCCGCAAGCTGCCGCATGGCTTGGGTCAGATCCCCGAGCTGCTGCACGGTCCGAATCCGCGCAGCCAGATCAGCCCCGAACATCCTTGCCCTCGTTGGCATTGACCCGCAAAAGAGCCGCCCGCAGCACCTCTCCCAGCTGTTTTTGTTCTGGCTCTGAAAGAACGCTGCCTTGCTCGATCCGCAACGCCAAAAGCTTGTGTTCTTCGGCCAAAAGCGTCCCCAGCGCGTCGCGATACAGCCCAACCGCAGAGGTCGGCAGCCCATCCAGCAGTCCGTCGTCGATTGCCTGCAAAAGCGCAACCTGATGCGCCGTTGAAAGAGGCTGAAACTGCGGCTGCAGCAGCGCGGCCCGAACCCGTCGCCCGCGCTCGATCACTTTCTGCGTCCGCTCATCCATCGCGCCGCCGAAACGGGTGAATACCTCCAGTTCCAGAAACTGCGCATATCCCAGACGAAGCTTTTCGCTGACCTTGCGCATCACCGCAAGCTGGGTCTTTCCACCCACCCGAGACACGCTCTTGCCTACATCAATTGCGGGCTTTTGTCCTTCGTTGAAAAGCCGTGGTTCAAGAAATATCTGACCGTCGGTGATCGAGATCAGGTTGGTCGGAATGTAGCTCGACAGGTTGCCAGCCAGCGTCTCGGCAATCGGCAGTGTCGTCAGCGACCCGCCCCCACGATCCGTCGACATCTTCGCCGCCCGTTCGAGCAGTCGCGAATGCAAATAAAAGACATCTCCGGGATAGGCCTCGCGTCCCGGTGGCTGACGCAAAAGCAGCGCGACCTGGCGATGAATCTGCGCGTGCTTGGTTAGGTCGTCGAGCACCAGCAGCACATGCCCACCACGCTCGCTAAAATACTCGGCCATCGCGCACGCGGCATACGGAGCCATCCACTGAAGCCCCGCAGCAGCGTCGGAAGCAGCGACCACACAAATCGTGCGCGACTTGGGCCCGCGCTCTCGAATCGCGGCGACAGCCTGGCTCACCGACGAAGCGCGCTGACCTATCGCGGCATAGATACAGATCACGTCGGTGCTGTTTTGACTCAGGATGGCATCGACGGCAATCGCGGTCTTGCCTGTGAAACGATCGCCGATGATAAGCTCACGCTGCCCCCGTCCGAGCGGAAGCATCGCGTCAATCGCCGTGATCCCGGTGTGCAGCGGTTCCGTCACTGGCTGACGCTGGGTAATCCCCGGTGCGGGCCGCTCGA
Organism: Pseudomonadota bacterium; assembly: GCA_035340095.1. Taxonomy (GTDB): domain Bacteria; phylum Myxococcota_A; class Polyangia; order Palsa-1104; family JAEUJZ01; genus JAEUKA01. Next base: position 33,758 of record DAORGN010000001.1, on the reverse strand, counting down.
TCGGCAGGTGATGCCGCGCCTCGATCTTCGGCCCACCATCGAGCGGCAGTCCCAGCGGATCAACCACCCGTCCGAGCAGCTCCTCACCGACTGGAACATCCAGCACCTGGCCCGTCCCGCGAACCGACGAGCCAGCCAAAATGCCTTCTTGTTTGCCGAGCAGCACACAGCCGATCTGGTCTTCATCTAGCACGACGACCAGCCCCATCGTTCCCGAAGCAAAGCGCAGCACTTCGCCAAGCTGCGCTTCGGGAAGCCCGGAAACGTGCACCACGCCATCGGCAATCGCAATCACCCGCCCAAGCGATTCCGGTCGCGGGGCCAGGCTCAGCTCACGCACTTTCCCCTCGGTGTCTTGCGCAAACGCAATCAGGTTGCGCAAAAGATCACTCATGGGGTCAACAGCTCCGACTGCACTTTGGCAAGTCCGGCGTGCAAGTGAAATGCAAACGACAAGTGACCAAGCCGCAGTTCTACGCCCCAAAGCAGCTTCGGTTCAGTCTGGGTGGTCAGCGAAACCGGATGCCGACAAGCCGATTCGATCGCTGCTTTGACCTGCGCAACCTGGGTCACCGACAGCGCGTCCACGCTGGTCAGCTCGGCACCATGCTGGCGAAGCTCCGTCCAGACGCGACCTTGCTCCGACGATGGAAGCGCCTCGATCTGCCCAAGCGCTCTGTGGACGGCGACGAGCGGATCACTTACCACTGCCCCCTCGCGCAGCAGCCGCTCAGCAATCAGCAGGCCCAGCCGCACCGACTGCTCTTTGAGCTTTTGCTCGACCTCACTGCGCTCGCTTTGCAAAAGCGCCGTCTGACGAGCACGCTCTCCGTCGATCTTTTGCTCCATTTCGCGCCGCAGACTGGCTGCTTGCGTTTCGGCTTGCACAAGCGCCTGCTGCAGCACCCGCTGCTTGTCGTCTTCGATCGCTTGCAGCTTGTTCTGAAGATCCGCCTTTAGCTTTTCCGCCGCCTGCTTTTCCGACGCAGCCAGTTCTTGCTCGCGCGCGATCTTCTGCTTCCGTTCAGCAATCACCCCCAGGATCGGCTTATAGAAAAACCGCTGGAGGAGAAACACCAAGACCAGAAAGTTGATCGTCTGAAACGCGATGTGCAGCAGCGAAACGTGCATCGCTTACTTGACGAAAGGGTTGGCAAACAGAAGCACAAGCGCGACGACCAGACAGTAAATCGCCATCGCTTCAATCATCGCCAGACCGACGAACAGCGAGCGCGAAATCGTTGGTCCGGCTTCGGGTTGTCGTGCAATCGCTTCCATCGCAGCCTGAATGGCCCGTCCTTCGGCCAGTGCCGGCCCAATCGCGCCAAAGCAGACAGCGATGACGGCCCCGAGGATGCTCACGACCTGAACGCTCATGTTCTATGTCACTCCTTGTGGCCGGTCTTTACGGCTTGCGGATGATCCTCGACTGCCGCAGCGATGTATACCGTCGCCAAGATGGTAAAGATGTACGCCTGAACGGCGCCGGTGAAAAGCCCAAACAGAAGAATCGGGATCGGTACAAGCAGCGCTGCGACCGACACAATCACCGCCAGGATCAAGCCGTGGCTCATGATGTTGCCAAACAGACGCATAGATAGCGAAAACGTCCGCGTCAGTTCCGACAGCACATGAATCGGAAACAGCAGCGGCGTTGGCTGAAAAAAGTGTTTCAGATAGGAAAACAGCCCGTGCCGACGGATGCCGTAGTAGTAAACCGATACAAACACCGTCAGACTGAGCGCTATCACTGTCTCCAGTCGTTCCGTTGGCGGCTGTAGCCCAGGAATCAGCGACAGCGAATTGGCGACGATCAGAAACAGAAACAGCGTCCCAATCAGCGGCAAATAGGGTCGACCGTCTTTGCGCGTCACCTCTTCGATCTGTTCAAGGATCGTCGTGATGACGACTTCACACATCGCTTGGACTTTGCCCGGCTCGGGGCGAAGCAGACGGCTCAGAATGAAGCTGCCCGCCCCAAGCACGACCGTGATGCCCACGCTGGTGCAAAGCGACGCCGGAATCGGTACGGGCCCGATGTTGAACAGCGCCGGTTCAAGGAGGGGCGATGTCATCGGGCTGTCTCCGGAGCCACAAATACAACAGCAGGTGCGTCGGCACAAAACCCAGCAGTCCATACAGAAGACAGCGCTTGCCGAGCGAACCGAGCAGCACCATCACCGCGACCAGCACGACAAGCCGACCGACGTGCAGAAGCAGCGCCAGACCCTGCCCGCTGTTTTGTGTATACAGACGGGCGTTCAGGCGAAGAAGCAGCACGTAGCTTGTCGCCAGGCCCATCCCCAGCCCAAAACCCAGTGCTTCTCTCATCTCGGTCCCTCCAAGCTGATGCGTACCTGTCTTCTATATTCTGCCGGCTACGGCTTGTCAGCTTTGGACTTTTTCGCAGAAGTTGCCGTTCGTGGACGCTTGAACTGCTCCATCGCCGCCAGCACGTCGGCGTTGTGACGATTGGCGGCCCGCATCACTTGCACGGCCACGCCGAAGCGACGATACCGTTCAGCCTGCGATTCCAAAAACCGACGATGGATCTGCTCGTACTGCCGTTCGGCATCGTGATCTTTTTGTCGTTCTTCACGCTGGGCTTTTAGGTCCGATTCGAGCTGCTTCGGATCAACGCCAACAAGCGCGGTCTTGGATTGCTTGAGAAAAGCGATCAGGGACTCTAGCTGATCATCGAAACTGCGAGGGGGAACAGGGACACGCGAAGCCATGCACAAACTCCTTGGAAAACGGGTTGAACAAAGGGTGCGCAAAAAGCCTAGCAAAGCATTCCAAACCTGCCACCCGAACCCACACAAAACGACAAAAACTGCAAGTTTTTCATCATCCGGTGATAAGCAGAAACGACTTCACCGACGTGAAAACAGAAATTGCAAGTCATTTGCAGGACGTTGAGTTCGCAGCAAGAGATCGCGCTGCTTCTGGGACAGATTGGACTGTCAGCGCGAAGCAAACGGATCTCTTATTGAATGATAAGGATCTCAACCAATGAGATTGGATTGTCTCTGTGAGAGATCCCAATCACTCATTGGTTGTTCGGTTTGGATCAGCGATGGATGCCAGTGGTTCCGGCTGACATCGAGATCACAGACCGAGTGATGGAATTGACGTTGGCTTACAAAACGAAGCGAGTGGGTGATGTTTCGGGCTTGTCCGCGGACAGACGGCTTGCTTCGCCGCGTCTGATTTTGCTCATCGCCACGACGGGATCGTGGGTGTAGAAGAGCCAAGCACCTCGGTCGCACAACTGATTCAGTAACGCTGTCTTTTCGTCGATCAGCAATTCGGGATAGCGATCATAGCCCATGGTCATCGGCAGATGGACCCATGCAGTACCTGGCACCAGATCGCCAGCAAATACCACCGCTCGATCTGGCGACGGACCACAGACTTCGGTCAGGAGCAGCCCCGGCGTGTGACCGTTTGAGTGATGAAAGCGCAGTCCGGGCAGCGTCTCGTCGTGAGTTGCACCGTCTGCAATCAGATGCAGTCGACCACTTGCGCGCAAGAGCCCCTGAAGTTCGGGGATAAACGATGCCTTGTCGCGGACATGCGGCTTTTCCGCCCGAGCCAGCGCTGACGCACTTGTGACATAGCGGGCCTTGGGGAACAGAAGCCGCGCTGATTGGCCGCCGACATACGCGGACAAAAGGCCACCCGCGTGATCAAAGTGCAGATGCGACAAAATCACGTCGGTGATTTCGTCTTCTGCGACGCCCAGCGCAGCAAGCGACCGAAGCAGCACATGATCTTCTTCGACGACACCGAAGCGGCTGCGCATTTCGGGGGCGAAGAACACACCGATTCCCGTTTCGAGCAGGATCTTGCGGGCCCCTACTTCGACGAGCAGCGCTCGACACGCAAGACTGATCCGATTTTCACTGTCGGGTGCGAAGTAGCGGGTCCACAGCGCCTTGGGAGCATTGCCAAACATCGCGCCGCCATCGAGCCGTTGTGAGTTCCCGATGACCGCCGAGAGCCTGATCTCTTCCATGGACGTCATTATGCGCCATGGGGCGTCCTGCGAAAGTACGACTCGCGAACAAAACGCCCACAATGACAGGCTCCGCACTGGCTCGTTATGCTGAAAGGGCTGTGCAGCCTACACCGACCAAGGGAGTCAACGAGACAAGCCAAGCGCCCCACCAAATCGATCGACTGCCGATGCCGATGCTGGTCTTTCTGCTGATGGTGTCGCTGTGGGATGGCTTTGATGTGGTCGCACTTTCGCAGACGCTGCCCGAACTGCGTAAAAGCTTCGCACTGTCGGTAAGCGAAGGGGGACAGCTTGTCGGCCTCGCCAACAGTGGCACCCTGCTCGGTTACTTTCTTTTGCGCCGCGCCGATTCAGTCGGTCGACGCAGCATCCTGCTGTCTTCCGTCCTGGGGTATTCGCTGCTTTCGCTGACGTCTGCGCTCGCCCCGTCGGCTGCGTTGTTTCTTCTGACGCAGTTCGCGGCGCGGATCTTTTTGGTCAGTGCCCTCGGGGCAGCCTCTCTTTACATCTCTGAAAGTCTACCGGCACGCAAAGTCCGGAGCGCTCTGAGCCTGCTGGTTGCAACCGGCGCGTTCGGAGGTGTCGTCTGCGCCCTCCTGGCCCCCAAGCTGATGGGCACAGGTCCAGGCTGGCGCAGTGTGTATTTGCTGGGGGCGGTGATGCTGCTGACGGTGCCGTGGGGTTATTTGCATCTGCACGAGACACCGAGCTTTGCCCGTCTGACAAGTCGAGTCACACCATCTCTTACTGCGATGTGGACGGTCCAGCATCGACGCAACCTGCTGCTGTGCTCTTTCCTGTGGCTTCTTACCTATGCGGCAAACCAGAGCACCATCACGTTTTGGAAAGAGCATGCCGTTGCAGACCTGTCGCTGTCGGCAGCGGTAGCGGGAACGTATCTCGGGCTCGCTGCGCTGGTTGCCATTCCAATGTCGGGCTTTGTCGGACCGCTGCTCAATCGGGTGGGAAAGCGACGCGGCGCATTGATCGTGTACGGCCTGTGGACGCTGGGGATTCTAGGATCGTACCTATTGCCAGCAGGGCCACTTCTGCGTCTGGCACTGGCATGTTTGACAAGTGGCGCGAGCGGCGGACTCATCATCGCGACGGCGTTCACGACAGAGCTATTTCCCACGGCACAACGTGGCGACGCCATGGCGTGGTCGAACAGTTTGCTCGGCAGGATCGGATTTATCGCGTCACCGCCGCTTATGTCGATGCTGGCTGATGCGCAAGGCTGGACAAACACAATGCCGTATCTGGCCGTCCTGCCGCTGAGCGCACTTGTCGTCGTATGGCTCGTGCCAAGCCGCCGTCCCCCTCCGAGAGACGACAATGCACCGGAATGGAGCGGCGACTGAGCCTAGCCGCATACCTGGAATCGCTGATACGATCGAAGTGCTATGGACGATACTCGACCAAGAGATGCAAGCACGGCTTGGGTCTCCATCGGTCCCCACCGCTTCGCGGAATACGAGCGCCACTGCGAGTGGCAACCGCACGGTGTCGTCGCACTGCCCCACGCAGAGGAGCTGGTCAAAAGACTCCTCGCGTATCAAGAGCGGACGGGAAAAGTCGCGCTAATCGTCGATGGTCGCGAGCTTGCCCCACTGAGCGCCGAAGTTCGCAACTTCTACGTGCAGGCAGTGAATCGAGGGCTCAACTACATGCCGATTGTGGTCTATGGCGCGAGCCTGTTAGCAAAAGTGACGCAGACTTTGGCACTGCGAGCCGGACAGATCATCCATCAGCTCCATATTGAGCTGCGCCATGTCGAGACCCGACAAGAGGCAGTTGCCTACATCCAGAAGCGTCTAAACATCCATCTGCGCGAAAGCCTTTCGTGAGGTGGGCGACTTTGATAGCCTCTAGACCTAAGTAAAGTCAGCGAGACTTCGGATAGGCGATGTCCGTGTCCCAAGAACAGAAGGAAGCCGAGAAGCTCGTCGGACAGGTACTCAATGGGACCTACCGGCTCGAGCAACTCCTGGTGACAGGTGGCATGGGTGCGGTGTTTCGGGCTCGCCACGTCCGTACAGGCGGTGTCTGCGCCATCAAAGTGCTGCACCAGCGCGCGGCGATGCAGGGCGACCTAAGCGAGCGGTTCCAAGACGAAGCACGAATCATCGCTGGGTTGCGTCACCCGAACATCGTGCAGGTCAGCGACCTCGATCGTGACCGATCGGGCATGGCGTTCATCGTCATGGAATTGCTCGAGGGCGAAGACCTGCAAGACCGGATCGAACGCACGGGCAAAATTCCCCTGGAAGAAGCGCTCCAGATCACCCGGCAAATCTCGTCGGCACTGCATGCTGCCCACGAGCGCGGGATCATTCACCGGGATCTCAAGCCACGCAACATCTTCCTGTCGCATCACGAAGAACACGGCGAAGTGATCCAGACCGCCAAAGTCATCGACTTCGGCGTATCGAAAGTGCCGCGTCCGGCGGACAAAGCCACCAAAGACCTGCTCGTGCTCGGTACGCCGCGCTACATGGCGCCCGAAGGCGCGATGGGGCAAAACTCGCAGATCGACGGTCGGTCCGATCAATGGTCGGTGGCAGTCATCCTGTATCGAATGCTGTCGGGCAAGCTGCCGTTTGATCACGAAAACGTGATCGACCTGTTTAAGCAGGTCATCAACGAATCACCGACGCCGATCGAGCAGCTTGAAGTGACCGTGCCGCCGCATGTAGCCGCAGCAATCAAGCGAGCGCTGTCGAAGAAGAAAGAGGATCGTTTCCCGACGATGCTCGACTTTCTGCGGGCACTCGATCCGCCGCCGGCAGCACCGCCATTTTCGTGGAAGCGCAGCCTGCTGTTTGGACTTGCTGGGGCAGGCATGGCGGGTCTTTTTGTCATGCCACTGCTCGTGCGGGAGCTGCAGGGCAAGAAACGATCAGGCCAAGTCGGACAGATGCTGGTGATGGCCGATGAAGCGCTGATGGAAGAACGGTGGGAAGATGCCGTTCGACTGGCAACGCAAGCCCAGTCGGTGCCAGGTCAGCCACCTTACGTTTCTACCGCTGCGGAAAACATCAAGCAGCGGGTTGAGCGCGGGAAAAAGCTGTCGAGTGAAGTGCAGCAGATCATGCAAGCGCTCGCCAGCAAAGACTACGACGGAGCGCTGAGCCGCAACCGCGAGCTGCCACCGCGCACCAGCTTCCGCATCACTGCGCAGCAGCATTACGATCTTCTTCAGCAGCTTGTCGTTGCGTATCACCTGCAACAAGCGGAAGCCGAACGCTCGCTGGGTCGGTGCGACAAGATCGAACCGCATGTCGCCAAGATTCTCGAGGTAGCGCCCGATCATGTGGATGCACTGACGGCGCGATGGCGGCCCTGTGCGCTCATCACGGGACAGCCGCCAGGGGCTAAAAAGCTGGCCGGTTATCCACCGCTGCGAGATCAAGACGGCAAACCGCTTGGCAACGCGGGCGAATACGACAAGCAGCGCAACAACTTCGCTGAAATTGATCGCTATCTACGCGATGCGCAGATCGCCCACCAGCACGGGGAATTTACCAAAGCGGTTGCGCTGGCGCATACCTCAACATCGGTGCCGATTCGCAGTCCACTCGCCTGGCGCATTGCTGGCGTTTCCGCGTGTCACTTGCAGAGCCGCGACATCCTTGAATACGTCGTGCCGCACCTCGATCCTGCATCGAAGGAATTTGTCCGCGGTCGCTGCACGGCACTTGGCTACAAAGTCTGGTTTTAACCAAGCTTCCCCCTTTGCGCTGACTGTGCGGCGCGAGTATGGTCGGGCCTCTTTTTCACCCGGAGGTCCGTCATGTTCACGCTCAAACATGTTGCTGTTGCGCTCGGTCTAACCGTTGCTGCGTTGTCTGCTTTTGTCGCGAGTCGCCCGGATGCATTTCACGTCGAGCGCAGCGCCAGCATTTCTGCACCTGCCGACGTGATCTACACGCAGGTTGGTGATTTCCACAATTGGAATGCTTGGTCCCCGTGGGATGCGCTCGATCCGTCGATGAAGAAGGTCTACGAAGGCGAAAACAATCGCCCAGGTGCCAGCTACTTTTGGGAAGGCAACGACAAAGTCGGATCAGGTCGGATGACCATCGTCGATGCAAATCCGCCGTCGCAGCTTTCTATCAAGCTGGAATTTATCAAGCCGTGGCCGGGGACCAATGACACGCGGTTTGCCTTCACTCCCGACGGCGACAAGACCAAAGTCACCTGGAGCATGAGCGGTAAAGCAAACTTCATGATGAAGGCGATGACCGTGTTTATGAACATGGACAAGATGGTCGGCGGCGACTTCGAGCGGGGACTCAAGAAGCTGGGCGAAGTCGCAGAATCGGCGCACGCGCGACGTGCTGCCGAAGCAAAAGCTACAGCCGTTCCGCCAGTCGCCGCGCCGCCCGCATCGCCAGCGCCATGATCGTCACCTGTGGATTGACTGCGGGAGAAGTTGGGATCACGCTCCCGTCACAGATGTAAAGTCCCGGAACATCGTGGGATTGCAGGTCGGTGTCGACGACGCTGTTTTGTGGCGAGTGACCCATTCGTGCAGTGCCAAGCGGATGATAAGCAGTCAGCTCGAAGTCGCGCGGACGCAGCCGAAGCCCCGAGAGTCGATCCACTTCATCGTGAGACGAAAGCATGGGTAGCGCCGAGATGCCGGTCAAGACGCGCTCTGCACCGGCAGCCAAAAACATCCGCGCAACCAGTGACGCACCACGCTGAAGTCTAGCCACATCGCGGTCCGCCAGATTGTAGTGAATCAGCGGTCGCCCGCCAGGGCCGGGTCTGACACTGCCTTGGCCTTTGTCTTCGACCAGGAAACCGAAGCAGCTATGCCGATCATAAGCACCCATCAGCTCCATGAGCGGCTTGCCAACCAAGGTGATCGACGCAGCGGTCAGCTCAAGCGGCAAAAAGGCGCTTTCCATCAAGATGCCTTCATCGTGGAATTCTTCGACTGCGTAGCCTTGGGGCACACCGATGTGGCTGTTTAGTTTCGTCGGCATCACCGCCCGCAGACCAATCGCTGGATGAATCGTCATGTGATTGCCGAGCGCCCCTGAGCGCCCGAGCGCTCGCCGCGTCACGGGATCAGACAGCAGTAGCACCGGGGTCATAAGCGATCCCGCCGCAACGACGACGGCTGACGCCCGCACCGAAAAGCGTCTCGGACGCCCACCAGACCCCGCCGGCTGCGTCGACACCACCGATACACCAACGGCACGACCGTGTTCGATGATCACGCGATCGACATGCGCGGAAGTCAGAAGCTGCGCCCCGGCTTGCAGCGCCATCGGGACGAACGAAACATTGGTCGACCGCTTGGCATCCGTCGGACAACCAAAACAGCAGAGTCCTTGCCCATCACAATCGGGAGCATTGCGCGCAAGCGGTCCGTGATGGCTGATACCCAGCTTGTCACAGCCGTCGGCAATGGGCTGATTGCCTTGCAAAAGCGAGCGCGGCGCTTGCTTTACCCCAAGCACATCTTCCACCGCCCCATAAAAGGGGTCCATGCTGTCGGGAGATAGCTCGGTCAGGCCGTGGTGATTGTGCCAATCGGCAAACACCCTGGACGGCATGCGGTAACAAGTACCGGAGTTGACAGTGGTACTGCCACCGACGGTGCGACCGACTGGTATCGGGATAAACGTGTTGCCGACCGCCATCGTGACGCCCAGCTCGCGGTAGAGATGCTTTTGCAGATGGAAAGCGCTATGGGCAAAGTCGCGACGACCGAAGTACTGACCTTCTTCGAGGAGAACGACCGCGCGACCCGCTTTGGCTAGTTCATATGCAGCGACGGCACCACCTGCGCCTGAACCAATCACCACCACGTCACAGTCGATCACCTCGCCATCGGAGACTTCGCACGCAGACTGAGTCCGCTCATGCGCCCAGCGCGGCAGTTCTTTTGGCACAAGTGTCTGCGGTATCGCTGACGGTGCGCCGCGATATGGAATGCCAAAATGACGATAGATCGCCGGATCGTCGAAGTACGCGCCCTTGAGCGGTGCCGTCAGCGTGTACAAAAAATAGCGTCGCCCAATGTCGCCTTCGGCAAAACGACGACACAGCTCTCGCAGGCGTTCAGGATCGACCGATTGCAGATACTTTCCCGTCGCCGCGCGAACATACAAATCGAAACCACGCAGCAGAGCCCGATAGCCATCCCCGGCCATCGGTACGTCAGCCAGCCAGTTTTCGGCGCGCAGCACGGTCGCGCTCCCCGCTTCTGGCAGCCCACCCGCTTCCGGCATGATCGCCCGCGCCAATGCCAAGGCCGATTGACGCTCATCGCTGCGAAGAAAGGTCTTCGGGTAGGTTGGCCTGTCCACCCGCAGCGCAACCAACTCATCGTGGCTGGAATCTGGATTCTGCGAGAGTGCGCTCATGATAGCCTCACTGGTTTATTGGTCGGTCCAATTCAAAGCTAGCCCTGCACACAAGACCACGCAAGCAGCGGATATCGCAGCGAATCACCGACTCAAGTCGAAACTTGGTCGTAAAGCGATCAATTGCGGAGCACCGATTTGGCCAGCAGCCGTCGCCCGGTGTTATAACCCGGCGGTGGAAAGTAGCTTTGCAAAGAATTGCGGCGGCATTGTTCGTTTCCGACCTGCCGCTTTGGCCCTAGACCGCGCCGCAGTTTGCTGTAAGTTCGCGCTTTTGCGAGCCAGCTACGCGAACGTAGCGACATTGGGCGATACTAAAAAGACTGGCTGCTTCCGAATCGACGCTCGGTAGACAAGGGATGGACGAATCAAATCGCAAGGATGGGGAAAGGGGTCTTCTGTCGCGCGTCCGTCGGATGGTTACGGACCACCGCAAAGTCCGTCGACTGGATGGAGACAACCTCAAACAGGATCTCATCGGTGGCCAGCATGCCTTTTCGTATCTGCGTCACTTGGTACGCGGCAACGAAATGACGCAGCGCCGCTTTCCCGACCAGCTTTCGCCCAATCATCCCCCCGTGCTGCTGATCCACGGTTTTTTGGGGACGCGCGGGTCGATGTTTGTGCTGGAGCAGCGGCTGCTCCGCGACGGTTTCCACGTCTTTTCATTTAACCTTGGGATGCTCAACGTCCGCGACATTCGCACATCGGCGCTTTTGATCCATCGCAAGGTGCAGACGATCTGCGAACAGACCGGCATCCGTCGCATCGACATCGTGGCTCACTCGATGGGCGGACTGATTGGTCTTTATTACATCAAGCGACTCGGCGGCAAAGAACAGGTTCGGCGGATTGTGATGCTTGGAACCCCTGCGCGAGGAACCTGGGTGGCAGCACTCGGGGTTGCGACGATGGGTCTTTTGTCGGCGTCGAGCTGGCAGCTACTTCCCGGCAGTGACTTCCTGGAGGAGTTACATGCCGGGCCGCTGCCAAATGAAGTCGAATTTTTCACGATTGCGGCAGAGCGCGACTGGCTTTGTCCACCGTCCGCGACACAGCTTGAAGGTGCGCATGGTGTGACGGTGCCGCTTGGTCATTCGTCGCTGGTGATGAGCGAAGAGGTCTATCGCAAAGTGCTGTGGGCGCTGCGCAAGGACGATTCGCCCCGTTAGGAACTCTGGTATGCGAACCCGCGGAATCGACATCGAACCAAGGAGCCCCCGATGAACATGCATGCGGTGGTGCTGCCTTCTGTCGGACCGCCCGAAGTGCTGCGCTTTTTGGAGCGGCCTCGTCCGACGCCGGGTCGCGGTATGGTGCTTGTCGAGATGCGCGCCACGACGGTCAGTCCGCTCGACTGTCAAGAGCGCGCTGGTCAGGTGAGCCGGCTCATTCCTGGGGGCCGACCCGAGATCCTTGGTCACGATGTCTGCGGCATCATCGCAGCGATTGGGGAAGGCGTCAGCAAACTGACCGTCGGCACCGAAGTGATTGGGCTGCGGGCGTTACAAAATCCCGGCACCTATGCCGAATTTGTGACGCTGCCTGCCGATGCGGTGACGCGCAAACCAATGAAGCTGTCGTTTGAAGCCGCGGCAGCACTGCCGTTATCGGGGACAGTGGCGCTGCAAGCGATTCGTGATCGCGGGCGACTGCAAGGTGGACAAGCGCTGTTGGTAAATGGTGCCGCGGGTGGCATCGGCAGTCTGGCGGTCCAGCTTGGCAAAGCGCTTGGAGCCGTCGTCACAGGCGTTTGTTCCGGCGATAGCAGCGAATTGGTCGCATCTCTTGGTGCGGATGAAGTCATCGACTTTGAAAAAGAAGACTTGGCGACGCTGACCGGAACCTTTGATGTCGTCCTGGATACGTCGGGACAGCTTACGCTCGATCGCTGTCGCAAGATGCTGCGGCCCAAAGGGCGCTTTATTCCGATTGTTCCGTCTTTGCGCACGCTGCTCGACAGCGTGACGAGTCGTTTTTTTGGCGGTCCGCAGACTGTCCCGCCGCCGCTCGCCCAGCCGCGACGCGCCGATCTGGAACTTTTGGCCGAGCTTGCCGATCAAAGCAAGCTGCGTCCGATCATCGATCGGGTGTTTCCACTCGCTGAAGCTGCCGCAGCGCATCGTCACGTCGAAGAAGGCCGCCCGCGTGGCCGCGTCGTGCTTTGCATCGGCAGTGAAAAGACTCCGCCTAAGACTCAACGGTAAGACGCGACACCGCCACGGGAGACGAAAGCCCGCGCCCGGTCAGGGAAAAGATCGGTCCGGCTTTGATGCCTTCCATCCCCGACACATCGGACAGCAGCTCGGCGGGAACCAAGATGTCGCCCGGATGAGCCTCGCTCACCATCCGGTCACAAACCGCCACCGTTTGACCAAAGTAGTCAAGCCGCTTGTCGACGCCAACCACCGTCGCGGGACCATGGTACAGACCGAACTTGAGCAAAAGCAGATGCGCAAACGGATTGTCTGCCCGCAGCGTCCGCAGCGCTCGCTCGACCGCAATCGCACAGCGCAGCGCGACGGCACCACTTGCAAACGCAACCGTCAGTCCATCACTATCGCTGCGCAGCACTGCACCTGCGGCTTCATCGACGGCTTTTCGCATCGCTTGTTGACAGTCTTGTAGCTGCCGAAACGCACCGCTGTCACCGAGCGCAGCACACAGCTCGCCGAGCGAAGCAAAACGACAACGCCAAAGCGCCACCGTCGGTACGGCGAGCTGCACAGATGGCTTCGGCAGTTCATGTGGGAACAGACGTCGAAACAGCGGATGCAGCGTAAGCTGATGTCCGTCGAGTCGCTGCTGCTTCCAATCGGGTCGCTCCAGCTTAAAGTGTCTGGCCTGCCCGGTCTGGTGGTCAATTTCCAGCGTGCCGCCCATCGCGACTTCGACCTCGGCGGGAACCATCGTGTCACCCACGGTCACCGATGCCTGGCTCGGTCCAAGCGTCGTCACCCGGAGCGTTCCCGTTGCCCCGCCCCGCGCCCAAAGTCGAAACTCGCCCGGTTCGTTTGGCACCGTCATCGTCAGCTTGGTCGTCCCCGGCAACACCAGCTGCGTGATCACATGCTGCGCCGTCGCCGGATTGACGCTTGAATAAAGTGGCCGTGAAACCTTGCGCAGCGACGATGCAGGCCGAAATGTCACTTCAACATTGCTCGCGAATTCGACGGGAATCCGCAGCTCACAAAGCGTACAAAATGCCTCGTCGGTCAGATCGGTCAGGTGATCGACCTGTGCCGCAGGATTGCGACACGAAGGACACAACACGTCGAAACCAAACTGCACAAGCTGAGCAGAAGCCGCGAGCAAAAGCAGCCGCAGCGCCGTCGATTCCGGCACTCCGAGCGCTTCGCTTACGCCGCCAAGTCGCAGGCAATCGACATCCAGATCGTCGGTGCGCAAAAGATGTGCGACCAGACTGTCGACCTGGCTCTGTTCTTCAGGCGGAAGCTGCGTTTTGGTTTGCTGCTGCGCTTGCCGAAGCGGTTCGACAGCAAGCTGCGCCGGACGAAACTGCGTCGGCTCGCCGCGTGGAATTCCGTCGTCGATCCGCAGGATCGTCCGACTCAAGTGCCACAGCGTCGCCTGCGCGAACAGCTTCACCAGCCAGCCAAGCTGCACAAGCCGCGGCTCGACCTGCATTTCAATGAGGAGCTGCGTGCCCTGCATGCGCGGCGTAAGCGTAAATCGCGTCGCCAGGCTGGCCAAAAAACCCTGATGCAGCACCCGTTTTGTCACTAGCAGCGACGGATGACTCCACTGCGGTGGGATTTCGGTAAACGGGATCGCTTTTGCCTCGCCACGAGCTCGCAAAAGGAACCGCGCCGAACCTTCCCCAGAAAGCGGCTCTCGGCTTACTGCCACTTGACCGAGCGTGCGATACAGCCTATCCGTGTCGGCAAGAACGGCAAAAAGCGCGCTCGGTGCCGTCGCACAGGCCAATTCCCGGCGCAAAACAATGGCGTCCACGACTCCCCCAAGTGATTCCTCTAGGCTAAGAAAAAGCGGGGCCCTCGTCCAGCCCGTCGTAGACAGACCGGCATTCCGTCTCTATCCTTGAAAGTCTAGCTTGGTATCAGGTAAGAGAAATCATGCGCCCCACCGAGAATGGGCAACTGTTCCTGTCACGGGTCTGCGACTTGCTCTTGTCGTTGCCGTTTGACCTGAAAGTGCTGCAAGAGGTCATCACCGACGTTGAGCTGCCCCAAAACATCCGCGAACAAGCCGCCAGTGTCCTTGTGCAAACGTTCGGGCACCAAGACGGGTCCGGTCCGGAACGCTTCCTTGAAGACGTCTTTTTGCTGCGCATTGCCTTCGGGAACATCGCAGCGGACAAGAGCGAAGAAGCCGATCGATTTCGCAGTCGCTTCGACGACATCTTTGGCACGCTCGACGACGATCTAACGCTGTTTTCGGGCTATCTCGGCAGCGAGCTGTGGAACGGTCTTCGCGCCCGCGCCGCAAACCTCGGACGCTTGGTGTACAAAGGCAAACGTCCGGCCCAATACGTCGCAGACGAAGCATCGTGGGACGAACTGTACGAAGACGGCCTCGAATTCCAGACCGCGTACAACGTCAGCGAGGAACAAGTGAAGAACCGCTTGCGTCGCCCCGAGCCAATCTGCGAAGCCATCCAGAAGCGAACGGCGCGCCCAAAGTGATTGTGATAGTTTCCTCTCTATGCGCAGAGCCTCACTGCTCCTGTATCTGTCCCTCTCTTCTGTAGCCAACGCTTCGCCCGGTCCGTCGGAAACCATCGGTCCTGTTCCCGGTTATCTGGGCCAGCATGCCAGAACGCGCGGCTTTTCACTCGGCAAGCCGATGCGTCCAACCCCGACGCCCGACGGCAAGCAAGTGCTGTTTCTGCGCGCCACGGCGGCTTCGCCCGAGCTGCGGCTCCACGTTCTGGATGTAGCGACGGGACAAACCCGAGAGCTGCTGTCCCCAGCGCAGCTTCTGCAAGGTGCGGAGGAGCATCTTTCCGTCGAAGAAAAAGCACGACGCGAACGAATGCGACAGTCGATGCGCGGATTCACGTCGTTCGAGCTGTCCAAAGACGGCAGCTTTCTGCTGATTCCGCTGTCGGGCAAGCTCTACACCTATCAGCTGCGGACCGCCGATTCGAGCGAGATAACCCCCGTCACCGATCCAAGCGAGCGCAGCGGTGAACCGATCGTCGATCCGCATCTGTCGCCAAGCGGCAAAGCCGTCGCCTACGTCCGCGGGCGTGACCTGTACGTGATGGATTTGGCAACGCGGCGTGAGCGACGGCTCATGCACAGCACAAACCCGGTCATAAGCTATGGCAGCGCCGAGTTTGTCGCCCAAGAAGAGCTGCATCGTTTTTCGGGTTTTTTCTGGTCGCCCGATAGCACGATGATCGCGTTTACCGAGGTAAACAACCAGCCGGTCGAGACGCTGTACGTAGGTGATGCACTTCATCCCGAGCAGCCGCCGCAGCCGCATCGCTATCCACGCGCCGGAACCGACAACGCCGAAGTGCGGCTTGGACTTATCGCCCTGACGGGGGCCGCGCCCCAGTGGGTGCAGTGGCAGCGCGACAAACTGCCCTACTTGGCGACGGTGGTCTGGCGCGAAGGCGGACCGCTGCTTTTGACCCTGCTAAGCCGCAGCCAGCGCGATCTGGAGCTTGTCACGGTCGATCTAAAAACGGGGCAGACCCAGCGGCTTTTGCACGAACACAGTGACGCATGGATCAACATTGATCAAGATGTCCCCAGGCCGCTGCGCGACGGTTCGGGTTTTCTGTGGACCAGTGAACGAGACGGCAGCAGAGAGCTTGAGCTGCGCGATTACCAAGGTGGACTAAAGCGCCTGGTCGTCGACAAAAGCCAGGGCTTCCGCAAGCTGCTCCACGTCGATGAGCAAAGCGGTTACATAAGCTACGCCGCCAGCAACGAGCCGACGCAGCAAGACATCTATCGCGTGTCGATGCTGTCGGGTGTGCCGCTCCGACTAACGCAAGCGGGCGGCTATCACGCGGCCAGCTTCGGACAACATCCCGGCGTCTATGTGCTTAGCTCGTTTTCGACGACGCAGCTTGGCAAGACGGTGGTGATGCGGGTTCCCGAATCCAGCCAAGCCGCAGCAAGCGATCAAGTTGTTGGTGAGCTTCCGTCGGTGTCCACGACGCCGCCGTTTGTCCCAAACCTGGAAGTGACGCAGGTCGGCACGCAGAACTATCGCTCGCTGCTCGTCAGACCGCGCAACTTCCAGCCGGGGAAAAAATACCCGGTGCTGGTGCATGTCTACGGCGGGCCGCACCACAACCAAGTGATGGCGATTGCGGGAATGTACATGCTCGACCAGTGGCTGGCCGATCATGGCTTCATCGTGTTTATGGCCGACGGACGCGGGACGCCGGGACGCGGCACGACGTGGGAACACGCGATCGCGGGCAATTTTGCCGACATTCCTCTCGAAGACCAGGTCGCAGCGCTGCAAGCCGCAGGCGACAAGTATCCAGAGATGGATCTCTCGCGCGTCGGTATTTTCGGTTGGTCGTTTGGCGGCTATATGGCGGCGCTCGCGGCTTTGCGCAGGCCGGATGTCTTCCACATCGGTGTCGCCGGAGCCCCCGTCGTCGATTGGCGCGACTACGACACTTGTTACACCGAACGCTACATCAGCACGCCGCAGGAAAACCCCGACGGCTATGAGCGATCGTCGCTTTTGACCTATGCGTCGCAGCTTCGCAGGCCGCTTGTGCTTATCCACGGAACCGCAGACGACAACGTGCTGTTTTTCCACAGCCTGAAGCTGTCCCAAGCACTGTTCCGCGCCGGCAAGCCGCACGAACTTCTGCCGCTGCCGGGGCTCACCCACATGGTTCCCGATCCAGTGGTCACCGAGCGACTGTGGGGACGCATCGTCGGTGCGTTTTCAGCGGTGCTGCGTCCCGAGCTGGCCCATCTGGCGGTCAAACCGGGCGCCGGTGCCCCACCGCTGCCCGAGCCTATCCCGGTGGTTCCTTCGGGCACTGTCCAGAAGAAGCCGCAGCCTCGACGGTAAAATCGATCCGCAGCCGTTCTTTGCCGACTTTGATCCGCTGATCTTTCGGCGCGACCCCAGGTGCCGTCACCCGCACCGTATATTCCCCTGGCCCTGGCAAAAATCGATCGTAGTGTCCGTCGCGGCAGCGGGTCTGCCAGTGCTCTTGTTCGGCCATCGTCTGCTCAACAATGCTGACGTCCGCGACGACCGGACGCCCTTTGCCATCCCGAACCACACCATACACCGACGGACCATCCAAATACCGATCGAGAAGTCGCGTCCAGATCGGTCGCATCGCCAAGACGACGTTGCGTCGCGCCTCGGCCTGCGTCGGATCACGCCGCGCACCTTCGACGAGCAGCGCCAGCGTACCAAACTGTCCGCGCAGATAGTCCTGATCGGTGCCATCGACGGGATAGATGTTGCGACGGACGATGATGTCTTTGCCTTGCGGATGACGAGGCAGCCCGGCGACCAGCTCTTCAGCGACGGTCCACGCTTCGTTCGGCGTCGGACTCTGCACGTTGTCGATGGTATACGGCGCGAGCACCGTCACATTGCCGGTATGAAAAGACAGCGAAGCTGCAAAGTGCTCACTTTCGGCCAGGCGCATAATCGCTTGGGTTTCCGGCTCTGATCCCGCAGCGGGCCCGCGAAAATATGCACTGTCGGGCTGCGGCGAGCTGCCTTTGTCGCCAAGAAAGCCCCAGCGAAATGGATAGTTGCGGTTGAGATCGACGCCGTCGCCGCGATCCGGCTTGCCGTTGCCGTTGTTGTCGCGACCGTTTTTGCGTCCGGTGCGCACAAAACCATGCAGCGATGCCCAAACACCGTCGGGATTGACGACGGGCACGCACCAGATGACCAGTTCTTTTAGCCAGCGCTGCACTTTTTTGTCCAGGCCCGGATCGATCCGCAGCCCCTGTCGCTGGTCATCGCCCGCGCGCAAAAGCAGCACGTCGGCAACATCGAGCGCCAGGTCTATCGAAAACGTCTCGACGCCGTGGTGCGCAGCGTTCACCAAAATGGCCGGACGTCCGTCGTGGCGCTTCAGGTTGCGACCAATCGCCAGTGCCCACAGCGGTCGCCCCTCGTGCGATTTCCCAATCGGCACCAGCTTGGTCAGCTTCGGATAGCGCAGGTGCAGCTCGGTCAGTTCTTTTTTCACCCATTCGTCGCTGTAGCGCAAAGGCTCCGTCGGCAGTGCAGGTGGCGTAAGCGGCACCGGCCCCACAGGTGAAGTCTCGGCGGCAGCCGTCACGCCGCACAGCGAAAAAATCGGGCCCAGAACCCAGCCAAGCAGCGTCGTCTTACAGGCTCGACTTGAAAAAAATCGCTTTTGCACCGTCTTCGCAGTCTCAGTCCGCTTGCGGCATAGCGTCAAGAGTCGCTTTTTTCGAGCCGCGCCACTCTGATATCGTGTCTGTTTATGAGGAAAGCGCGCGAGACCGCTTCATCCCACAGCGCCATACCGAACGAAACGTCCGGGATCTTTGGCGGCGGAGAGCTGCAACTGAGTACCTGGATTTCGGCGTTTGGACGCATGTCCGACGCACACCCCGACATGGCGCGCATTCTGCGAGTCATCGAGCGGTTGCAAGACCGTCCGTTTCGAACCCATGTCGTGATTTATGGCGAGCCGGGGACGGGAAAAGAAGGTCTGGCGAAGCTCCTCCATCGACTGATGCATCCGAGCGGCGCGCCCCAAGTTCGTGCGCATCTGGCCGGCTGTTCGTCGGAGGAAATGCTAAAGCAGTTTTTTGGCCCCGACACCTACATGAGCGGCGACGGAGCAGTATGCAGTCGCTATGAAGACGGTCTTTTGTCGAAAGCCGATGGAGGATCGCTTTTGCTCGACGAACTGCTGGTGATGCCGCTCGATGTTCAGCGCAGCCTGCATGAACACTTGCAAGAGCACCGGCTGGGGACGGAAAACGGCGTCGCGCTGATTGCGCTGACCGACGGAAACTTGCCACAGGCAGTGCGGGCTGGGCAGTTTCGGCACGACTTGGCCTATCGGCTCCTGCGGATTGTGCTGCACGTTCCACCGCTGCGCGAAAGGCCGCAAGACATCGCGCACTCGACGCTGTGGATCTGCAACCGCATCCTGCGCAGCTTCCACGACGAACGCCCCGCCGAGCTGGTCGATGCGAACAGCCCAGCTTCGCCCGATAGCGTGTTTCTCGTTGAAGAAGACACGCTCTCGCTACTCAAGCGGCACGACTGGCCTGGCAACTTTCGCGAACTGGAAGCGGTGCTGGAGCGGGCGATCATGCTTTACAGCAATCGTGAGCGCCTGCGTCCCGAGGATGTCGAGTCGGCACTCGGGGACGCCTGGCCGCCGGTGCAATTCCGTCGCAGCTAGCCCCGGTGGGCCGATCAGACAAGAGCCTGCCCACAGCCCGTGCGGCGGTTTTTGGCAAAATTTCCGCCCGCTAGGAATAGCCGCGCCCCCTTGAATGTTCCACAGGCAGTAACTAGCTTTTCGGTCGATGTGTCCCAATTCCGATTTGGGGACGCCCCACCTCTTGGAGGACAGTAGCGATATGACTGGCAAGTCCACTTCCTTCCGCTTGTTCCGCAGCCTCGCCCTCTTTACCACCGGGGCACTTATCACCGTCGCCTGCACCAAGGTCAAAGTGAGCTGGGATCAGCAAGCATCTGCCGCCGCGCCTGGTGCCGCCGCCCCGGCTGCCGTCGCCCCGCTGTTGCCGCAAACCCAAGCGCCGAGCCTGCCCCCGCCCACCCCAAGCCAGATCGCCGACGCACGCAGCTTGTCTCGCACGTTTTCGCAAGTCGCCGAGCAAGTATCCCCCAGCGTCGTCGCCATCCGCGTCGCCAAGAAGCAAAAGATCAAAGTCATGCGCCGCGGCAGTCCATTTGGCCGCGAGCTGCCGTTCCACTTTGGTCCCTTTGGCAGCCCCTTCGGAATGCCTGATGACGATGGCGAGGATGATGGCACCGAAGAACGCCAAGGCCCGGTCCAGCGCGGTGCCGGCTCGGGTGTGGTCATCGACGCCAAAGGCTACATCCTGACCAACAACCACGTCGTCGGTGAAGCCGATGACATCAAAGTCCAGTTCATCGACGGCAAAGAGCTCCCCGCCAAGATCGTCGGTACGGACTCCCGCTCTGACCTCGCAGTGATTCGCGTCGATCCGAAAGACTACAGCCTCAAGGCGGCGCGGCTTGGTGATTCCGAAAAACTGCTCGTCGGTGAATGGGTCATGGCGATTGGCAACCCGTTCGGTCTGGACCACACAGTCACCGTCGGTGTCATCAGCGCCAAAGGCCGCTCGGGCATTGGCGAAAACCGCAGCAACTACCAAGACTTCCTCCAGACCGACGCTTCGATAAACCCAGGCAACTCGGGTGGACCGCTCGTCAATCTGTCGGGCGAAGTGATTGGCATCAACACCGCCATCCTGGGGCCCGGCGGCAACATCGGCATCGGCTTCGCAGTCCCGTCGGACATGGCCAAGCCTGTCGTCAGCGAACTTATCGCGAGCGGCAAGGTTCACCGTCCGTTCCTTGGCATCACGATGCAGCCTTACGAACCGGACCTTGCCAAAGCGATGGGCGGACCGGAAAAAGGCGCGCTCGTCCAGGGTCTAACCGGCGGAGGTCCGGCGGAAAAAGCCGGCGTGCGACGCGGCGACATCATCACCAAAGTCGACGGCAAAGCGATTGCGAACAGCCGCGAGGTTCAGCGCCAAGTGCTGACCCATCGCGTCGGTGATCCGGTTGCACTGGAAATCTGGCGCGACGGCAAAATGGTCACAATCAGCGCCAAGGCGGGCGAACTCCCCTCGGATGAGGCACCGGCTCAAAGCGCTGGTTCGACGGACGATGCAAACTCAGCGCGGGCCAAACTGGGTCTGGCACTGCAACCGCTGACCCCGCAGCTCGCGGAACGACTGGGCATCAAAGGCGGTCAAGGCGTGGTGATTGGCGGCGTCAAGCCAGGCAGCCCAGCCGCCGAGGCCGGTCTACACCAAGGTGACGTGATCGCCGAAGTCGATCGCCATCCGGTCAAGTCGGTGGACGAAGCGACCAAGCTGCTTGGCCAAGCGCGCCCCGGCGGTCATGTGCTTCTCATCCAGCGCGGCGACTCCAGCGTCTACATCCTGATTCGACCAAGCACGCCGTAGTCCCCCCTCGCACTTATTACTCCCCCCACAGTTCTCTTTTTCTCTGTTCCCGTGCCAAGGCTGTACCGTCTCAATACCCTGGCCTAACGCGCCAGGGCATTCATTTTTCCCGACGAGAGCTCCCACCGCTGTCAGCTTGACAGCACCCTCGAACACTCGTAAGGTCTGGCCACAAACTGTCAGGTACACGTCCGAGCCACAGTGGGAATGACTCCCAGTTGGGCGAAGGCGTGCTCAACTGCCGCTGCGGTCCGTGAGGTGCCAAGAGATGTCAGACGCATGGCTCGCTCTGCTGGTCTTTCTCGCCCTCTCATTCGTGGTCCCGCTTAGCATGGCGGGCGCGGGCTGGATTCTCCGCGTCCGTGCACGCAAGGAATCGCCGCTCAAGTTTCAGACGTATGAGTGCGGTGAAGATCAAGCGGGTCCGACCTGGATTCAATTTCATCCTCGCTACTACGTGCTGGCGCTGTTCTTCGTCCTGTTCGATGTGGAAGCTGCGTTCATGCTGCCGTGGGGCGTGTCCGTCCGCGACCTTGGTGTCGTCGAGATGGGAATTTTCGTCGGCATCCTGCTGCTCGGCTGGGGCTACGCGGTGAAAAAAGGAGCGCTGCGATGGCAATAGAGGACAACCTGCCGTTTTCGCACCCGCTCTATGACTTCATGATGGGGGTGCCCGGTCTGTCAGTGGCGACGGGCCAAGTCGACAAGCTGCTTACCTGGGGACTGACCAATTCGCTGTGGGTGTTCCCAATGGCGACGAGCTGCTGCGGCATCGAGCTGATGGCAACCGCCGCAAGCCGCGTCGACATCGACCGCATGGGCACCATCGTGCGCGGCACGCCACGACAAGCCGATGTGATGGTCGTCGCCGGCACGATCACCGTGAAGATGGCGCCACGGGTGAAAAAGCTGTGGGATCTGATGCCGGAACCCAAGTGGTGCATCGCGATGGGTTCCTGTGCCATCTCGGGGGACTTTTATCGAGACCTGTATCCGACGGTTCCGGGAATAGATACGTTCCTGCCGGTCGATGTTTATGTGCCAGGCTGTCCGCCCAATCCCGAAGCGCTGATGGCAGGAATGCTGCGGCTTCAGGAAAAAGTGCGACTGCAGCGCGCGGGCAAGTGGACGCAGAAGGAAACGCGGCCTGAGACG
Source organism: Pseudomonadota bacterium (assembly GCA_035340095.1). Lineage (GTDB taxonomy): Bacteria > Myxococcota_A > Polyangia > Palsa-1104 > JAEUJZ01 > JAEUKA01. The sequence continues at coordinate 11,028 of DAORGN010000001.1, read as the reverse complement.
GCCAAGATGATCATGCCGGCGCTGCGTCGGCTCGGCGATCCGGCGCGTGATCCCAAAACCGATGAAGCGCAGCTCCAGAGCGCGATGAAAGTCGCGGGTTCTGATCCGCTGCTCGAAGCGCCCACTGCGCCGCGACCTGCGACGACAAGTGACACCCAAGTGTCACCAGATGGCGATCTCGAAGCCATGTTGCGTGCGCACGGCGTCAGCGAATTTCCCAAAGATGCGCCACCGCTCGTTCCCGTGGACAGACATCGCGACTTGGCCCAGACGCTCAAGAAAAAAGGCTTCCGTCAGCTTGTGACCGTCGTGGCGTCGCATTATCCGGGTGAAAAAGACAGCGAAGGGAACGTCAAAAAGCCCGAGCAGTACGAAGTGATGTATGGGCTGCGCACGACGGGAAAAGGCTCGCAGCTTGCGTTGTGGCGGGTCCGCTTTGAATCACCCGACGGAATTGACTCGCTGTATGGCGTCTTTGCCGGGGCCGATTGGCAAGAACGCGAGCAGTTCGATCTCGTCGGTGTGCGCTTTGCCGGACATCCGGATTTGCGCCGCATCCTTTTGCCGCACGACTATTCCGGTTTCCCACTGCGCCGTGATCACGCCGCCGACGCACCGTGTGCCCCGTGGAGGTAAGCCGATGAGTCTTGTGCAAATCAAACGGCAAAATCCACACCTCAAGCTGGATCTGTATGAACCCGAAGCAGACCTGATGGTGCTGAACTTCGGACCGCAGCACCCGTCGACGCACGGGGTGTTCCGGATGCAGCTTTATCTGGATGGCGAAAAGATCATCAAAGCGGTTCCGGATCTTGGCTATCTGCATCGCGGCGTCGAAAAGCTGTGCGAGCGACTGACCTATGTGCAGGTCACGCCAATCGTCGACAAGAACGACTACGTATCGCCGATGCACAACGAGCAGGCGATCAACATGGCGTTCGAAAAGCTGCTCGGCGTCGAAGTTCCGCGACGGGCACGCTATCTGCGGACCATTTTTGCAGAGCTTCAGCGCATCGCGTCACATCTTCTGTGGCTGGGTACGTTTGCGCTCGATCTCGGTGGTGCAATCGGTGGTGGTGCGTCGGTGTTTCTGCACTGCTTCCGCGAACGCGAGATGATTCTGGATCTGTTCGAGGAAGTCACCGGCGCGCGCTTCCACTACAACACGCACACCATCGGCGGCAATCGGCACGACATTACGCCGGGCTTTGCCGACGGAGTGAAAAAAGCGCTGCAGGTGATCGAGTCGCGACTTTCGGAATACGAAAGCATCACGCTCGCGAACAAAATCTTCAGCGAACGGACCAAAGGAATCGGCGTTCTCGACGGAGAACTTGCGCTGGAACTGGGTCTTAGCGGACCCATTCTGCGCGCCAGCGGTGTCGATCATGATCTGCGCCGCGATGCCCCGTATCACGCTTACGATGAAATCGAAGTCAACGTAGCGACGGCAAAGGAAGGCGACTGCTGGGCTCGATCGGTGGTGCGACTTGCGGAGCTACGTGAAAGCATCCGGATTGTCCGCGCCATGATCGATGCGGTTCCTGAAGGTCCGATCTGTGGCTACAAACCGATCAAGCTCGTCGGACAGGTCAAAGTCGCACAGGGTCAGGTTTACGCGGCGATGGAATCATCCCGCGGTGAGCTGGGCACCTATGTGATTGCCGGTGGTGGCGATGGGAATGCGAGTCCGTACCGCTTAAAGATTCGCCCGCCCAGCTTCCATGCGCTGTCGGCGCTGCCCTATCTTTTGCCCGGTCACGTCGTCGCCGATGCTGTCGTCATCCTCGGCTCGCTGGACCCCATCATGGGAGAGGTGGACAGGTGAACGCACTTCTTCACGGCATTCTCTATGGTCTGCCGATCATCACTGTTGTGCTGACGGTGACTGCGATTGGTCTGTGGTTTGAACGCAAGTTTGCCGCGCGCATCCAGAGTCGCATGGGACCGACGATGGTGGGACCGGCAGGAATCCTGCAGCCGCTGGCCGACGTGGTGAAGATGCTGCAAAAAGAGCACGTCACGCCAGCCGCCGCCGATCGTCCGCTGTTTGAACTGGCGCCGATTCTGTGTGGTGCGTTTGCCGTGGCAACTGCGGCAGTCGTGCCATTTTCACCGTCGGTGGTGGCCGCGGATCTGGACATCGGTGTGCTGTACGTGTTGGCCGCCAATGCGCTGGTGCTGATTCCGGTGTGGATGGGCGGCTGGGCGTCGAACAACAAGTTTGCGCTGATTGGTGCAATGCGAGCGGTCGCGCAGTCGGTTTCCTATTCGGTGCCGATGGTGCTGTCGGCGCTGGTGCCGGTGATTTTGGCCGGCTCGATGAGTCTTTCCGACATCGTGCGCTACCAAATCGATCATCACTGGGTGGCGTGCTGGCCGACGCTGCCCGGTCTGCCGGCGTTTGTGCTGTTTTTTCTGTCATCGCTGGCCGAAGCCAACCGGATTCCTTTCGACATTCCGGAAGCAGAAAGCGAGCTGATCGCCGGCATCACCACCGAGTACACCGGCATGAAGTTCGGTCTGTTTTACATGGCGGAATACATCCACACGCTGGTGGCGTCGGCGGTGGCGTCGGCGCTGTTCCTGGGTGGCTGGGATGGACCGGTGTTTCCGGGGCTGCACTGGATGGTGCTAAAGACGCTGCTGCTGTTTGCGTCGATTTATTGGGTGCGGTGGTCGCTCCTGCGCTTCCGGTCCGATCAACTGATGACGCTGTGCTGGAAGTGGCTTGTGCCGGTGAGTCTGCTGCTTGTGATGGCAGCAGCGGCGTTTGCGAAGGTGGGAGGCTAGCGATGGGATTTTTTGGCGATTCCTTCCGCGCACTCAAAACCACGCTGACAAACTTCCTAAGACCGGCGGTCACCGTCGAATATCCGGAAGTCATCCGGCCCCGTCCAGAACGCCATCGCGTAAGCTTTGCGCTGCTGATTGATGAAACCGGCGACGAAGCGTGCATCGGCTGTCTGGCCTGCGAGCGGATCTGTCCTTCGCAAGTGATTGCCATCAAACAGGCACCCAAGCGGGAATCGAAAGTCACCGGCAAAAAGCGCGGCTATGCGGAAGACTTCACGCTCGATTTGGAAGCCTGCATCTTCTGCGAGCTGTGCGTCCAGGTCTGTCCCACCGACGCGATTGTGATGTGTCGTGCGCCCGAGCAGCCCGGATACTGTCGGGAAGACTTGGTCCTTACGATGGACAAGCTGTACGAAAACCAGAAGCAAAAGCCGCTGTCGTGGGGAACCGGCGGCAAGCTGATGGAAATGCAAGATCCGGCGCGCGGCAAAGCCAAGCCAGCGGAAGCCGCGGGGGACGAAAAATCGGCGGAAGCTGGCGCAGAAAAACCCAAGAGAGTCGCCAAAGCAAAAGCTGCCAAAGCCGCTGCCGAACCCGCCAAAGAAGCGGCACCTGCGGCAGCAAAAGAAACCGCGGTCGCGACCACGGATTCTGCCAAGGAACCGGCACCAGCGACGGACGCAAAGCCTGCGGTGGCTGCGGAAGCCGCGGCCAAACAGACCGCTCCGGCTTCCCCGGTGAGTGCGCAGGCAGAACAAAAAACGGACACCGCAGAACAAAAAACCGACCCAAAGGAGGCCCCATGATCGAGCAAGTCGGCTTTGGCCTCGTCGCTGGCTGCATTGTGCTGGCGGCCCTTTTGGTTGCGCGGGCAAAAAGCGCAATTCACGGCGTGCTGTGGCTTGGTGTGGTGCTTGGTGCAACCGCGGTGCTGTACGCCATGCTCAAAGCGCCGCTGCTCGCGGGCATTCAAGTGCTTCTGTACGTCGGTGGCGTGATGACGCTGATGATCCTTGGTGTGATGCTGACGCGCCACGATCAGAAGGAAGCCGCGCTGCCGCACAAGAAACCGTATGTTGCCGCAGTGCTCGCGCTGGCGATGCTGGGGATGCTGGTGAAAGCGATTCAGTCGACTCCGGATCTGCCAGCCCGCGACGCGCCGCCTGCGTCGACCCAGCAGCTTGCGAAACTGCTGCTTGTCGATCATGCGCTTTCGTTTGAAGCGCTGTCCCTTCTGCTGCTCGCGACGATGATTGGCGCGATTGTGCTGCTCCGCCGTGATCGTCCCGCGCAGATTTCGGAGGATGGACGATGACACTCGGTCTGTGCCTCACCCTGTCGGCGGCGCTGTTCTGCATCGGTCTTTACGGACTGCTTACGCACCGCCACGCCATCGGACTCCTTCTGTCTTTGGAGCTTATGGCCAATGCGACCAACATCAACCTGGTATCGTTTTCGCGCTTCCGCGGCGACGGAATCGGCCAGGTGTTTGCGCTGTTTTCGATCGCGCTCACCGTCACCGAAGTGGTGGTCGGACTCGCGATTGTCATCCTTGTTCACCGGGCTTACCGCGACGCGCAAGTAAGCCGGGCGAGCGAATTCAAAGAGTAGGAGACACCCGCGATGTTTCACTCTGCTTACTCGCTCGCGCTCATCGCGCTGCTCTTGCCCGGAGCGGTGGCGCTGCTGCTGGCAACAGTACCAGCCCTGCGGCACCGCGTGACGGCGATTGTGTTTTCGGTGCTGGCGGCGCTGACTTCGCTTGGATCGGCGATTCTGCTCGTCTTGGGACAGCTTACGCCGACGCCGCCGCAGCTTTGGACGGTGCCGTGGCTGCCCCAAGCAGGAGCACCGCTCGCCGAAATTGGTCTGCGCATTGACGGAATTTCCGCGTCGATGCTGCTGGTGGTGACGTTCGTGGCGTCATGCGTGCAGATTTTTTCGATCGGCTACATGCACGATGAATCCAAGGAAGCGCAGGGACGCTACTTCACGTATCACTCGCTGTTTCTGACCGCGATGAACATCCTGGTGCTGGCACCGAATCTTTTGCAGCTCTTTTTGGGCTGGGAGCTCGTCGGTGTGACCAGTTACCTGCTGATCGGTTACTACTTCAAAAAACCGAGCGCCGCCAAAGCCGCAGTCAAAGCCTTCTGGGTCACCAAGTTTGCCGACATGGGACTCCTCATCGGTCTTTTGGTGTTGCGCAGCAAGGCCGGCAGCTTTGACTGGGATGTGCAGATTGCACCGTCGGCGGCCAACCTGGTGACGCTGCTTTTGTTTGTCGCGGTGATGGGAAAGTCAGCGCAGTTTCCGCTGCATGTCTGGCTTCCCGATGCCATGGAAGGTCCGACGCCGGTGTCGGCGCTGCTGCATGCAGCCACAATGGTCGCAGCAGGCGTGTTTCTGATCGTGCGCGGCTGGCCACTTTTTGAACTGGCGCAGGGAACGCGACAGATCATGCTGGCGGTGGGAAGCGTGACGGCACTTATCGCAGCGACGATGGCGCTATTCCAAAACGACATCAAAAAAGTGCTCGCGTATTCGACCTGTTCCCAGCTCGGCTACATGATTGCGGCGCTTGGAGCCGGGTCTTTGCTCGGTGGATTTTTCCACCTGACGACGCATGCGTTTTTCAAAGCGCTGCTGTTCCTTGGCGCCGGCAGTGTGATTCACGCGGTTCACTCAAATGACATGCGTGACATGGGAGGACTCGCCCGCAAGATGCCGCTGACGACGGTGACGTTCCTGATTGGATCGCTGTCGCTGATGGGGCTGCCGGGTCTGTCAGGGTTTTTTAGCAAAGACCTGATCATCGAAGCCGTTGGTGAGCATGGCGTGTCCTGGCAGCTTGTGTTTCTGCTGATCTCGGCGTTTTTGACCGCGTTTTACATGGGGCGGCTGCTTGTGCGCGTGTTCTTTGCGCAAGCGACGGAAAAAGCGAGCCACGCCCATGAAAGCAGCGCGGTGCTGATTCTGCCGCTTCTGCTGCTGGCGGTGCCGGCGCTCGCTGCTGGGTACTTGGGCAAGATGTTTGGACAGCTATACGGCAGCGCGTACCACTTCCACTTGGGCACGACGGGAATCATCGCGGCTGGGCTGGGTCTTTTGGGACTTGGGCTTGCGTATCTGCTGTACCGCCGCAGCGATGAACACCCTGCCCTGCTCGCCCCCATCGCACGGCTTGTCGAATACGGACCCATGGACCGGCTGTATGCAGGGGGATTCCACCGCGTCGCACTGCCGTTTGCAGCGCTGATTGGCTGGATCGATCGCTATCTGATCGACGGCATCATGAACCTGACCGGGCTTGCCTTTGTGGTGTCCGGCCAAAAAATCCGCAGAGTCCAGACCGGCATCGCGACAGACTATGTGCTGGCGACGGTGTGCGGGGTGCTTCTGCTTGTCCTTTACGGGGTGCTGCGATGACCGAGCACATCCTTTCCTTGATTGTGGCGGCCCCGATGGTCGCTGCGCTTGTTGTCATGATGCTGCCGCCCAAGCAGCACACGCTGATCCGTCTTGTGTCGGCACTTGGCGCGTTTTTGTCGCTGCTCGGCAGTCTGTATGTCGCGCAGCTTTACAATCCGCAAGCGAGCGGTTTCCAGCTTTCCGAAGTCTATCCACTGGTGCCGCAGCTTGGCATTGATCTGCGGCTGGCCGTCGACGGTTGGGGTGTCTCGCTGCTGATTTTGACCGGCGTCATCATCTTTGCCGGTGTGCTTGCGAGCTTCGGACTTGCCGACCGGCCCAAAGAGTTCTTCGTGCTGCTGCTCGTGCTGGTCGCTGGCGTCTTCGGCGTGTTCGTCGCGCAAGACCTGTTTGTGTTCTTCCTGTTTTACGAAATCGCGGTGCTGCCGATGTATCTGCTCATCGGCATCTGGGGATCGAGCCACAAAGTCACCGAGGCCGGCCCGCTGCGTTTTGTCTGGAAGTGGTTTGACATCGGCGGGCGCGAATACGCCGCGATGAAGCTGACGCTGATGCTGCTGGTCGGTTCGGCGTTTATCCTGGTCGGACTCCTGGCGCTGTACTTTTCGTCGGGAGCGGGGACGTTCGACATGGCGGTGCTGGCCAAAGCGCACTATCCAAAGAGCCTGCAAATCTGGACGTTCGTGATGTTCTGGCTCGGCTTTGGATCGCTCGCTGGCGTGTTTCCATTTCACACTTGGTCGCCCGATGGTCACGCATCTGCACCGACGGCAGTGTCGATGCTCCACGCGGGTGTGCTGATGAAGCTGGGCGCGTTTGGCGTGATGCGGATTGGCATGATGATGCTGCCGGACGGAGCCCAGTTCTGGGCCCCCATCGTCGGTGGTGTTGCGGTCGTAAACGTCGTGTATGGCGCGATGTCAGCGCTGTCGCAAAAAGACCTCAAGTACATCATCGCCTACTCGTCGGTCAGTCACATGGGCGTGGTGATGCTCGGAGCGGCGACGCTGACCCAGTCGGGCTGGAACGGCGCGGTCTACCAAATGTTCGCGCACGGCATCATGACCGGCCTGTTCTTCGCACTGGTCGGGCACATCTATGAACGAGCCCACAGCCGCGAAGTCGCCAAAATGGGAGGCTTTGCCACGGTGATGCCGGGCGTCGCTGCGTTCTTCACGCTGGCGGGTCTGTCCTCGCTTGGACTGCCAGGCACCGCGGGTTTTGTCGCCGAGTTCTTGGTGTTCGCAGGCGGCTGGCAGAGTCCGCGTCCGTGGTGGTCGATCTGCGGCGTCATCGGAGCGTTTGTCACCGCGGTGTATGTGCTGCGGGTGTCGCGTGCGGTGTTCTTTGGCGACGGTCCAAGCGATCACTTTCATGATCTGCGCGATGTCCGAAAAATCGAATGGGCGCCGCTTTGGATCTTGGGTGGCACGCTGCTTTTGTGCGGAATCTGGCCGCGGCTTCTGCTCGACTTCATTGATCCGACGACGACCAACTATCTGCGCATGGCCTTGGGCTCTGTGCTCCCGGTGGGGGTGCTTCCATGAGCTTCCAACTTTTGCAGCCCATCTGGGTCGATCTGTTTGTCGCCGGTTCGGCCTTGCTGCTGCTGCTTGTGGACATGTATCTGCCGGACGCCGCGCGGAAACACCTGTCGACGCTGACAGCGCTGTTTTTGGCGGTTGCGCTCTACCTGACGACCCAGCTCGATGGCACAGGCAGCATCGGCAGCGTCTACGTGGGAAGCGCGTTTTCGGTGCTGGTCAAACAGATCCTGCTGTTTGCGACGCTGCTCTGCGTGCTCGGTGGGAAGGAATGGCTGTCACAGACCTTCACAAAGAAGCAAGGCGAGTATCACTTCCTGGTTCTCATGTGTCTTTGTGGAATGATGCTGCTGCCGGGCGTGCGTGACCTGATCTTGCTCGTCGTCAGCTTCGAGCTGATGGGCATTCCGCTCTACATTCTCGCGGCGCTTTCACGCGAAGAATCGACCCCGGAAAAACGCCAAGCGGTGCTGCGCCGCGGGGCAGAAGCCGGTCTGAAGCTGTATCTGGTCGGCGGGGCATCAACGACGGTGACGATGTTTGGTCTGTCACTTCTCATTGGCTCCGCTGGAAGCACGCAGCTTGAAGCCCTGCTGGCGGCCCCACCCAGTGCGCTGTCGATGATGGGAATGCTGCTCGTGCTCGGCGGTATGGGTTTCAAGATTGGCGCGGTGCCGTTTCACATGTGGGTTCCCGATACCTACCAAGGTGCGATGACCCCGATGGTGACGTTCCTATCGGTGGCCCCCAAAGCGGCAGGCCTTATCACGCTGACGGTGCTGTCACAAAAAGCGGCGCCGCAAGCGCTGTGGCAGCCGGCGATCTTGGGTCTGTCGCTGCTGACAATGACGGTGGGCAACTTGATGGCGCTGCCGCAAAAGAATGTGAAGCGGCTCCTCGGTTATTCCGGCGTCGCCCAGATTGGCTACATGCTGCTCGCGCTGGGCGTCGGAAATGCGTATGCGCTGGGGATGCTCCTGTTTTATCTGTGCGGCTATGCCGTGACCAACATCGGAGCCTTTCTGGTGGTGCATGCAGTGGCCGACCAGGAAGGAGACGACACGCTCGACGGATTTGCCGGTCTGGCAAAGCGATCGCCGTGGCTGGGTCTTTCGCTTCTGATGTTCCTTTTGTCGCTGGCAGGCATTCCGTTTGTGATCGGTTTCTGGGCCAAGCTGTACGTCTTTATGGCCACCTATCAGGCCGGTCTGGGATGGATGGTTGTCGTTGGTGCGGTGCTCGCAGTGGTCGGTCTTTTTTACTATCTGCAAGTCGCCCGCGCCGCCTACATGGCAAAGCCCACCCGCAGCGAACCGGTGCAAGTCGAACCGTGGCTGGCCGTAACGATTGTCGTCTGTCTGCTACTCGTCGTCGGAATGGGTGTCTATCCAGCGCCGATTCTAAAAGCCTGCCAAAGCGCCGCCGACGCGCTCATATCCGCCCGCTAGTCAGCACAGGGTTTTTTTGCCCCGCCGCGACGAAACACGCTACCGTTTCGTCATGGTGAAACACATCCGCAAACCGACCGTCATCGAAGCCGCCGGCAACAAGCCCAAACTGATCGAAGAGTTCTTTGGTCGCGTCAATTCGCAGACCGACGCGCTCAGCATGGCGCGGATGCGCAGCCCGAGCGGCTGGGTCGAACCCGGACAGACTCCCGAGTTTGATGAATACACCGTGGTTCTCGCCGGGACGCTGACCGTGACGACCAAGGAAGGCAGCATCGACGTTCACGCGGGCGAAGCGATCCTGGCTCCCAAAGGCGAGTGGGTTCGTTACAGCACGCCGGGTCCCAATGGCGCCGAGTACATCGCGGTCTGTCTGCCCGCCTTTTCACCCGCCACCGTCCACCGCGATTCCTAATCCCCGTTTCAAAACGATCCGATCAGCGCAAGTCCGTATGTCTGGTTTTGCAGCGTCGGCACAAGCTGGAATGGCAAAGCCAGCGACGGCGATGTTGGGGGAGCAAGCAAGCGGCCTTTTTGATAGTCAGCCAGCGTAGACAGCGCGCCGGACGGACGGGTGGCGATCATCAGTTCGCCCATGACGACACCAATGCTCGTGCTGATCGCGGCACCGTTTGGCCGATGCAGCGCATACCCAAGCACCAAGCCGAGCCCGACGTTAAATGCCACGTTGCCGATGTGAGCCAGCGCATCGCGACCGCCTTTTTGGTTGTCCGCGACTTTGAAAAACACGCGCTCGGCTTCGGCAAGCTGCGCACAGACATCGTCATTTGCGGACGCCAGCCGCTGGTTCAATTTGTGCACAGCGCGCACCGCGGACAGCGGCGCATACAGAACATACAGCGCGGCAAACGCGGACGTGCCCGAGTTCCATGCCGTTTCGACAAGCTGCCCCGGATCGTCGGACGACGACAGCGGCAACATCACCCACGAGGCCGCGGAAAGTCCCGCATAGGTCAGGCTCCAGCCAATCGCATAGTCACGCTCGCGCCGCGCCGTGTCGGTCAGCGTCCGCGCAAGGAAACGGATTCGATCTTCGGCCAACACAGACGCCAGTTCGGGGCTCGATCCCTTGGGCGCAGGGCACTCGCGCGCCGACGCCACCGTTCCGCCGAGCAGGATTCCCAACGCCAGCGTGTTGCCCATCCCAAACCGGACCGATTGCATGATGGGCGGCATGGTACATAGAACCCCGCACGAGGAATACGGTGACAAAGGAACTCTCTTTTCGCATTCGCTCTGCCGAACAAGATCCAGCGATCCTATCGGGACTCGCCGAAGTCACGCTCGACTGCGTGGCCGGCGGTGCTTCGATCGGTTTTATGCAGCCTCTGTCTTACGAGCGAGCTCTTTCGTTTTGGCAAGCGGTCCTGTCTGCTGTCGCGCGGGCTGAACGGCTGGTGCTTATCGCGGAAGACCTGGCGACGCAGCAAATCATCGGGACGGTGCAGCTTGTTCTTCACATGCCAGACAACCAGCCGCATCGCGCCGATGTTGCCAAGATGCAGGTCCACCGCATGGCCCGTCGCCGTGGCGTAGGGGAAGCGTTGGTCCGCGCGATAGAAGAAGAAGCGCGCAAGCGAAACAAGACGCTCCTCGTGCTGGATACGGTGACGGACAGCGACGCGGCGAGGCTTTACAGTCGGCTCGGCTGGCAGCGTGTCGGCGACATTCCAAACTATGCGCTGTTTCCGCAAGGCGGTCTGTGCAGCACCACGTTTTTCTATCGCGCGCTGTGATGTCCGGTGCGATTAGCGCAGAATGCTTACGCATCCCAGGTTGGCTTGCAG